>DHHN01000085.1:0-9158 GCA_002403295.1 bacterium UBP1_UBA4771 | reverse complement strand
GCAGGCGCCCGCCGGCAGCTCGAGCCGCGCGAGGGCCTCGGCATCGATCCCCTTCGACATGATCGGACTGAAGCACGTTCCCTGGTGCTCGAGAAACGCGGCGGATTCGACTCCTCCCTCGGCGATCGAGGTGAGCAGAAATATGTCGAGCAGCTTCTTTCTGTCCCGGATCGCGTTGAAATCGGAGCTTATCGAAAAGAGAGTCCTGAGCTCCAAGATGCGGCGCTTGAGCTGGCGATTGAGATCGGCGACGGCGGCATCCGAGCCCGCGCGCGCCTCCCGTTCCCTCGTTTTGCGCGCATCCGGTACCGCGGCCGCGGTCCCCGGCGCGTCGCCGGCGCCGCCGAATATCTCGCCGATGATGCCGGCCGCGTCACCCCCGCGCTCCGCCGCCAGCGCGGAAATGCCGGCGCGAGCCTGATCGGCGGGCGCCTCGACCGCGTCCGCCGTCTCGTACGGCATGCAGATCACGCCGCTCTCCGGTTGCCCGACGCCGCGCTTCGAATCGTCCGGCGGGGCGTCCGGGGAAGCGGTCGCCGCAGGTTTCTCCGAAGGCGCCGCGTCCCTGGACGCGGCGAGCGCCTCGGCGAAGGACCGGTAGAGGAACACCGGCTTCGCCCCGTCCTGCAGGAACTGCGCGATGATATCGTTCGTGACGACGAAGTTCACGCGTCCCCCGCGCGCTTCGATCGCCTCGTTGAACTCGCGTAGAATCTTCGCCACCCCGCCCCCGAGCGACGAAAGCTCCGAGAAATCGACGATCACCGCGCGGAACTCGCGTTTCATGCACTCCTCGACGAGGCGCTGGATCTTGGCGTTCTCGTGGAATCCGAGCTTCCCCTCGATCCGGAACGCGGCGACCCCGGGTATGCCGGCATCGATCCTATCGAACTTCGTTTTCACCATCGTGTCGCTCTCGGGCGGTCCGGCGGCTATTCGAGAGCCTTGACCACCTCTTCCTCCTCGGCCAGCCAGCGATCGAGCACGCTTCGCATGAACCGCCACTCGCTCCCAACCTTCTTTGCGGGTATCTTTTTCTCCTTGGCGAGACGGCACACCGTCTTGACGTGCATCTTGAGGTATTCAGCCGCCTCGACCGAGGTCATCACCTCGGTCGCGTCGTCGTGGCCGCCGATGATGATGCTGCCGTAATCATTTTGATGCTGCTTGGACATTTCCACCTCTCTGTGTTGGTGGCCCGATCCCGACCCAGCCCGCGGGACCGGTCCGGCTCCGTTATGCACGCGGAACCGCTGCCTCCCGTTCGCAAACCTTGTCCGTGTCGGCGTACGATCCCGGCTCCTGCGGACCGCCTTCGGCTCCGAGAAGCGCGCTCGCCGTACGCATGACGCTTCGCGCGTCGACGATCGGAAATTCCTCTTCTCCGATATTGAGAACGCCGTCGGCGAGAGACCCCCACGAGCCTCCCGTGATCTGCTCCGCGACCGCCTCGAAGACGCGTCCCGCTCCCTCGACGAACACCCCGACGCGCCGATCGGCCGAGCCGACGAAGAGAATCCGATCCGGAGCGCCGTGCGCTTCGAGCTCCTCGGTGACGAGCTCGTCGATCGCGAAGACCGGTACGCGCGTGCCCGAGAGCATGGCGGCGCGGCACCCCTCGCCGCGAGCCATCTCGACCGACGCGAGGTCGAGCGTCGAATCGACGGCGTGGCGAGGCACCGCGAATCTCTTCCCCGACGCGGAAAAGACGAGATAATCCGTTTTCGCGCGCGACCGCGGAAGCGTAAATACGAACCGGCCCTCGTTCCCGCCGCCGGGTTCGAGGTAGATGATGGATCCGGCGCTCTCGAGCCGCGGGCGAACCTCGCGCAGGCACTGATAGAACGCCCCGGCGTCGTCGCGGTCGATCTCGGAATCGGACAGGAAATCGGGGGCGTTGTCCTGTATGCGGGCAACGAGATACGAGCCCTCGCTTCGGAGGTCGACGCCGATCGAGAGCGTGATGTCGTCCCGCATCTCGTAGCGTTTGCAGATATCGAAGGTGCAGCTCGCGAGGATCGACGCGAGCATGGAAGCCATTTCTCCGTCGAGCGTGAAATCAGCGCTCCGCGTCGCGAGCCGGGCGTTCCACCGGCGGAGCCTCGCTTGGTTGTCGAAGAAATCCTTGAGCCCGTCGAGCACGACCCCCGAGGCGATTTTCGCCTGGAACGCCCGCTGGCCTCTCCCGAGCCGGCGCAGGCTTTCCGCCGCGAGGCGCATGAAGAATTCGCTCTCGCCGTACGCCGTCTCGATCTCCTTCAAGAGCCGCTCGCTTCCGGGCTTGTCGACCATTTCCTGATACATATCGCGGACCCGGCCGAGACATTCGAGGAGACGCGAGAATGTGGGTACGTGCGCCGCCATATCGTCCGGAACCGCGGCATCCGGCTCGGGCGCGCGCTGCGGTTGCGCGATCGAGAACGGTTCGGCCGCGACCGCCTCCTCGCTCTCTCCGGCGAGGACCTCGATCTCCCGTTCGAGCCCCGTGAAGCGCTCGGATCTGCCGGCCTCCTCGATCTCTCCCGACAGAATCTCCGCGGAGAGCTGTTCCTCGGTCTCGAGCACCTCCGAGACGATCTGCGAGAGCTGTTCGTCCCAGCGCCGTCCCGATACGGCGGCGCGCTCCATGAGCTCCCGGAGCGCTCTCAGCGTGCGGCTCCACGCGTCGAACGCGAGCATGCGAGTGCTGCCCTCGAGAAGTCTCGTCGCGAGACACGCCCGGCGGACGATCCGCTCGTCGAACGCCGCGCCCGCGGAGAGGTTCATGAGATCGTTGAGCTTCTCGATGTGATCGTTGACCTGTTCGCCGAAGAGGCGTCTCGTATCGTCTTTCAGAATCGTCACGAGCGTCACCTCATCTCTCCGCTTCGACTTCTTCGACGTATTCGACCGCGCCGAGCGCGACGAGATCGTGAATGGGATCGCTTTCCGTTCCGTCCTCGGGCTCCGCGGCGCGGCGAGGCGCTTCATTCGGCGCCGGCGATTCGACCTTCACGTCGACCGCGCGGTCATCATCGGGCTCGTTCTTCTCCACGTCTATCTTGAGCCACCGGTGTCCCGGCATCTCCATCCATCCACCCTCGGCCGCCGGCGGCGCCGTTGGCTCGCCCGCGCGCTCTTCCGCGGCGGGTCGCTGTTCTTGACCGCTCGCTCCCTCTTCCTCGGCGGGCCGCGGCTCGGGAACGCTCGCGCGCTTTCCGGAGGGGCGTTCGCCGTCCAGGTCTCTGAGGCTCGACATATCCGAGAAATCCGCGGCGTTCGTCGTCTCCTCCTGCGCCGGCGGCGTTTCGCTCTCCGGTTCCGACGACGCCGCCGGGTCCATCTCCGCCGGGGGTTCTTCGACCCGCTCCGCCGGTTCGCTCGCGGTGCCCGGCATGCCGCTCCACGTGCTGCCGCGGTCGATGACGAAGGCCGAGGAGTCGCTCGAGCTCTTGGAGGCGGCGGGCGCCTCGGCGGCCGGAACGTGCTCGTCAAATGCGGTCGGGGTTTCCGGCCCCGCCGGGGGTTGATTCGTGAAATCGCGCTGGAGCAGTTCCTGCGCGTCGTGCAGATCGCTTCCGAGGCTGCAGATCAGGTTCCCGAGTCTCGCGCTCCGCCGTTCTATCTCGCCGGCGATCTCGACGATCGCGCGGCGCGAACGATCGTCGAGGCCCGCGGGAGGATTCGCCGCGGCGGCCTGAGGCGCGGTTTCCTTGAGCGCGTAGCACGCGCCGAGAAGCTGCTTCGCGACGAGCCCGACGACCGCCCCGAGTTTGTGAAATCGTTCCGCCGTTATGCGGACGCGATCGGCGAAGGCCGCGAGCTCCTGTCCGTCGGCCGGCCCGCGCGCCGCCATGAGCGCGAGGGCGATCGCGACGCTGTTGTTCTCGTCCGATAGCTCCTGCAGCAATGTTTTTCCGTCTTCGAGCTTTCTCGCCGCGCCCTCGACGTCCGCTCCGGCGCCCTTCCACGCATCAGGCTTCGGCCCGTGTTCCGCACCGGCCAGCGGGGCACGCGCGTCGAGCTCGTTCGCGACGCGGTCGAGCTCGCTCGCCGTCTTCGCGAGTTCCATGAGCTCCTCGCCGATGCCGCCCGCCGCTTCCACGACGCGCCCGCAGGCGAGGGCGGCGCGCCCGAGCGCCCGCCGATCGGTCTCGCTCTGCTTCGCGAGCTCGTCCATCCTCGCCCGGTCCGCCGCGAGGCGCTCCACGATCCTGCGGAAGGCCTTCGCGTAGGGCTTCGAGCCGAGAACGGTTCCCGGCAACGCCTCATCGCCGAGAAGCGCCTCGACGTCCCCGTCGAACTCTTCGAAACCGAGCAACTCCTGCCCGCGCCCGATGTCCTGCGATATCTCGCGTATCTGGTCGCCGTAGTTTCGGAGCACGCCCTGGAGCTCCGGGTACGCGGAAAGGCGCGCGATCTCGGCGGGATTCGTGAGATCGTCGATACTCTGGGCGAGCGAGATCATCTTGCGATAGTCCTGCCCCGAATCGAGGTAGCATCGATAGCGCCTGACCGCGGAGACGACGGCGAAATAGGCGACGAGCGATATGATCGTGACGACCGCGGCGAGCGGATACATTTCGCGGAAAAATCCGTACGAATCGAAGCTCCAGCCGGATGGTCCGATCGCGATCCACGAGAGCTGGATGCGGTAGGTGTACACGAAGTAGCCGCCGACGCCGAGACTCACGAGCACGAGGAGAAGCGACACGAGTAATCCGATCTTCCACGGCGAGGTGAGAACGGGTTTCGACGATTTCGAAACGCGCTTTTTTGCCGTCTTCTTCTTCACCATTGCTCTCCTTCTCGTCTTCGGCCCAGGCAGTCGGGTATGCGAATCCGGTCGATTCCCGGTGCAGGTAATTCGATGTCGGAGCGAATTTTCGCAAGGATTATGCCAGGGGCGGCAAAGCTTCAAACATGAGCAATGGCAAGGTCTTATTGGGAATTAAAGGGAAAAAGGGCGGAACGGGCGAAGCATTGCGCGCACCGGTCTTCGCGTTTTGCACGCGGGTCCCGGCGGCGCGGGCCGGGCAAAGCGGGGGCGCCATGGAGACCGGTCGAAGCGGTTCCGCTAGCGGCGCTTGCGCACGAGCGCGCCATACAGCGAGGGGGAACGGTCCGCGAAAATGTCGTTGTTCGGCGATACGTTCTTGTCGTTCGCCACTCCGATGTCCACGTCGATGACCCGGAGCGATTCGCTGCGGTCGCTCGCCGAGGCGAGCACCTCCCCGGTGGGGCTCACGATCTGGCTGCCGCCGGTGAACGTGAGGCAGATGGTGCCGCGGCGCTCGCTTCCGATCCGGTTCGCCGTGACCGCGAATACGCGATTCTCGATGCACCGCGTGCGCATCGCCTCCTGCCCGTACGGAAGCACGAGGTTCGCCGGGTGGCAGAGGATCTGCGCTCCTTGCAGCGCGAGCGAGCGGGCCGCTTCCGGAAAGATCCAATCGAAACAGATCATGAGGCCGAGCTTTGCCCCGCCCGCGGGAACGACCTTGAGCGTTTTCCCTCGAGCGAAGAAGAGCTTCTCGCGGTCGAAGAGGTGGGCCTTCTGGTATGCCTCGACCTTGCCGGACGCGGTCACGCACACGGCGGAGTTGTACACGGCCCCCTTGTGTTTCTGCGCCAGTCCGAAGACGAGCGTGAGTTTGCGGCGCTTCGCGAGCTTCTGCATCTCGACCGTCGTGTACCCGTCCGGCACCCTCTCGGCGAGCTCGGCGAGCTCCGAGCCGTTCCGGAACAGATACCCCGTGTTGAAAAGCTCCGGCAAAACGATGATCGCATCCGACATCTTGTCGAGGAGCGCGGCGGCTTTTCGAACGTTTTCCTTGACCGCGCCGAATCGCGGGCGCAATTGCAAGAAACCGATCCGCATGGGCTGCCCCCTGGAAACCACTTCCGTCACAGAATCGCTTCCGATTGAGATGGGATTCATTATACCACAGAACCCCTTGCCGCGCAGCATCTTGTTGTGGAGCGGATCGGGAGGGAAAACTGCCGTGGCATGGCCCTTGCTCGCTTCGGCGGCGGTACCCGTATGTCCATTCCGCGCTGCATCGAGGACAGGCACCATGAACGTTTTGACCGTCTATACGCCCTTTCCCCGCTCGCGGCTCGCATCGCCCGAGCGGGCTCAGTATTTCATGATGAATGCGCTTCTCTACAGCCGCATGGAGGCGGGATATCCGACGAATCACGAGTTCTTCGACGAGGACGTAAACGTCTATCTCGCGGAGCTCCTCTCCTCCCGCATCCAGCCGGCGCGCCCGGGCGGCGCCGGGGATCCCGCGCCCGCCGACGCGGAGCTTTTCGAGGCCGCCGCGGCCGCTTCCGGAGACCGGGCGCGGTACGAGATGTACCGGCGGAGCGCCGACACGCTCCTGCTCGCGCTCGGCGTCTTCAGAAACGCGCGGGGCCGGCGCCCGGGCTCGGCGCGGCGTTTCGCGCCGGCGGACGGCCTTTACATCGGCCGCGGCAAGACGTACTACGCCGTCGCGGCCTCTCTCGCGACGGCGCTCGCCCGGCGGAGCAACGCCGCATCGGCGGTGCTCGGAAAGCTCTCTCGCGGATTCGAGCGATACCTCGCGGCGCTCTCCCACCTCGCCGGAGAATATCTCGGCATCGTCCGGGGCATCTCGGACGGCACGCTCTACCATCTCGCGCGCGCGGCCGAACCCGCGCGGACGCGGGTCGGGCTCGCCGAGGCGTACGACCGCTTTCTCGACCTGTACTCCGCCTATCGGGCCCGTCCGACGGCGCGAGGCAGGCGATCTCTCGAAGAAGCGGTGCGGGCGCTCCGCGGGCTCGATCCGTCCTTCGCCTTCGACGTCGGCTCGCTCGACCGGATCAAATCTCTCTGAGAAAATCGGCGCAGAGGGGATAGACGCGCTTCGCCTCGTCGCCCGTGACGAGCACATGCCGCGCGCTGTCGACGATCTCGAAGCGCGACTTCGGATTCTTCGCGCGCTCCTTGATGAAACGGAGGCTTCGCGGCGATACGACGCGGTCGCGCGACGCCTGAATGACGAGCACCGGCTGCGCGACGGCCGCGATCCGGGCGCGCGTCCGTTCGGCGAACGCGAGGAGCGCGTGCTCGCGCGGAAACGCCTCCCGCGCGACGAACGGCGCGAGGGTTCGCATCACGGAGAAGAGCGCCGAACGGCCGTTGGGCGCCGGGAAGAGACCCGGCGCGATGAGCACCGCCCCCTTGAGCGGCCGGTCCCGGAGCAGATTGAGGGCGACGGCGCCGCCGAAACTGAAGCCGAAGGCGTAGACGTTCGGCGAGAAGGTCAGAAGAGCGCTCAGCACGACGTCCGCATCGGCGAGACAGCGCTCCCAATCGTAGCCCGCGCGGCCGCGCCGGTCGCGCCGCCAGGGACGCAGGACCGACCGGCGGCTCCCGTTCTCGCCGGTCAGAACGCCCGCTCCGTCGTCGCCGAGCGCGAGCCGGGCGCCGTAGACGGTGTAGCCGGCCTTGAAGAGATACTCGCCGAGCGGCCGCATCTCCGAGGGCGATCCGCCGATGCCGTGGAGGAGATAGCAGCAGAGGGATTCGCGTTCCTGAAGCATGAGAAAGCTCCGCCCGTCCTCGGGAACGTTCCCGCGGCGCTCTCCGAAGAGGCGGCTCTCGTGGAAATAGCGGAGAAAATCCGCCCGCATCGTGTAGTTCTCGGGATGCTTGGCGACGAGCTTCGAGAACTCCCACACCGAGTGATTGATCCGGGCCAGGGCGTCTTTCATGCGATTCCTTCCCGCGCGGCGGACGCGCCGCCGCGGCATGCCCGCACGCATATGCCGCAGATGAGGACGTTCAGCTTTTCGCTCCGCGAGAATCGCCTCACCTGCGCCGTGCAGCGGTCGAGATCGAACGCGAGCGGATCCATGGCGATGGCCCCCGCCGGACACACGTCGACGCACGCGCGGCAATCGCCGCAGTCGGCGCCGGCGGCGAGCTCGATGCCGGGCGACGGCAGGGCGAGATCGGTCAGAACGGTGGCGTAACGCACCTGCGAGCCGTGGACCGGATGCACGAGGAGATTGTTCCTTCCCCGCCAGCCGACGCCCGCGCGCTCCCCGAGCTCGCGGTGCGAGAGATGCCCGAGGAGGCGTTCCCAGTCCATGACCTGCGAAGCGGGTATCGGCAGGGCCCGGCCGCCGAGCCGCCGGCACTCCCTCGCCGCGAACAGCGCCGCCTGATCGAGCGCGAAGTTCACCGTCCGGTAGTGATGGTAGTAGGTCCAGTTCGGCGCGCCTTCGATCGTATCGAGCACCTCGGCCGAGAGCCGGATGCCGAGCAGGATCGCGTGGTCGAGCCGCGACGCGATGCTTCGGATCGAGCCGTGAAACCGCGCCCTCGTCTCGTCGTCGATGGAACACGACGACACGACGTCGACGCCGAAGCGTTCCACGAGGCCGCCGAGGAGCGCGAGGCGCTCGCGAGTTTCGAGTGAATCCATCCGGCTCCCGTTGTCGTCAGCTCGCCCGGTAGTTCGGAGCTTCCTTCGTGATGATAATGTCGTGCGGATGACTCTCGCGCAGGCCCGCCGCCGTGATGCGGATGAAGCGCCCCTTCTTCTTGAGCTGCTCGATCGTGCCGACGCCGCAGTATCCCATGCCGGCCCGCAGGCCGCCGATGAGCTGGAATACGCTGCTCGAGAGGCTCCCCTTGTAGGAAACGCGCCCCTCGATCCCCTCGGCGACGAGCTTGTTCTCCTCCGAGACGCCTTCCTGGAAATAGCGGTCGCTCGATCCGCGCTTCATCGCCTCGATCGAGCCCATGCCGCGGTACATCTTGTAGCTCTTGCCCTCGTAGTAGACGATTTCGCCCGGGCTCTCGTCCGTGCCGGCGAAGAGGCTCCCGATCATGACGCTGTCGGCGCCGGCCGCGAGCGCCTTGACGACGTCGCCCGAATACTTGATCCCGCCGTCGGCGATGAGCGGCACGCCCGCCTTCGCGGCGACCGCGGCGCAGTCCATGATCGCCGTGAGCTGCGGCACGCCGATTCCGGCGATGACGCGCGTCGTGCAGATGGCGCTCGGCCCCATGCCCACGTTGATCGCGTCGACGCCGAGCCTGATGAGATCGCGCGCCGCCTCCGCGGTCGCGATGTTGCCCGCGATGAGCGGGAGCCCGCGGTGCCGCCTCTTGATCTTCGCGATCGTCTCGAGCGTGT
>DHHN01000139.1:9138-9414 GCA_002403295.1 bacterium UBP1_UBA4771 | reverse complement strand
CGTGTATGTCGAGATGGGTCACCATCCGCATATAGCGTCCGGCGAACGGAAGCGCGAGAATGCCTTCCCGGCGCAGCGACGCGTCGACGCCGGCGGCGTCCGTCTCCCCCTCGGCCGCCTCGAATATGACGATGTTCGTCTCGACGGGNNGACTCCTCGATCATCCGTCCGATGCGCGCGGCCCGTTCATGATCCTCGGCGAGGCGCGCGACGTTGTGGTCGAGCGCGTAGAGACATGCGGCGGCGAGAAGGCCGGCCTGCCGCATGCCGCCGCCG
>DHHN01000139.1:5110-9099 GCA_002403295.1 bacterium UBP1_UBA4771 | reverse complement strand
AGGGAGACCGAATCGGCGAGAGAGCCGTAGCGTTCGAACGACACGCCCGTCTTCACCGCGGCGTTCGCGAGGCGCGCGCCGTCCATGTGGAGGCGCAGCCGGCGTTCCCGCGCGAACCGGGACACCGCCTCGAGCTCCTCGATGGGATAGATCCGGCCCCCGGCGCGGTTGTGCGTGTTCTCGACCGCGACGAGCGCGGTCCGGGGATGATGGATGTTGGCCGGCCGAACCGCCGCGGGAAGCTCGGCGAGCGGCAGGAGACCCGCCGGCCCGTCCATGGGATAGAGCTGGACGCCGCCGATGGCGGAGGCACCGGCGACCTCGTAATTGAATATGTGGCAGCGCCGGTCGAGGATGACCTCGTCCCCGGGGCTCGTCTGCGAGAGGAGCGCGAGCGTGTTCGCCATCGTGCCGCTCGGCACGTACACGGACGCGGCCTTTCCCAAGAGACGCGCCATGCGCTCCTCGAGGCGCTTCACCGTCGGATCGTCGCCGAGCACGTCGTCGCCCACTTCGGCCCGGGCGATCGCCTCGCGCATGGGCGCCGAGGGCCGCGTGACCGTGTCGCTTCTGAGATCGATGATCCGTTCCATAATCGTCGTGCGCGCTCGCGGGAGGCGCCGCGAAGAAATCCGCCGCTTCCCGGGGAACCATGGCGCGGCGGATCGTTAACCGGTTGTGGATATGCGCGAACCGGGTGTCAGGACTGGGCGACGAGCTCCTTGAGCTCGCGCGATACCTTGAAAACGGGCACCTTGCGGTCGGGAACGGGCACCGCGTCGCCGGTTCTCGGATTCCTGGCCATCCGGGACTTGCGGGCCTTCACCTTGAACGTGCCGAACCCGCGTATTTCATAATGCTTTCCCTCGGCGAGCCCCTTCGCGATGCAAATGAGAAACTTGTCGACCGCCTCGGCGACCTCTTTCTTCGTCAACCCTGTTTTGCTGGAAATGTTCTCCACGATCTCCGCCTTCGTCATCTGGCATCCTCCTTGGAAAGATCCAGGGTTGTGAGCCCACCCCTATGCGGTACATTCTTTCGCAACTATATAATAGTTTTTAATTTAGGACAAGATGCTTGTCAAGTTTTTTTCTGCTCCCCCCTGAGGGTCCCCCGCCCCGCCGCGGACCGTCCGCGCAATCCGGACCTCGCTCAATGCGCGGCAGTTGCATCGATTTTTCGGCGTTTCTCCTCGAGGCGCCGCGAGCCGCGCGCCGAGCGCGGCGTGCAGCAGCGCACGGCCGCGATGCAAAAGCGCGAAGCGGGGCGCCGCGCGGCGGGAGCGGGCGGGGAATGATGGGAAATCATGGGAATCGCGCCGCGCCGGATCGAAAAAAGCTCTTCGCCGTGAACGCGTTGCCCTCCATGGCATTGTGGCCGGCGGCCCCCGATGGGGGCCGCCGCTTGGTATGGCCCTTGCTGTTTCGTGGAACGCTGCGAGATGGTCGCCGCCTTCACGAACCCGACCCTGCATCGTACTATCTCGCAGCGTTTTTTTATTCCTACCGCAATTCCAAGCACCGATGGCACTGGGGTATCACTCGCACGTCGTCGAGATGGGTCGAGGCGAGCGCGTGACACGCGAGAAGCGCTTCCCCCCCGACCGCGCGGCGGCCGGCCGCCGGCGTCGCGGGCTGGATGACGACGGTCGTGCCGCGGTCGTATTCGGCGACGATCCGCGCCGCGTCGGCGAGCTCCTCCATGAGGAACCCCTCGGCGACGACGATCTTGCAGAAGAGCCGCGCGCCCTCGAACAACGGAAGCACGCCCCGGTACGTCTCGAGCGACGCCCCGGGACAGAGCGACGGGAGCTTGATGTCGAGGGAGACGAAGTCGACCTCGCCCGCGACCGCGCGCGCCCCCTCGATCGACAGGCCGTTCGTTTCGAGATACACGGGCATCCCCGCCGCGCGGCAGCGCGCGACGAGCGCGGCCGCGAAATCGGGCTGCTCGAGCGGCTCTCCTCCGGTCAGGCTGACCGAATGGAATCCGGGAGCGTTCGCGAGGGCGCGGACGAATGACGAGATCTCGTCCGCCGAGACGGGATTCGGAACGCTCCTCGGCTCGCCGCCGCCGCGGAGGGTGCACGCGGGCGAGCGCCCGCGGGCGTCCTCGGTGTCGCAGTAGCGACATCGCGCCGAGCATCCCGCGAGTCTCACGAAGGCCTGGAGCACGCCGACGTAGGGACCCTCGCCCTGAATCGACCGGAAGACCTCGTGGACGTATCCAGCCGCGCCGCCCGTCACGGAACCGCCCTCACCTTGCGAAGCGCCCGCTCGATCGATTCGCATTCGGCGGCGTACCGCTCGAGCACGTCGAGCGCGAAGGATTTCGCGTCGACGCCGAGCTCGGCGAGCCCGATCGCGGGCACCGGAGCGCCGAGCGGATCGTCGTTCACGCCGAAATGAAAGACGGCCGAGAGCGGGGTCGCCGTGCAGATGGCGACGCTCAGCTTTCGCTCGCCGACGAAGAGATCGTCGCCGCGCCGGAGGACGCGCGCGGACGGCGCCGCCTCGGCGAGCGCGTCCCGGGCGATCGAAACGAGCAGCCGGAGCCGGAGGTTCGCCTCGCGGAGCGCGCACGGGAAATGCTCGCCGATGAAATGCAGCATCCGCGCCGCGACGATCTCGTCCCCCGCCTCCGCGTCCTCGAGATCGACGAGCCGCTCTCCCCGGACGGCGCAGGCGCCGACGAAGGCGACGACGCCGTCCGATTCGATCCGGCCCCGCTCGCGCACGAAATGGCTCCTGAGCTCGGCCCCCGTGTAGTCGAGCGGCTCGGGCAGAAACGCCGTTTCGACGAGTCTGAGGAGCTCGGATGTCATGCCGACCTCTTTCCGAAACGGACGAGCCTCGCGGCGGCGGTTCCCGCGACGGCCCTCCGCAGACGAAGACAGGATTCGCACGTTCCGCACATCCGCGCCCCTCCCCGGTAGCAGCTCCAGACGTGGCGCCACGGCACGCCGAGCTCGATCCCGCGCAGGACGATCTCCCGCTTCGCGAGCCGGATCGTCGGACTCGCCACGCGGACCCTCGCTCGCACGCCGAACTCGAGCGCGCGGTTCGTGCGCCGGAGAAAGGCCTCCGTGTTGTCGGGAAAGGCGCGGGCCTCCTCCCGGTTGAAGCCCGCGATCACCGCGGCGCAGCCCCGTTCGGCCGCGTAGAGCGCGGCGATGGCGATGAAGATGCCGTTCCGGTTCTCCACCCATACCTCTCGCGGGGACGTCTTTCCGAGCCGGGAGCGGCGCCGCGCGGGCGTCGCGCCCGTTCCCGCGACGAGACGCGAGCTCGACGCGCCGGCGAGCCATGGGAGCGCCACGCGCTCGAAATCGCAGCCGTAATGCGCCGCGACGCGCCTCGCCGCGGACGCTTCGCGGCGGGCGGCGTGCTGGCCGTAGTCGAAGAAGAGGGCCGCGACGGGGCGAGGCCCGCCGGAGGCGGCCATGGCGAGCGCGACGGTCGAGTCGAGCCCTCCCGACAGGAGAACGAGCGCGTCGCCGGCGGATGAACGGTCAGTCCTCACGGTAGCGCACCATGTCCGTCGGGGATTCCCAGAGCTCGACTTCGCGGAGAACGCCCCCGAGGGAGATCTCGGCGCGGCACAGCCTGAAGATCTCCGCCGCGATGTTCTCGGAGGTCGGATTGATCCGGTCGAAGGGGGCGGCCTCGTTCAGGTGGCGGTGATCGAACCGCGGCAGGATCACGCGCTCGAGCGCGGCCCGCAGTTCGCGGTAATCGATCGTGAGCCCCTCGTCGTCGAGCGCGTCGAACTCGTAGCATACCCGCGCGATCCAGTTGTGCCCGTGCACGCGGGCGCAATCCCCCCGGTACGCGCGGAGCGCGTGCGAGGCGGAGAAGGTGATCTCGGTCGCGATCAGGTACCGTCCCGCCATTTCCGCCCTCCGGAACCGCCGCGGCGGCGTGGCAGCAAAGGAGCGCCGTCATCGCAAATTGCAACGGCACAAGGGGCTTACGAATCCCCTCCACGCG
>DHHN01000139.1:0-5057 GCA_002403295.1 bacterium UBP1_UBA4771 | reverse complement strand
AATCAGCGAAGTCGTATCGGGGTCGATCTTCCTCACCCAGGAAAAGGCCCTCAAGAGGATATTGCAGGACCGCGAACGCGGGGATCTCTCGAAAGCGCGCCAGCACGCGCTCGAAGCCCTCGAGAAGTGGCCGAACGACTACGGTCTCGCGATGGAGGCGATCCAGGCCTCCCTCGACATCTCCGACTATCCGCAGGCGGCGAACCTTCTCAAGAACGCGCACCGCCGGCACGGCTCGCGGCGAGACGAAATCGTGGAGTACGCGCGGAGCGCCTTCTTCCACTCGAAGAGCACGCACGTCGGCGCGTTTCTGGTCGACGTGCACCTCAAGAGCCGCGATCTCGAAGCGATCGCCGACCTCGTGAACGCGGCGCCCGAGGCCTTTTTGGGCGAGCTCCTGAAACGGTGCGAGACGCGCGCGCGCAATCTCGCGAACGAAGGCCAGGAACGCTCCGCGCTCTTCGGCGAAAACGCCGCTCTCCTCGGCATCCTCTACCGCGAGTCGAAGCAGTACGAAAAATCCGCCGCGATGCTCTGCGCCGCTCTCGAAACCCTTCCCGGCGACGAGCGCCCCATCGGGGAAGCGCTCGTCCGGCTCGACGGCGAGATGCCGGGAAACGCCGCGATCAAGTTCTCTCTCGGCCTCGCGTCGCTGCATCTCGGGCATCCGGACAAGGCCGAAGCCCGCTTTTTCCAGTGCATGGAGCGCCCGGCGCCCCCTGTCGACCGGATACTCGAAGCGGTCGCGGACGTTCTCGCCTCCCTCCCGAACGGCACGCTCCTCGCCGGAGAGGCGCTCATCCGCGCGGGACGCGTCGAGGAGGGAGCGGCGGCGCTGCGGGAATACATCGACGGGGATCCGCCGGCGGCGGGCGGAGACGCCCCGCCCGCGCGGGACGAACGCTGCCGCCGGACCGTATCGCGGCTCACGGTTCTTCCGGCGGACGTTTTCTCCCTCGGCGGCGTCGCATTCGCGTACGCGGAGGCCGCCGCGGCGCTCGGCCTCATGAAGGACGCGGCCGGCGCGCTCGAGGAATCCCTCGAACGAGATCCCGCCCGCGCGGACGCGGTCGTCGCATGGCTCGAACGGATGGAATCCGCCGCCCCCACCGCGCCGGGCGAGGCTCTCCTCGCCCGTCTCTACGCGGCGGGCGGGCGCGTCGACGACGCCGTGCGGGCCGCCCGGATCGCCGCGGACGCCGACCCGTCGGCGGTCCCCGGCCTCGTCGCATCGATCTCGGCGCTCGGCGCCCCGCCGCGCGAGGGGGACCCGAAGCTCCTCATGCTGCTCGCCGAGCTCCGCGCGCGCCTCGGAGACCGCGAAAGCGCGGAGGAGGCGCTCGGCACTCTCCGTCGGACCGGCGGCATCCCCGAAGAGGAGCTCTCGCGCCTCGCCGGAGAGATCATGAGCCGCTGCGGCGTCACGCTCCCGGGCGTCGCCGCCGTGATCGACATGGCCCTCCGCCGCGGGTCGATCGAGGAAGCGCTCCCCCACGTCGTGACGTTCTGCCGGGAGAATCGGGAAGAACACGAGTCGCTCGCCGCCGAGCTCCGCGAGCTCGCGGCCGACGACGAACGGCGCTGGCGCCTCGTCGCCGGCATGCTCGACGCCATGGCGGACGAGGAAGATCTCTCGCAGCCGCTCCGGATGGTGCGGGCCATGGGCCACCTCTTCTGCGGGGAGATCGAGCGGGCCATATTCGAATTCGATCAGCTCATGATGTTCGACGGCGGACTCCGCCGGAACCTCATCGACATATATCGCGGCGCGATCCGTCGGAGCGACGGCAACGCCACGCTCCATCTCGCGCTCTACCATCTCTATCTCGACGAGGAATCGTTCGCCGAGGCCGCCCGGCACCTCTGCCGCACGCTCGAGCTCGATCCGGGCCAGATACGCGATATCATGCAGCGGTTCGACAGGCTCGTCGAGCGCGAACCGGGGAACCCCGCGATATGGGAGACGATGCTCGCGACGGCGCTCTCGATGCGCCGCACGAGCCTCGCGAAGGAAATCCTGAAGCGGGCCATCGCGACGCTCCCGCCGGGCTCGTCCGCGACGCTCCATATCCACGGCGCGCGGATCGCGGCGGCGGAAGGAGCCTTCGGCGAGGCGCTCAACTGTCTCGCCGCCGCGCTCGACGCGGAACAACCCGACGCGCGGGGCATCGAGAAGGAGCTCAACGCCGTCGTCGAACGCGATCCGCGCGAGCCGCAGGCGCATTTCCTCCTCGGCCGGTCGCTCGCGCTCCTCGCCCGCGAACGCGACGCCGTCGGCTCCTTCAGGCGGTGCCTCGAGCTCTCTCCGGATCATCGCGGCCCCGTGCGGCAAACGCTCGAGCGTCTCCTGCCGCTCGGCGTCGAGCCCTGGCATTTCGCCGGGCTCCTCGGCGAGATCGTCTGGCTCGAGGGAAACCGCGGCGAGGCGCTCCGCCTGTTCGCCTCCGCGGAGAGGGGTCCCGTCGAGTCGCTCGCGGAGATTTCCGCGTCGCTCGATCGGGTCCGGGCGGAGGCGCCCGACGACGCCGATCTCGCCCTTCTCCACGCGCGCATCCTCGCGCGCGAAGGGCGGCACGAGAAGTCGACGGCGCTGCTGGCCGCGATCCTCGAGCGCGACCCCGGCCTCGGCCCCGTCGTGAACGACATCCTGCAGAGTATCGTCGCCGTTTCTCCGGCCGCGATCGAAGCCAATCTCCTGCTCGCCCGGATGTATCTCGACGCGGGCGATCCGGCCCGCTCGCGCGAGGCGCTCGCGCGTCTCATGGCCGACGAGACGTCCGACGCGGCGAGGCTCGCCGCGGCCGTCGAACCGTTCCTCCGCGATCATGGCGAGGACGGCGGCTTTCTCCTCCACTACGGAGCGCTCTTGGCTCGCGCCGGGGCGGACGGGCAGGCGCTCGCGCGCCTTCGGGCGTCGTTCGAGCGCGACTCCTCGCGCGCGGGGGCGGTCGTCGCCGTGCTGAACCGGCACCGGTGGCCGGACGGGCTCGCCGCCGCGAAATCGCTCCTCGCGGCCGACTGTCTCATCGCGTCGGAACGCCTCGAGGAGGCGTTCTCCGTCCTGGGCGCCTTCGCCGATCCCGACGTCCTTCTCGTCAACGAGATCGTTTCGCGCCTCACCGCGCTCATCGGCATCGCGCCGCGCCGCGAACACTTCTCGTTCGGCGCCGCCCTGCTCGCCGCCGCCGACCGGCTCGACGACGCGCGGCGTTTCATCGAATACGGCGCGGGCGTCCTCGGCGGCGCCGACGCGCTCGACCTTACGATGGAGCTCGCCGAGATCCTGCACGCGGCGGGGCACACGGAGCACGCATCGCGCATCTTCGGCGAGGCGCTCGCCGCCTCGCCCGACCGGTCGCCCGTCTACGCCCGCATCGAACGATCGTATATCGCCTGGGGCGACCGCATGATCGCGACACTCGCCGCCCGAGTCGCGGGGGCGCCGGCCTTCGCCGGGGCGATCGAGCTTTTGGTCGAACTGCTCATCGAGCGCGGCCGGGGCGCCGAGGCGCTCGACGCGATCGCGCGGAGCGCGGCGCCGAAGACGGTG
This sequence comes from bacterium UBP1_UBA4771, assembly GCA_002403295.1. Lineage (GTDB taxonomy): Bacteria > Krumholzibacteriota > Krumholzibacteriia > Krumholzibacteriales > Krumholzibacteriaceae > SSS58A. The sequence goes on along the minus strand of DHHN01000139.1, from coordinate 1,507 downwards.
CGGACGTCGCTCCTCGGGCGCGTCTATCTCGCCATGGATCGGCCGATTCTCGCGTGCGCGGCCCTCGCCGGCGCGGCGGGGGACGAGTCGCTTTCCGCCGACGCGAGACGACAAACGCTCTATTTCGAAGGAATCGCCCGCGAGCGCGCGGGGGACAGCGGCCGCGCGGCCGCCATCTTCGCGGCCATCGCGGCGCAGGACGGCGCCGGCGACAGCCGCGAGCGCGCGATGCGCAACTACGCCGCGTTCATCGCCGAATCGTGCGGCGAACCGGCGTACACGATCGAAAAAACCGAATCGATCTGAACGGAACAAAGGAGAACGACCATGAAGATCTGCCCGCTCGTCACGCAGACCTGCGTTCTTGAGGAAAGGGACGTTCTCGTCCGCGAGCTCGACGACGTCGAGCCCGCCCGCGAGCAGACGACCCCGGAAGCGGCGGAGGATCCCCTCTTCATCAATCCGGAGTCGAAATCGACCATCGAGTCGCCGCCCGCGGGCGACGCGGCCCGAGAGACGGCCGTGCGATTCGTCGCGAAGACGTATCACGGACGCGTCGAATGCCTCGGGGAACTCTGCCGCTTCCACGACGACGTGGCGAACGTGTGCCGCATCGAACGCCTTCTCTCGCGTCCGGCGGCGGACGCCGACGCCCTCGGCGAGCTCCGGGGCGCGCTCGATCGATCGGCCTCGTCCCGGGAAGAATCCGCGGAAACGATCCGCGCGCTGCTCGCCGAGTTCGAGGCGAAGCACTCTTCCCGCGCCGAGGAGCTCTCGAAGGGCTTCGAGCGCGGATTCGAGGAGCTCCGCGAGATCGTCCGGGCGGCTGCCGGGGAACGCGATTCGGCGATCGACGCCCTCTCGCTGACGCTCGACGCGAGAAGCGAAGAGATCGAGCGGAAGATCGAATCGAGCGCCGAACACCTCGCCGCGTTCCGCGGGGAGATCGCTTCGTGGAAGGAAGCGCTCTCGACGAACGTCGCCGGACTCGACACCGGTCTCGCCGAAAACCGCCGGCTCGTCGACGAGCTCTCGCGAAGCCACGAGGGGATCATGCAACTCGTCGAGAACCAGAAACGGAGCATCGAGGAAGAGGGCCGCAAGCGCCGCACCGCGGAGGCGCGGCGGCACAACAACGCCGGCGTCCTCGCGTACCATAACGGCCAGTACGAGAAGGCCCTCGAGCTGTTCCGCACGGCGGTCGAGATCGAGCCGTCGATGACCGAGGCGTACAACAACCTCGGCCTCGCCTACACCGAGATGAACGAGCCGAAGCGGGCGACCGAGGCCTTCCGGAAGGCGATCGAGATCCAGCCCGAGCTCGCGGCGGCGTACAACAACCTCGGCTACGTCTTCTACCGGCTCGGCTCGTACACGGAAGCGATAGAGATGTACAACGAGGCGATCGGCCGGAACGCCGACAACGCCTCCGCCTACACGAACCTCGGCAACGCGTACTACAAGATGAAGCGGATCGAGGACGCGATCGGCGCGTGGAAGCGGGCCC
>DHHN01000220.1:3979-6629 GCA_002403295.1 bacterium UBP1_UBA4771 | reverse complement strand
CGAGAAGCGCCGCGAGGGATTCGGGGAGCCCCTCGAGCTGCTTCATCACGTCGCGGTTGATCTTCCGGGTCATCTCGTCGAGATTATCCGCGTCGACCCGGATCTTCAGCGCGCCCTCGCCGTCGACGTGAATGCCCTCGTTCGTGATCCTGATCGTGACGGGCGCTTCCGGCGCCTTGGGGGACTTCGGCGGCCGCGGCGCGCGGACGGTGTCGGGAGGCGCGGGAACGACGATCGCCACGACCGGACCCGGGCACACGGCGTCGATGGCAGGCGGGCGGATCCCCCCGGTGAGGAACCCGGCGGCGACGAGCAGTGCTTTCGCGACGGCGGCGTTACAGAAGGCAAACATTGGTCTCTCCCTTTCTCCGCGCGGAACCGAACGCTCTGATCAGCACGACCGCAGCGACGACCATGACCGCGGCGAGCGCGATCGTCTGGACGGGGTGCAGTCCGGCGGCGGGCCTCGGAAGGGCGCGAAACAGCGTTTGCCAGACGACCTCGTAGTCGCGCGCCGCGCCGGAAGCCTTCCACACGATCGCCGCCTTGCCGAGGAGGCCGTGCATGAAACGCATTCCTTCCCAGAGCCCGCCGGCTCCCTGGCCGACGGTTCGAACGACGTAATCGAAGAGCGGCTTGTACACGCCGATCACGAGCGCGGAGACGGCCGCGACGACGGCGCATCTGCGCACGGGGATCGGAAACGCGTTCCACGAACGCTCTACGGCGATGAAAAAACGCCGCGCCGGACCGGTCCGGTAGGCCGCGATGTCGACACGCGAGAGGACCCGCCGGTTGAAGCCCGGGGAGGGCTCGTACACGGGCATGGCGCCGAGCGCCTCCGCCACGAGCCCGTACCGCTCGTCGAGCTCGCGGCACGCCGCGCAGACGCGGCGGTGGCGTTCGTACTCGGCGCGGGCGACCGCGTCGAGATCGCCGTCGTGGTAGCGCTGGATGAGCAGCATGTACAGGCGGCAGTCCATCGAATCTCACTTCCCCGTTCCGGTTATCGTTATGTTGCCGCTCGATGTCTCGATCGCGACGATCGATTTCCCCTCTCCCACGATGCCGGCGAGATACCGTCTGCTGACCTTGTGCAGCTTGATCGGGAGGCTCACCGTGATCTCCCCGGTCGTCGTCTGCGCCTTCAGAGCGAAGCCGCCGGGAAGCTCTTTTTCGAAGGCGAGAACGATCCCGCCGCTCGAGCTCGCGAGCGTGTAATCGGCGACTGCGGCGGGCGCCGCGACGACCGTCACGGTTCCCGAGGAGATGCTCGCGATTACGCCGCCCCGCACGCCGGCGAACGCCGCGTCGCCGCTCGTGCCGCGGAATTCGACCGACCCGACCCCCGAGACCTCGACGTCGCCCGACGTGCTCGCGATGGCGAGATCGCCGCCGATATCGGCGGCGTCGACGTCACCCGACGCCGATTGCACGACGACGCTCTTCGCGACGCGGCGCACGGAGATGTCCCCGCTCGCCGCGGATAGCTCGACCGGCCCCGCCACGTCCGCCACGACGATGTCGCCGCTCGAGACCTGAATCTCGAGCGCGCCGCCGATCCGCCGCGCCGTGATGTCGCCGCTCGAGGCCGAGATCTCGACGGCCCCCTCCAATCCCGCGACCTCGACGTCGCCGCTCCCCGCGGCCACGACGACCGCCGCCGCGGCGGGCACCCGCAGGCGCATGTCGATCCTCATGCTCGTATATTGCTGCATGATGAGAGACAGGAGGCCCCGGTCGCTCTCTTTCCGTTTCGGGTAGACCGCCTCGATCACGAGATCGTCCCCGCTCCGCCGGACCTCGACGTCCATCGCGCCGAAGACGCGTTCGATCTCGTCGCGCTTGCGTCCCCTCGCCTGCTTCTCGTACTCGCAGCGGATATCGCCGCGGCCCGCCTCTCCCTCGATGAAGACGTCGCCGCGCGCGTTCTTCACGACGACGCGTTTCGCGCCGTCGAGCGGGGCGCGCTTTTCGAAGGTCTCGCTGCGCTCGTCCGCGCGGGCCGTCGCCGCCATGACGACGGCCGCCGCGGCCACGCCGGCTGCGAGCCGCGCCGCTGTTTTCCATCTCGTCCGCCGTATCATACGCACTCACCGCCGATCTCCAGGTCTCCAGGTAGAACGCCCTTCTTTTTGAAATGCTCCACGATCATGTTCCGCGCGCGGTGGATCCTCGCCTTGACCGTCCCGAGCGGAATGCCGAGCGCTTCGGATATCTCCTCGTACGAGAGCTGCTCCTGGTGCCGGAGCACCACGACGATCCGGTAGTGCTCGGGCATGAGGGCAAGCGCTTCTTCGAGGATCGCCATCATCTCCCTCGATTCCGCCTCCCGATCGGGGCCCGCGCTCTTGGAAGCGAGCTGGATGAAAAGATCGTCGTCCGCGCCCGACGGCTGGTCGAGCGAGACGGTCCGCTCCTTCTCCCGCCGCAGATAATCGATGCACAGATTCGAGGTGATCCGGCTGAGCCATCCCGGAAACGGGTAAGCCGGATCGTAGCGACGCAGCGCGGAGAAGACCTTGACGAACACCTCCTGGGCGATGTCTTCCGCGGTCGTGCGGTTTCGCACCATTCTGAGGCAGATGCTGAACACCGATCCGCGATATTTATCGAGCAGCGTTTCAAAGGCCTTTTCATCCCCTTTCAG
>DHHN01000220.1:3183-3942 GCA_002403295.1 bacterium UBP1_UBA4771 | reverse complement strand
GTTTCATATATCCGGTCCGACGATAACAGGTTCCCGAAAAGCTGAAAAGCCGAATGTTGCCTTCGAGCCGCGCCCGGCACATCGACCGGCGCGAAACCGGAAGGCGCGTTCCGGGAGGCGGCACGCACGCCGCGGCCGCGGCGAACCCTGATTTTTCTTGACACCCGCCGAGTCCCCCTCCTACACTTCGGCGGTTGCACGCGCCTTATTACCTGTTGTATTTACGTTCGTTAAAGGGGGCTTCGATGACGAAGATCGAGCAAATCATCGCACGCGAGGTGCTCGATTCACGAGGAAACCCGACGATCGAGGTCGACGCGTACCTCGAGGGAGGCGCGTTCGGAAGGGTCATCGTCCCCTCCGGCGCCTCGACGGGGGAACACGAGGCGGTGGAGCTCCGCGACGGGGATCCGAAGCGTTACGGGGGCAAGGGAGTCCTCGCGGCCGTCGTGAACGTCAACGAAACGATCGCCCCCGAGATCGTCGATCTCGACGCGCTCGATCAGGTGTACATCGACTCGGTTCTCTGCGATCTCGACGGCACGCCCAACAAGGGCAAGCTCGGCGCGAACGCCCTGCTCGGCGTCTCGCTCGCGGTGGCGAAAGCCGCGGCCGACGCCCTCCGGATACCCCTCTATCAGTACATCGGAGGCGTGAACGCGAAGGTGCTCCCCGTCCCCATGATGAATGTCCTGAACGGCGGCACGCACGCCGACAACAACGTCGACATCCAGGAGTTCATGATCGTGCCCGTCGGGA
>DHHN01000220.1:2185-3174 GCA_002403295.1 bacterium UBP1_UBA4771 | reverse complement strand
GGGCTCGCGACATCCGTCGGGGACGAAGGGGGTTTCGCGCCGAACCTCGGATCGAACCGTGAAGCGCTCGAGGTGCTCGTGCGCGCGATCGAAAAGGCGGGATACCGGCCCGGCGACGAGATCGCGCTCGCGATCGACGCCGCGGCGAGCGAATTCTTCAAGAAGGACGGCTACCATCTCGACGCCGAAGGCAGGATTCTCTCGGCCGGTGAGCTCGTGGGCTTTTACGAGGGCATCGTGAACGATTTCCCGATCATATCGATCGAGGACGGGCTCGCCGAGGACGACTGGAGCGGCTGGCGCCACCTCACCGAGCGCCTCGGAAACCGGATACAGATCGTCGGCGACGACATCTTCGTGACGAACACGATACGTCTCGCGCGCGGCATCGAGGAGAGGGTCGCCAACTCCATTCTCATCAAGCTGAACCAGATCGGCACCCTCACCGAGACGCTCGACACGATCGAGATGGCCAAGCGCGCCGGTTACACATCGGTGATTTCCCACCGGTCCGGGGAGAGCGAGGATGTGACGATCGCGCACGTCGCCGTCGCAGTGAACGCCGGACAGATAAAGACGGGTTCGGCCTCCAGGACCGACCGGATCGCGAAATACAACGAGCTCATGCGGATCGAGGAGGAGCTCGGGGAGGCCGGCCGCTATCCGGGCCGAGGGTCGTTCGGAGGAGGCCGATGAAAAGCCTGTGGGGACAGGGCTCGCGGTACCTCCGCGTCCGCCGTACGGTGGACGTGAGCCCGCGGTTCGCGCGCGCGATGCTCGTCGCCGCGCTCGCGCTCGTGGCGCTCATTTTCATCGCCGGAGACGTCGGGCTGTGGCGGCTCTGGGTGGCCCAGCGGGACATGGCCCAGCTCGAGGCGAAAATCGCCGAGCTCGAGACGCGGAACGCATTGCTCGGCGCCGAGATCGAGCGCCTGCAGAGCGATCCGTTCGCGATCGAGAAGGTCGCGCGCGAGAAGTACGGATACCTC
>DHHN01000220.1:0-2170 GCA_002403295.1 bacterium UBP1_UBA4771 | reverse complement strand
CGGCGGAGCGCTCTTGACAGGAACGCCCGAAAGCCATAGTATATAGCGTCGCATTGATGCGGGGTGGAGCAGTCCGGTAGCTCGTTGGGCTCATAACCCAAAGGTCGCTGGTTCAAATCCAGCCCCCGCTACCAATAGAAAGCCCCCGGTGTTCCGCCGGGGGCTTTTTTCACGCGGCCGCCCCGGAGGGGCGTCATCGGACGAGGATCATCTTGCGCCGGGCGGTCGCCTCCCCCGCCGAGACGCGCGCGAAATAAACGCCGCTCGGCATCGCCGCCCCCCGCTCGTCGCGGCAATCCCACGACACGCGATATCTTCCCGGCGGAAGCGGCCGATCGAGAAGCCGCCGGACGAGGCGCCCCGCGACGTCGTAGATCGCGACGGTCGTCGCCCGTTCCGCCAAGCTCCCTCCGAGACGGATCGTTCCGGAGCCCGGCACGTCGAACTCGATCGTCGTCCCGGATCCGAACGGATTGGGGGCGTTCACCGCCGCGATCCGGGGCGTCGGCTCCGCTCCGCCCCCGCCGTCACCGGCGAGCCCGCCGAACGCGAGCGAGATGTAGTACTCGCGGGCCGCGGCGAGCTCGGCGAACACGCGCGCCTCGGCGGAGGGACTCGACCACGAACCCTTCTCGGCGGCGAGGGCCTCGAGAGAGGCGATCCATTCGGCGAAATAGTGCGCATCCTCCGGATCGACGATCCGTTCCCCCCCCACGTTGAAGTAAACCGGACTCGTGTGGGCGAAGAGCCGCGAGCCGACGGTCAACCAGCCGGCCGCGGGGCCGTCGACCCGCGCGGCGACCCACGCGCTACGGTCGATCCTCAGGGAAAAGACCGTATCGATCGCGGCCCGGGGGGGCGCGAAACTGATCGCGACCGCGCTCTCGCCGTTCGCCACGATCTCGATGCCGGAGACAGGATGAAGGCTCCGGACCGATATCGATCCGTGGAGCACCGCCCCGGGAACGGGCACGGCCGCCGTGTCCCCCGGCGCGAGCTCCTCGACGGAGAATTCGGTGATGAGCGGGCCGTTCGTCACGAAGGTCCTCCCCGCCGCGAGCCCGTCGAGCCACTCCTGGTAGCCGAATCCTCCGCCGGGGATCCGCACGTATACCCGGTACCCGCCGAGAGGGAGCGATTCGAGGCGATTCATGACGGCGTCGGTTCCCGCGCTCGCCGGGATGCGAAACCCGCAGTTCAGCAGCCGGTACCAGAGATCGAGCTCGATCCCTCCGTGCAGCGCGTTGCTGTAGCTCATGACCTCGAACGCGTCGACCCGGCCGCCGATCACGTCGACGGGAAGCTCGCGGGCGAGACCGCTGCCGGGCCACGCTTCGACCTGGTTGAAATCGCCGGTCGTCACCGGATGGGCCGAAACGACGACGGCGCCCGGCCGTGCGTGGCACGAGTCGAGTTGATCCATGGAGAGAGGCCACCACGTCGAGGACGTCGGCCGCACGAGAGAACGCAGACCGAGGGCTCCCCAGTGGCCGTACGTGCCGCTGCGCACCTCCTCGGACATGAAGACGACGAAATCCGGCGTGCTGCACGATGCCGGCGCGCCCGTGAAGTGGTAATCGTTGTCGAGACAGTTGACGACGTCGAGCCCTTCCGCGCGCCCCATGAGGGCCGCATCACCGGGAACGAGGTTGTCGTAGTGCCCACCCGCGTGATTGATATGCACGTGCGTGTCTCCCGAGAACCATCCCTTCTCGGCCATCGAGATCGTTCGCGCAAGCGGCGCGACGATGGCGGTATCGGCGGTCACGTAGAGCGTGTCGATGCGCTCGCGGTACTCGAAGCCTCGCCCCGATTGGATGATCACCCTGCCGGGAGGCACCGAAACGGCGAAGATGCCGTCGCCGTAGAAATAGCCGCCCTTCGCGGTATGGTACAGAGAGTTGAGAGGCGGATAGCGGTTGTACCCGTAGCAATCGATCACGCGGCAGCGCGCCGGAATGAGCGTGTTGCCCGCCGAATCGATGACGGCGCAGGTGACCTTCAGAAGGGGCGCGGCGGCCGCGCGGACGGGCTCGGGACCCGCGCCGGAGAGACACGCGGCCCAGAGGAAACAGCCGGCGATGCCCGATGCGCGGATCTTCATGCGATGCAGCCCCCCCGATCGCCGCGGCCGGCGCGGAGCGCGTCAGGGCGCGCGGATCCCCCACCG
>DHHN01000060.1:8301-10127 GCA_002403295.1 bacterium UBP1_UBA4771 | reverse complement strand
CGGTTTCGATGAGAAGCGTCGGCGCGCGGGAGGCGCATCCTCGCGCCGGGCTTCGCCGCATCGATGGTTCTCATCTACACGGCGCAGGGTTTCTTGGTGATCTCGCCGATCTCGCGGCCGAACGCGCGGCACGCGTCGAGCTCCTCCGGCTTCGGCTGCCATTTGAACTTGATCGCGTCCTTCACGATCTCGACGCCGGCGCCCCGCAGCATCTCCTCGACCTGCCTCGGCGCCTCGCCGCTCCAGCCGTACGAGCCGAAGGCGGCGCCGATCTTGTTCTTGAACTTGAGCCCCTTGATGTCGGTCATGACGGGCATGATCGTCGGGAGCGGGCCGTTGTTGATCGTGGAGGAGCCGACGAGCACCGTGCGGGAGCGGAAGACGTCGACGAGGACGTCGTTGCGGTCCGTGACGGCGAGGTTCACGACCTTGTGCGGCACCCCGGTCTCCGCGAGGCCGTCCCCGATCGCTTCCGCCATGCGCCGCGTGGCGTCCCACATCGTGTCGAAGAGAACGACGGCGCGGGTTTCGGGGATCTGCTTCGCCCACTCCCGATACTTGTGGACGATCTGGAGCGGGTTCTTCCGCCAGATGACGCCGTGGCTCGGCGCGATCATGTCGACGGGCAGCCCGAGGGCGAGGACCTCGTCGATCTTCTTCGCCACGCGGTCGCTGAACGGGGTGAGGATGTTCGCGTAGTACTTGAGGCACTCCTCCCAGAGCTCCGTCTCGTCGACCTCGTCGTTGAACCGGAATCCGGTCGCGTAGTGCTGGCCGAAGGCGTCGTTCGGAATGAGGATGTTGCGCCCGGTGACGTAGGTGAACATGCTGTCGGGCCAGTGGAGCATCGGCGCTTCGACGAAGACGAGCTCGCTCGAGCCTATATTGATCCTGTCGCCCGTCTTGACCGTCCGGAACTTCCAGTTCTCGTGGAAATGCCCCGGCACGCTCGACGCGCCCATCTTGGAGACGACGACCTCCGCGTTCGGACAATGGCGCATGATCGCGGGCAGGGAGCCCGCGTGATCGGGCTCGGAGTGGTTCGTGACGACGATGTCGATCTTCGCGGGATCGACGACCTCCCGTATGTTCGCGATGAGATCGTCCGCGAACGGCCCCCAGACCGTGTCGACGAGAACGATCTTCTTGTCCATGATGAGGTACGAGTTGTAGGTCGATCCCCGATGGGTGCTGAGCTCGTGTCCGTGAAAAAGCCGCAGCTCCCAATCGGTGACGCCGACCCAGTAGACGCCTTCCTTCAACTGAACGACCATGACCGAACCCCCTCTTTCTACGATGTCCGTCGACGCGCTTTCGTGCCGGCCCGCAGGCCGTCGAAGCACGGCTTGAAACCTTTCGTCATGTCGGTGAGCGACGTGCCGCCGAGGACCTTCCGCGCCGCCTCGTTCGTCTTGTGGACGAGCGCTCCGAGCGGGCAGCGGTTGCCCTTGCATATGGGGAGGTTGAGGAGGCAGCGGGCGGGCGAGATGGGGCCTTCGATCGCCTCGTAGATTTCGATGAGCCTGATCCGTTCCCAGGCCTCGCGGATCCTGAAGCCGCCCTTCGGCCCGCGCGTCGATTGGACGATGCCGCTGTGCGCGAGCCGCTGAAGCACCTTCGAGAGATGGTTCTCCGAAACGTCGAGCGTCCCGGCGATCTCGCGGCTCGAGACGAGCCGTCCGGGGTTCTGCGCGAGGTACGCCGCCGTGTGGAAGGCGATGGAGGCCGCCTCGCTGATCCGGATGAAGTTGGACATGCCGCCGCTCCTTTTAGGTTAATCTGGTACTAAATTACCCAATACGCCCCGGGCCGTCAAGAAAAAACGA
>DHHN01000060.1:1867-8253 GCA_002403295.1 bacterium UBP1_UBA4771 | reverse complement strand
TCTATCGAGGCGCTCGACGATCCATCGCTTCGGGGGCTGCCCGTGATCGTCGGAGGGGACGCGAGGCGGGGGGTCGTTTCGGCGGCGAGCTACGAGGCGCGCGCCTTCGGCGTCCGCTCGGCGATGCCGATGTTCGAGGCGCGTCGGCGGTGTCCGAACGGCGTCTTCCTGCCCGGGCGCATGGGCCGCTACGCCGAGATCTCGCGCGAGGTCATGACATGCCTCGAGGAGTTCTCGCCGCTCGTCGAGCAGGTTTCGATCGACGAGGCGTACGTCGATCTCACGGGGACCGGGAACGTCCTCGGCGAGCCCGAGCACGCGGCCCTCGCCATGAAGTCCCGCATCCGCGAGCGTACGTCGCTCACGTGCTCCGTAGGCGTCTCGACGACGAAGCTGCTCGCCAAGGTCGCCTCGGACATGCGCAAGCCCGACGGTCTCACCGTCGTGGCTCCCGCGGAGATCGTCTCGTTCCTCGCCTCGCTCCCGATCGCGAAGGTGCCGGGGATCGGGGCGAAGAGCGGCGAGGAGCTCTCGAAGCTCGGCGTCCGGTTCGCCGGCGACCTCGCCCGATTCGCGCCCGGGCTGCTCGCCGAGCGGTTCGGGAAATACGGCGAATGGCTCGCCGAGGTCGCGCTCGGCGGCGCCGATGCTCCGGTCGAGCCGTACACGGCGCCCAAGTCCGTGAGCGCCGAGGATACGCTCCCCGAGGACACCGACGACGAGCGCGTCCTCGCGCGCGCGCTCCTCGAGCAATCGGAGCGCGTCGGGCGGCGTCTGCGCGAGGAGGGGTTCCGGGGGCGGACCGTGACGCTCAAGATCAAGCACAAGGATTTCCGGCAGGTCACGAGGAGCGTCACCCTGCCGGAGCCGACGCAGCTCGGCGAGACGATATATCTGGAAGCGCGAAAGCTCCTCGCCGTATATTCTCTCCGCTCGAAGGTCCGTCTCGTCGGCGTCGGCGTGTCGAACCTCGAGCCGGATGACTCCGCCGAACAGCTCGCCCTCTTCGGCGGCCGGGAACGCGCGGCCGAGAAGTGGGGCCGCATCGAACGGGCCGCCGACGAGATCGCCCGCCGCTTCGGAAGCGGCGCCTTGCGGCGCGGGAGCCTCGCGGAAAAGGACGAACGGGCGGGGCCGCCGCGCCGCGGACACGAAAGGAACCGGCTATGATCGAGGTCCTCAGACAAACCATCATGGTCACGGGCTTCGTGTTCGTCATGATGCTCGTGATCGAATACGTGAACGTGCTCACGAGCGGCGCTTGGGGGCACCGGCTCGCGCGGAACCGCTGGGGGCAGTATCTCTTCGCGGCGTCCCTCGGCGTCGTTCCCGGCTGCCTCGGGGCCTTCGCCGTCGTGGCGATGTATTCGCACCGGCTGCTGAGTCTCGGCGCCGTCGTCGCGGCGATGATCGCAACCTCCGGCGACGAGCAGTTCGTCATGCTCGCGCTCGTGCCGCGGCAGGCGCTCCTCATTTTCGCCGTATGCTTCGCGCTCGGGATCGCGGTCGGCGCGCTCGTCGACGCGCTCGGCGGCAAGCGGTTCGCCGCCGGGACCCTCTGCTGCGACGGGCTCGAGATCCACGAGAACGAGCGGGCGCGCCGGCCGCTCTTCGACCTCGGCGGCATCCGGGCCCGGTGGCGCGACTGCTCCGCCGCCCGGGGGATCCTCGCGACGGTCCTCGTCCTCTTTCTCGCCGGTGTGATCGCCGGCCAGGTGGAACCCGCCGAATGGAACTGGGTGCGCGTGACGCTCGCGACCGCCTCGGCCGTCGCGCTCTTCATCGTCGCGACGGTGCCCGATCATTTCCTCGAGGAGCACCTCTGGCGCCACGTCGCGAAGCGCCATCTTCCGAGCATCTTCTTCTGGACGCTCGGGGCGCTCGCCGCGATCCACCTGCTCATCGAGCGGGCGGGTCTCGACATCGCGGGCTCGACGCAGGGCGCGCGGTGGATCATCCTCGCCGTCGCGTGCCTCGTCGGCCTCATACCGCAATCGGGGCCGCACCTCGTATTCGTCACGCTCTACGCGCGGGGCGAGATTCCGTTCTCCGTGCTGCTGGCGAGCTCGATCGTGCAGGACGGGCACGGCATGCTTCCCATGCTCGCGCAGTCGCGCCGGGCGTTCTTCATCGTCAAGGGGATCGCATTCGCCGCGGGGATCGCGGTCGGCGCCGCCGCCCTCGCGATGGGCCGGTGATCCGGGGCGCGGAGCGGGGAGATCGCATGGAGCTCGAACGCATCGTCACGCACGGGGATTTCGACGGCGTCGTCTCCGCCGCGATCTGCTCGCGCGTCCTCGGCATCGACCGGTTCTTCTTCACGGGGCCCTCGATGATCGAGCGCTCGGAGGTGTCGATCACCGCCGGGGACGTCGTCTGCGACCTGCCGTATCCGCTCGAGTGCGGGCTCTGGTTCGACCATCATCCGGGAAACCGCGAGGCGCTCGCGCTGCGCGGCATCGATCCGCTCTCGATCCCGGGGCGGCTCGACGACGCGAAGCCCTCCTGCGCGCGCGTGATTTTCGAGTACTTCGGGCGCGACCGGGAGCTTCCCCCGCATTTCTCGGAAACGGTCGCCGAGGCCGACACGATCGACTCGTTCGACTATCGTACGATCGACGAGTGGCGCCGCGAGACTCCCGGAAAGCTCGTCGACATGAGCATGAAGACGCGGCGCGCGGACGCGCGGGACGAGATGCGCTATCTCGACGATCTCGTGCGCCTCGTCCGCGACCGGCCGCTCGCCGGGGTCGCGGCGGACGGCGCCGTCGCCGCGCGTGCCGCGAGCTACCGGGACGAGGAAAAGCGGATGATCGAGTTCATCGAGAAATCCGTGGCGTATCTGCCGCAGGACGCCGCACGCGAGATCGCCGTTCTCGACTTCACCTCCCACGCGCGGCCGCCGCGCGTCCACAAGAATCTCGCCTATCTCGTCGCGCCGCAGTCGCTCGGCGTTCTCGTGCTCGGCTCCGTGTTCCGGGCCGGGCGGAAGACGAACGATCTCGCGATCTCGATGTCCCTCTCGATGAACCTCGCGGGACGTCCCCACGGCAAGGACCTCGGGGAGATCATGCGGAGGCTCAATATCGGCGACGGCCACGCCGGCGCGGCGTCGGGAACCGTCCGGAGCGATACGAAGGACGCGATGCTCCGGGCGAAGAAGAGGCTGCTCTCGGATGTCTGGAAGCTCTGGGCGGCCGGTTCGCGCGGCGGGAACGGGGCGTGATGCGCGCGGGGAATCGCATATCGATCGCCGCCGCGGCGATGCTTGTCTGCGCGGCCAGCTGGGGGACGACGCCGTTCGCGCGGGCCGAAACGGGCGCCGCCGCGGGGGTCTCGCCGCGCGCCCGTGCCGGGACGTGGGAAGCCGGCGCGGTCCTCCTCGACGCCGGACGAAACGACGAGGCCGCCTCCCATTTCGAGCGCGCGCTCGCCCGCGATCCCGGCGCCCTCGAGCTCGCCGAGGGCCTCATCGCCTCCCGCGCGCGCCTCTGCGCGCCGGATACGGCCATCGCCTATTGCCGGCGAATGCTCGCCGCGCTCGAGGGTGCGCGGCGCGGGGTCCTCGACGCGTTCCTCGCGGGAGCGGCAAAGAGGCGGGAGCGGGGGCTCGCCGAAGCGGCGGCCTCGTTCCGCCGGGCGGCCGCGCTCGCCGAGGCGTCGGGCGATACCCTCTCCGCGACGATCGCGGCGAGGGCGCGCGCGATGAGTTTTCTCAACGATCAGGACGGATCGGCCGCCCTCGAGGCGAGCGTCGAGTACCGTCGGCTCGCGCGGGCCGTTCCGTCGGAGCGGCTCGCGGCGGACGCTGACGCGGTCGAGGCGGAGTGTCTCGGCGCGGCGGACCGCCTGGCTTCCGCCGACAGCGCGTTCGCCGCTCTCCTCCCGCGCGCCCGGGAACGGGGTTGGCGGGGGATCGAGAGCCGATGCCTGTCGGGTGTCGGCCGGCTCGACGACAAGCGCCAGAGAAACGCCGGAGCGCTCGAGCGATACCGCGAGGCGCTCGTTCTCGAGCGCGCCATGGGCGATCCCGAGAGGATCGCCGTGCTGCTGAACGGCGTCGGCCAGATCGAGGTCCGCGCGCGCTCGCTCGATGATGCGGCCGCCCGGTTCAAGGAGGCCGAGGAGACGGCCGTCTCCTGCGGGCTCGAGTGGATTCTCGGCTATCTCTACTACGGGTACGGCGCCGTCGCCGAGGCGCGGGGGCACGCGAGGGAAGCGATCAGGCTCTTCCAGCGTTCGCTCTCGCTCCACGGGAAGAGCCGTTCCACCTGGGGCGAGCTCGGCGCGCACCTGCGGCTCGGCTATCTCCGCGGCACGGTCGGCGAGTACGCGCAGGCGATCAAGCATTACGAGTTCGCTCTCGCGCATTACGAAGGCATCAAGAGCCTCTACGGCGGCAGATGGGCGCTCGCCGGCCTCGCCGTCTCGTATCACAGGCTCGGCGATTTCGCGGCGGCGGAGACGCACTACCGCCGCGCGCTCGAGGCGAGTCGCGATCTCGGGGACCGGAAGGGCGCGGCCTGGGCGCTCAATTCGCTCGGCATGCTCGCGAACGTGCGAGGCCGCTGCCGCGAGGCCCTCTCGCTCGAGCACGAGGCGATGGAGATCTACGAGGAGCTCGGCGACCGCGGCGGGATGGGAGAGGTGCACTTCAGCATGGGCTCCGCGCATTTCAATCTCGGCGATTACGCGCGCGCCCTCGAGCACTTCGACCGCTCGTTCGTTGTCGCGACGGAGCTCGGCGACCACGTTCTCATGCAACGGGTCGCGAGCGGCATGGGCTCGGTATACGCCGCGGCGGGCCGGTTCGATCTCGCGAGGAGCCTGTACGAACAATGCCTCGAGATCGCCCGCCGCTCGGGCGACCAGAGCGGCGCCGTATGGGCGCTCAACAACCTCGCCTCCCTCGCCGCGGAGCGCGGCGATATCGCCGGCGCGCGCTCCCTCGCCGCGGAAGCGCTCCGCGCGATCCCGGCGCGGGGACAGGATCATCTTCGGGCGCGCGCCCTCTACCTGCTCGCGAAAACCGAGCGCGGGGAACGCGCCATCGAATACCTGCACCAGGCGCTCGCGCTCGCGGACAGCTCGGGGCTCGAGGAGCTCAAGTGGAAATGCCTCTCCGACCTCGGCGAGCTATCGCTCGCGGCGGGGGACACGGCGCAGGCGTATTCCTATCAGCACCGGGCCGTCGTCTCGGTCGAGTCGCTCCGCCGTCTCGCCGGCCCCGAGGAGCTGCGTCGCCACCTGCTCGAGCCCGCGATCCAGCCGTACGAGCGTATCGTGAATCTGCTCCTCCTTCGGTCCGGACGCGCGTCCGACGCGCGGGAGGCGCTGAGCTACACCGAGCGAAGCCGCGCGCAAACCCTCGCCGCGCTTCTCAGGGAGGCGATGGGCCGCTCGAGCGAGCGCGGGTCGGAACGGCTGCTCGCCGAAGAACGGGACATCCTCTCGCGGCTCGCCTTCTACCAGTCGCGCCTGCAGAGCGGCGCTCTCGATCCCGAAGAACGGGCCGACATTCTCGAGCGGATCGAGGCGGTCGAGCGGCGCTTCTCGAAGCTGAGCCTCGAGTTCGAGAACGGCGGCCGGCCGCACTCCGACGCGCTCTACCCGCGGGTGGAGCAGCCCGACGAGCTCCTCGCGGCGCTCGCGCCCGGAGAGCGCATTCTCTCCTATTTTCTCGGCGAACGGCGATCGTTCCTCTTCTCGGCAACGGGGACCGCCCTCGAGGTCTTCGTGTTGCCGCCGCGCCCGGCGATCGAGTCGCGGGTCGCGACCTTCCTCGGGCTCCTGCGGCAGATCGCGCATGAGGGCGCGGGCGCGGCGCCGTCCGGGGCGGGGGTCGTTCCCGCGTTTCCTCCCGAGGTGCTCGAGTTCGCCTCCCGCGAGCTCTTCGATCTCGTTCTCGGTCCCGTCGCGGAGAGGCTCGCGCCGGGCGAAACGCTCGTCATCGTTCCCGACGGTCTTCTCGCGAGGCTGCCCTTCGCGCTGCTCAGGAACGGGAACGCGTATCTCGTGGAGGAGCACGACATCGCCTACGCGCCGTCTCTCAGAACGCTATCGTATCTGCGCGCCCGAAGCGCGGCGCGGCGCCGCTCCGACCGCAGGCCGGGATACGACGTCATCGCCGTCGGGGCGAGCGGGGAGAGCGCCGGAGGGGAGCGCGTGTATCCCCACACGCGGATTCCCGTCGAGCCGCTCGCGGAAGCGGCCGCGGAGGCCCGCATGGTGGGATCGCTCTTCAACCGCTCAATGGTGCTCACGGGGCGGGGCGCGGGGGAGAGCGCCTTCAAGGAGAGCCCCCTCTACGACACGAGCATACTTCACATCGCCGCCCACGCGTACGTGGACGACGAGGATCTGCGTCGTTCCTTCATCGTTTTCAA
>DHHN01000060.1:0-1695 GCA_002403295.1 bacterium UBP1_UBA4771 | reverse complement strand
CAGACCGGCTCGCGCGGGATATCATGGAGGAGTACTATCGCGGCGTGCGGCGCGGCATGGGAACCGCCGCGGCCCTCGCCGCGGCGCAGCGCGCCTGCCTCGCGCGCGGCGGCGCCGCCGCCCGCCCGGCCGTCTGGGGGGCGTTTTCGGTGATCGGCGACGGCGCCGCCGCCCCGAAGCGATCCGGCAAATTCGATCCGTCCGCGTGGCTCGCGTTCGCCCTCATCGCCCTCATCGCCGGCGCCGTCGCGACGATCGCCCGGAATATCCTTAAACGCCGGCGCTCCATTTGATATGCTCGCGTCGTTCGAAGCGCTTCGGGGCATGGGCGCTCCGGCGGGTCGCCGCCGCGCCGAAATAGTTCCGTGTCATTTCCCCGGCGGGGAGTGTCCCATTGGATGAACGTATACAGTCGGCGACCGACGAGGAGATAGCGTCGGCGATCGCCGTCGACCCGCGCGACGATCTCTGCGCGGAGCTGTTCCGGCGGTACGAGAAGCGCGTCTATTTCTGGTGTTTCAGCCACGCGCACGACGCCGACGAGGCCGTCGATCTCGCGCAGGAGATACTCGCGAAGATCTTCCGCGGAATCGGGAGCTTCGCGGGGCGATCGAGATTCTCGACGTGGGCGTATCAGGTGACGAGGAATCACTGCCTCGGCGCGCTCTCGAAGCGCCGCGAGCAGTGGCGGCGGCGGCTCCACTCGATCGAGGGCGAGATCGCCGAGCCGCTCGACCCGGCGCATTACGAGCGGATCGACGACGAGCGGGACTGCGATCGCCTCCTCGAGGCCGCCCGGGACGTCATGGATATGGAGGAGATCGAGGCGTTCGTCCTGCACTACCACGAAGGTCTCACGGTGAAGGAGATAACGAAGATGCTCGGATGCCGGAACACGACGGGCGCCCGGACGCTCATCCAGAACGCGCGCCGCAAGTTCGCCCGCCTCGTCCGGGAGAAAGGATTCGGCGATGACCGGTAATGAGCGCGAGCCCCACGTGCCGGTCGAGACGCTCGCCGCGTATCTCGAGGGGAAGCTCTCCGAGCGCGAAGCGAACGGCGTGAACGAGCACGTGAGGCGCTGCGCCCGCTGCGATCTCGAGCTTCGGCGGCTCGAACGGTTCTCGAGCGTGGAATCGGACGAGGAGCTCGCCCGATCGGCCGAATGGATCTACGCGCGCGGAAAGCTCGAACGCGCGTATCGGGAACGGATCGCCCCGGCCGATGTGAAACCCGTTTCCGAACCGGCGGGGAGGCGCGTTCGTTTCGGCAGACGGGCGTGGCTCGTTCCCGCCGCCGTCGCCGCGGCCGCGATCATCGTCGTCGCCCAGTTCGCGACGAAGAGGGAGCGGGAGCCGCTCGCGCCCGCGCGCGAGGTCATGCGCGGCGCCCCGGCCGTCGTCTACGAAATCGCGCTCAAGGCTCCGGCGGGGGACGTCGCCGGATTTCCCTCGACGTTCTCGTGGGAGCCCTCGCGGAAATACGACGGCTACACGCTCGAGATCTTTTCCCCCTCCCTCGAGCGAGTGTACGCGGCGGACGGCATCGCGGCGCCGTCCTTCGCCGCGCCCGACAGCTTGCGGAAGATCCTCAAGCCGAACATAATCTACCTCTGGAGCGTGAAGGGGCACAAAGGCCTCGAGCGCGCCGCGCTCTCCCCGAACGGCTGGTTCAGATACAAGCCCTGACGCCCCG
>DHHN01000123.1:1808-11350 GCA_002403295.1 bacterium UBP1_UBA4771 | reverse complement strand
CGGCGAGCCCGCGCTCTCCCGGCCCCCACAGGACGATCACGGCGGCGTCCATGGTATCACGCAGACGACGCGCAATCTCGATGAAATATTCCTCGCGCCACGATTTCGCCTGATAGAGCGCCCCGGGCGCGAGCCCGACGAGGAGTTTCCGGTCTCCCGCGGCGCGGCCCGCGTACGCCCGCGCCCACTCCCGCTCGCGCTCCGCCGCGGGAAAACCGATCGCGTAGCGATCGGGGTCGCGCGCGGCGCCGATACCAGATCCCGCGCCGCCGAACGCGCCCGCCGGGGCGCCGCCGCCCGCCGCCCGCGCGGAACCGCCCGCCCCGTCCCCCGCCGCGCATCCTCTCCGCGCGTCCGCGGGAAGGTCGAGCAACCGGATGAGCTCTTCGTTCGAATCGAGCGTGTAGCACGGTATCCGCTTTCCCCCGCGGTATATCGCGCGCGGAAGGACGAAATGGTAACACCAGTTGTGCCGCCCCGTGTCCATGCCGATCCGGAGCCGCGCGCCGCTGAGGGCCGCGAGAACGGCGCTCCGCGGCGACCCGAGAAGATCGATCACGCAATCGACGCGCTCGCGCCGGAGCGCCGCCGCGAACCGCGCCTGCGCCCCGGCGCCCTCCGGCAGGCGCAGGACCGCGTCGAGCCCGCCCGCCCCGGCGAGAGCCTCGTGGTAGCGCTCCCGGCTGAGGTAGCGTATCCGCGCGCCCGGAAACCGCGCGCCGAGGGCCCGCACGATGGGAAGCGAGAGCACGATGTCGCCGAGCGCCTTGAATCGCATGACGAGGATGGACGACGGCTCCCCCCGGCGCCATACCCCGGCCATCAGTCCCGGCTCGATCAGCTTCGCCATGCGAGCACCTCTCGGAGCCGGCCGAGAACCTCGGCGGGCTCTATCGATTTCAGACATTCGCCGCCGTCGCAGACGTGCCTGTGGCACGGCGCGCACGGCGTCGCGCTCGTCACGACGGCGAACGGCCCCGCGCCTTCGTACGGAAACCAGATGCCGGTCTCCGTCGGTCCGAAGACGGCGACCGTCGGCCTCCCGAGCGCGACGGAGAGATGCATGACGCCGCCGTCGTTCGCGACGACGGCGTCGCACGCGGCGAGCGCCGATGCCGCGAGCCGGATCGGCATCGGCGGGAGCGGCGTCAGCGCGCCTTCCGACGCGGCCGCCGCCTCGCGCGCGATCCCCTCCTCGCCCGGCCCCGCGACCGCGACGACGGCGGCGCCGAGCTCCGCGCGCGCGGCGACGGCGAGCCGGCCGAACGATTCCGCCGCCCATCGCTTCGCCGGCCATGTGCCGCCCGGATGAAACGCGATCACCGGCCGCCGTTCCCCGCGGCCGAGGGCGCGAGCGATCGCGGCGCGTCCCTCCTCGACCTCGGCGGCGCCGAGATAGACGCGCGGGAGCGTTTCCTCGCCCTCGACGCCGATCGCCCGGAGAAAGGCGACGTGATGGGCGACGGCGCTCCGGACGCCGGGCGGCGGGGCGGCGACATGGGTGTAGAGCCGGCGGCGGATCCGGCGCGAGCCGCCGACCCGGACGGGAACGCCGGAGAGAAAGAGCAGGGCGGCGCTTCGCGGATTGTAGAAGAGGTCGATCGCCGCCGAGAAACGGAGCTTGCGGATCGCCGCAACGGCGCCGAGCGATCCGGCGAGCCCCGGCCGGAGAGGAATGACGCCAGCCAGATGGGGATTGCCTTCGAGGACGGGAACGTAGGGCGCTTCGGCGAGGTAATGGATCTCCGCCCCGGGATATCTCTTCGCGAGCGCCGCGAGCGCCGGCGTCGTGAGTATCACGTCGCCGAGGTACCGGAGTCTCGTGACGAGGATCCTGAGCGGTATGCCCGCGCGGCGGGCCGCGGCTTCAAGATCCACGCCCGTCAGCCTCCCGTATGCCCCGCAGGAGGGCGCTGCTCGAATGATCCTTCGGGTCGCCGACGATCGCCGTGCGGCAGCCGATCGCCCGGGCCGTTTCGCGCTCGGGAACGGTGTCCGCCGTGTAATCGGTGCCCTTCGCGTGGATGTCGGGCCGGAGCGCGCGGATGACGCCGTCCACGGTGGCGGCGCCGAAGACGAGGACGTGATCGACGCAGCGGAGCGCGAGCAACACCTCGGAGCGCTCGCCCGCCGGCATGACCGGCCTCCCCGCGCCCTTGAGCGAGCGGGTCGAATCGTCGTCGTTCAGGGCGACGACGAGCGTGCCGCCGAGAGACGCCGCGGCCTCGAGATACCGCACGTGCCCGACGTGGAGGATGTCGAAGCATCCGTTCGCGAGAACGACGGGGCGGCCGCCCCCCGGTTCCCTCGCGAGGGCCCGCGAGAGGCCGACGACGTCCGTCCAGAGTCTTCGTTTCTCCATGACCGTCCGCTTTCGCGCGCCGCGGGGCCCGCAGCGCCCGCGCGCGCGCGTCACGAGCGCGGGAGGAGCTCCGTGAACTGCCGCTCCATCCTATCACAAAGCCGGTCCCAGGTGAACTCCATGACGCGCTCCCGGGCGGCGTTCCCGAGCCGCCGTCGAAGCTCCGGCTCCCGGTACAGACGCGCGATCGAGCGGGCGACGAGCGGTGCGAATCGCGCCCGCACGACGAGCGCGCTCTCCCCGTCGCGCGCGAAGTCCTCCGTGCCGCTCGCCGTGCACACGAGCGGCAGCCCGCAGGCCGCCGCCTCGGCGGCCGTGTTGCTCCAGCCCGCGCGCCGTTCGGCCGAGGCGAAGGCGTCCGAGGCGCCGTACATCGCCGCCATCCGCTCCTGCGGCGGATCGACGTAGAAGCGGTACGGCATGCCGGGATCGAAGCCGATCCGCGGGTCGGGGTCGCCGGGGTTCGGCGCGTCGAACAGATCGAGCTCGATATCGAGTCCGCGGCGCCGGAGCGAGCGCACCGCGTCGATGACGAAGCGCGCGCCCTTCCGCGGCTTCGAGAGCCGCCCGTAGCAGATCACGCGGAACGGCGCGCCCGGCGGGCGCCCGACCGGATGGAAGAGATCCGGATTGACGCCGCCGATCCCGTCGAGAGGCTCCACGCCGTAGCGCCTTCGCACGCGGCGCGCGATCCCGGACGAGACGGCCATGATCCGGAACCGCCCCGATCGGACGATCTCCCGCTCGTCCGCGACGCCCTCGAGCTGGAGATAGAAGACGCGAAGCCGCGCGGCGCTCGAGGCGAGGAGGCCGGCGTGCTCCGGCGATCCGCAGACGAGAACGTCGTGCCCGCGCCCGGCGAGCTCGGCGAAGGATCGCACGCTCCCCCGGAACGGCAACCATGCGGGCGGAACCCCGTCGGGCGTGTATATCGAGAACTCGTGCCCGCGCCCGGCGAAGGCGTTGCCGAGCTCGATATAGCGGCGCACGCCCCCGAAGACGAGAAGATGCGGCAGAATCGCTCCGATCCTCACCCGGCGGGGCTCCTTTCGCCGCGCTCGAGCGCGTCGATCGCCCCGAGCACCTCCGCCGTGCTCGCGACGGCCGTGCCGCGCTTCATCACGACGATGGAGGCGGCGATATTCGCGATGTGCATCGCCGCCGCCATGCCGCATCCGGCGGCGAGCGCGAGCGCCATGGCGGCGGCGACGGTGTCTCCCGCGCCCGTGACGTCGGCGGCGGCGCGGCTTCCGACGACGTCGATCGCGAGCGTCCGTTTCCCGGGCTCGAAGAGCGCCATCCCGAACCGCCCCCGCGTGACGAGGACGGCGCGCGCGGCGAGCGTTCTCAGGAGCCGGCGTCCGATGAGCTCGAGCGCCGCCCCGTCCGCGGACTCGAGACCCGCCGCGCGCGCGGCCTCCACCTCGTTCGGCGTCGCCGCCGTCGCCCCCCGGAACGTCGCGAGCCTGCGGCGGGAATCGACGACGACGGGCACGCCCCTCGTCCGGCACAGACGCACCGATTCGACGATGACGCGGTCCGTGAAGAGCCGCTGATGATAGTCGCTCATGAGCACCGCTTCGGCGCGGCCGAGCTCGCGGTCGAGGGCCGCGAGAACGCGATCCTCGAGCCGGGGCGGAAGAGGCGCATCCTCCTCCCGGTCGATCCGGACGACCTGCTGGCGCTGCGCGTGGAAATCGCCGGCCATGACGCGCGTCTTCGTCGTCGTCCGAAGCCCGCGCCCCGCGACGAGGCCTCGCCGCGGCATGCCGCTCCCGCGAAGGATCTCCCCGAGGCGCGATCCCGCCTCGTCGTCCCCGACGACGCTCACGGGCACCGCCGCGCCGCCGAGGGCGGCGACGTTCTGCGCCGCGTTCGCCGCGCCGCCGGGCATCCATTCCGATCCGTCGTACCGAACGATCACGACCGGCGCCTCGCGCGAAACGCGCCCCGTCCGTCCGTAGACGAACTCGTCGAGAATCATGTCGCCGAAGACGATCACGCGCTTCCCGAGCAGGGCGCACACGGCGAGCCGAAGGTCGTCGAAGGACGGTTTGCGATGTTTCACGTCACTCTCCCTTGAGAAGCGATTCCACGGCGCGGCGAACGTCCTCGACGTCCACGCGCTCGAGACATTCGACGGTGCCGCGCGGGCACTCCCGGCGAAAGCAGGGAGCGCACGCGGCCTCGGCGCGGACGATCCGGACCGCGGGGCCCCGCGGCGCCGTCCATTCGACGCTCGTCGGCCCGAAGACGGCGACGGTCGGCACGCCGAGCGCGGCGGCGACGTGCACGGGGCCGCTGTCGTTGCCCGCGACGACGGCCGCCCCGCGCAGCACGGCGACGAGCTCGCCGAGCGTGAGCTTCCCCGCGAGATTGCGCGCGCCGGCTCCCGCCTCCGCGGAGAGGAGCTCGGCGTCGCCGCGCTCCCCGGCCCCGCCGACGACGACGACCGCCAGGCCCGGCGCGGCCGAAATCCGCCGCGCGAGCGCCGCGTACCGCGCCCTCGGCCATGCCTTTGCCGCGCCGTACGTCGCCCCCGGGGCGAGAACGCAATACGGGCGCCCGCCGCAGACGCGCGACGCCGTTTCGCGCCAATCGTCCGGCGTCTCGACGGCGGGAAGCGGGACCTCCGCGATCGTCTCCCCCGCGAACCGCTCGAGGAGCCCGAGGTACGCGCGCGAGAGGTGCCCGCGCCGGTAGAGCGCGGCGGGAAGCGCGTCGGTGAGAAGCGCGCTCCGCCACCCGCCGGCGTAGCCGATCCGGCGCCTCGCCCGCGAGGCAACGGCCGCGAGCGCCGCGGAGAAGGACGGCGGCGCGACGAGGCAGGCGTCGAATCCGCCCGCCGGGCGCGCGCGGTACGCGGCGGCGGCCCGTGCCCGGACGCCCTCCCCGCCGTATACGAGAAGCCGGCGGCGCGGGCCTCCCCCCTCGAAGATCGCGGCCACGTACCGCCGGCAGGCGACGGCGATCCGCGCCTCCGGAAAGCGCTCCTCGAGCGAGCGCAGGAGCGGCGTCGCCATGACGGCGTCGCCGAGCCAGTTCGGGGCGATGAGAAGGAGCTCGCTAGTCCCTGACCTGCATGGAGTACAGTTTCCGGTAGATCCCTTCCTCACGGATCAACTCCTCGTGGCTGCCGATCTGCCGGATGCGGCCGTCGTCGACGACGATGATGAGGTCGGCGTTCCGGATCGTGGAGAGCCGGTGGGCGATGACGAGGTTCGTCCGCCCCTTCATGAGCCGCTCGATCGCCTCCTGGACGAGCGCCTCGCTCTCGATGTCGAGCGAGCTCGTCGCCTCGTCGAGGATGAGGATCTCGGGATTCTTGAGAAGCGCGCGCGCGATCGCGATGCGCTGGCGCTGCCCGCCCGAGAGCTGCGCGCCGCGGTCGCCGATGATCGTTTCGTATCCCTTCGGCATGGCGGCGATGAATTCGTGCGCGTTCGCCGCGCTCGCCGCGCGCTCGATCGCCTCGGCGGGGCAATCGGCCATCCCGTACGCGATGTTGTTGCGGATCGTGTCGTTGAAGAGGATCGTCTCCTGCGTGACGATCCCCATGAGCGAGCGCAGCGACGAGAGCTTCACCTCCGCGATGTCCGTTCCGTCGATGAGGATGCGTCCCGAGGTCGGTCGGTAGAACCGCGGCAGGAGGTCCGCGATCGTCGATTTGCCGGCGCCGCTCGCGCCGACGAGCGCCGCGATCTGCCCGCGCCGTATCGTGAAACTCACGTCGCTCAGCACCTCGACCCCCCCGCCGTAGCTGAAGGTGACGCGGTCGAAGACGATCCGCTCGCGCAGGCCCTCGAGCGCGGCGCCCTCCTCCCCGTCGTGCTCCTCCTCGATGTCGAGGATCTGGAAGATGCGGTCGCCCGACGCGAGCCCCTCCTGAACGACGCTGTTGAGCTTGCTCAGGTTCTTCACGGGGTTGATCACCCAGAGCATCGCCCCGACGAAAAGCATGAGGTTCGCCGGATCGAGGCTCTCGCGGATCACGAGCTGGCCGCCGTACCAGAGGATGACGACGCTCGCGAGCGTGCCGAGCGCTTCGCTCGTCGGCGAGGCGAGCTCGGCGTACCGGCGCATCTTCAGGTAGTCCCGGAAGTACTTCAGGTTGAAGAAATCGAACTTGCGCTTCTCGAAGTTCTCCATGCCGAAGGCCTTGACGACGCGCACCCCCGAGATCGTTTCCTGGAGGACCGCCGTCATGTCGGCCATCCGCTCCTGCGCGCGGAGCGATCCCTTCCGGAGCTTCCGGCTGATGACGCCGATGAGGAGAATGTTGAGCGGCAGCAGCACGAGCGTGAGCAGCGAGAGCTTCCACGATGTGAGAAACACGATGGTGATCGCGATCGACGCCATGAGGCCGTTCTGCACGATGCTCGCGAGCGAACCGACCACCACCCCGCGGAGACTCGACACGTCGTTCGTGATCCGCGAGATGAGATGCCCGGTCTTCTGCCGGTCGAAATAGGCGAGCGGCAGCGACTGCGTCTTCTCGTACAGATCGCGGCGGATGCGGTACAGCACCGATTGCTCGAGGCTGATCGTGAGGTAGGTGCTCAGGTACGCGCACACGTTCTTCGCGATCATGAGGATGAGGAAGATGATGCAGAAGCGCCCGAGGCGCTCGATCGGCGATCCGACGTAGATGAGGTTCCGCCCCGCCGAGACGAGCGCGTCCTTCGCCGCCGACACGGCCGCCGGGAGCGGAATGCCGTGCTGCCCGGCCTCCTCCGCCGCCGCGGCCGGGATCGCCCCCTCGTTGAACAGGATGTGCAGGAACGGCGGTATGAGCGCGAGCTGCACCCCGCCGAAGGCCGCGAAGACGGTGCTCGCGACGAGCAGCACCGCGGCGAGGCGCCAATGGGGCCACAGGTAGGCGAGCAGCCGCGGGTACGTTCTCCTGAATCGGGAATCCGGCACGGTCTTCCACCTCGCTCAGGCCTGCGGAGCGGCCTCCGTGCGGGCCTCGAGCACCTCTTCGACGTTCTGGAAGAATTCCTTGAGCGAGAGCTTCTCCCCGCGGACTCCCTGGAGGATCCGCACGCGCGGCGCTCCCTCCGGCATCCAACCGTGCCGGTCGTACTTCGTGAAGAGCCCGATCGTCGGGACGCCGAGCGCCGCGGCGAAGTGGAAGAGATTCGTGTTGCCGGCGATGAAGAGATCGCACTGCGAGAGGAGCGCGACCGTCTCGGTGAGATTCGACGGCCGAAGGTCGAGGATCTCGCCGCGCAGGTCCTGGGAGAGGGCGTGAACGAGCTTCTCG
The DNA here is from genome assembly GCA_002403295.1 of bacterium UBP1_UBA4771. Classification (GTDB taxonomy): domain Bacteria; phylum Krumholzibacteriota; class Krumholzibacteriia; order Krumholzibacteriales; family Krumholzibacteriaceae; genus SSS58A. The sequence continues at coordinate 3,722 of DHHN01000123.1, read as the reverse complement.
TCCCAGGGGTTCGCGAAGAGCACGAACTTCGCGCGCCGGCGGCTCGCGAGGTTGTTCGCGAGATACGCGACGATCTCGGGGATCACGTGATGCCTCGTCTTGCCGCTCGACGGATCGAGCCCCACCATGAGGAGATCCCGCTCCGGCTTCCAGAAATGCTTGAGCTGGCGCGCGTGCTGGACCTCGCGCGGCACGAGCGCGACGTTGTCCCAGCCCTGCTCGAGCCCGAGCCCGAGCGCCTGCAGGATCCGCGGGAGCTTCTTCCCCTCGTATCCTCCGTCGGCGACGCGGATCTCGCAGTTCACGTAGGGAAAGGCGAGCGGATGGGCGAATCCGATCCGCACCGGCGCGCCCGTCGCGAAGGCGAGGAGGTGCCGCTCGATGGAGAAACGGCGGTCGAGGAGCATCACGGCGTCGATCCGTTTTCCCCGGAGCTTTCGCGCGAGCGAGAAGTAATCGGCCGAATGGAACTTGAGCTGCCGGGGCTCGTACGAGACGATCGCGTTCACCCGCATGAGCCCCTTGATGAGCTCGCTGTCGGCGGCGCGGACGAGGATCGTCGTGCGGATATGCGGAAACCGCGCCGCGAGGCAGTTCACGACGGGCGCGGCGAAGAGGAGATCGACCACGTCCCCCGAATCGATGAAGAGGAGCGATTTCGCGTTCGTGATGCCGCCGGGGAGCTCGAAGGAACGCGTCTTCCCCATGCTCTTCACGAACCGCGATACGACGCGCGCAGCGATACCCCGGCCGCTCCCCTGCTCCGCCATGCCGCTACCCTTTCCCCGCGCGGCGCGCCGGACGCGGCCCGTCGGCCGCGAGCGCCCGGGACACCGCCTCGTCGACCCGGTCGACGAAACGGAATTTGAGCCCGCGCGTGATGCGGTTCGGGATCTCCTCGAGATCCTTTTCGTTGAGGCGCGGCAGCACGATCTCGCGTATGCCGGCGCGGTGCGCCGCGATGACCTTTTCCTTGACGCCCCCGACCGGCAGCACCTTCCCCGTGAGGGTGGCCTCGCCGGTGAGGGCGACGTCGTTCCGCACGGGGCGCCCGAGCGCGAGGGAGGCGAGCGCCGCCGCGATCGCCACGCCGGCGCTCGGGCCGTCCTTCGGCACGGCGCCGGCCGGCACGTGGAGGTGGACGTCGTGCGAAGCGAAGAAGCCGTCCGCGGCCGCGGTCGCGTATCGCGACTTCACGAAGCTGAGCGCCGCCTCCGCCGATTCCTTCATGACGTCCCCGAGGCTTCCGGTGAGCTTCAGCTTGCCGCTGCCCGCGACGGGGAGCGCTTCGATGAAGAGGATCGTTCCGCCGGCGGCCGTCCGCGCCATGCCCGTCGAAACGCCGACGGCGGGAGCGGCGAGCATCTCTTCCTCGGGGTACTCCTCGGGGCCGAGCCATCGTTTGAGGTTCGCGCCGGTGACGCGCAGCGGCCCCCGGCCCCGCTCGACGATGCGGCGGGCGGTCTTCCGCGCGATCGACGCGATCGCCCGCTCGAGGCCCCGCACCCCCGCCTCGCGGGTGTACCGCTCGACGATGCGCGCGAGCGCCTCGTCGTCGAAGGCGAGGGAGCGCGCCGGCACGCCGCTCTCGGCGATCTGCCGCGGCACGAGGAAGCGTTTCGCGATGCGGATCTTCTCGTGCGTGATGTATCCGGGGAGCTCGAGCACCTCCATGCGGTCGAGGAGCGGCGCCGGAATCGCGTCGCGGACGTTCGCCGTCGTGATGAACATGACCCGCGAGAGATCGAACGGCAGATTGACGTAATGATCCTCGAACGAAACGTTCTGCTCCGGATCGAGCACCTCGAGGAGGGCCGCGGCGGGATCGCCGCGAAAATCGTTGCCGAGCTTGTCGATCTCGTCGAGCATGAAGACGGGGTTGCAGCTTCCCGCCGTCCGAATGCCCTGTATGAT
>DHHN01000123.1:0-1781 GCA_002403295.1 bacterium UBP1_UBA4771 | reverse complement strand
ACGAAGCGCCGGCCGAGGGATCGGGCGATGCTCTTCCCGAGCGAGGTCTTGCCGACCCCCGGGGGGCCGACGAAGCAGAGGATCGATCCCTTCACGCTCCGGCGGAGTTTCTTGACCGAGAGAAACTCGAGGATGCGCTCCTTGACCCGGTCGAGGTCGTAGTGATCGGCGTCGAGGATGCGCCGCGCGCGCGCGACGTCGAGCTTGTCCTCCGTGGCCCGCTCCCAGGGAATCTCGAGGAGCCAGTCGAGATACGTGCGCGACACGACGTACTCGGCGGAGCTCTGCGACATCTTCCGCAGGCGCCCCCACTCCTTGAGGGCCGCGTCGCCGACGAGGGCCGGCATGCCGGCTCCCTCGATGCGCTCGCGGAGCTCGTCCACCTCGACCCCGCTGTCCTCCTCGCCGAGCTCCTTCTGTATCGCCCGCAGTTGCTGCCGCAGGTAGTACTCGCGCTGTTCGCGATCGAGCTCCTTGCGGACGTCGCGCTTTATCTTCTCGCCGATCTTCACGATCTCGAGCTCGTTCGAAATGAACTCGTAGACGAATCCGAGCCGCTTCACGGGATCGACGATCTCGAGCACCTTCTGTTTGTCGGGGATCTCCATCGGCAGATTCGCGGCGAGCATGTCCGCGAGCCTGCCGGCGCTGCGGATCCCCGAGACGACGTTCTTGATCTCTTCGGGATAGCTTTCCGACGCCTCGGCTATGGAAACGAAGGAGGAGACGACGTTGCGCATGAGCGCCTTCGTGCGGTCGTCGCGCCGGTCGGTCTCGGGGATGATCGAGACCCGCGCCCGCATGAACGGCGTCTCGTCGGTGAAGCGCTTGATCTCGATCCGGGCGAGCCCCTGCCCGATGATGCGCACGTGCCCGTCCGGAAAACGCGCCATCTTTTGTATGAGGAGCGCGCTCCCCTTCCGGTAGAGGTCCGCCGGACCCGGGCTCTGCATCTCCTTGTTGATCTGCGTGAACACGCCGACGATCTTCGATCCGGCGAGCGCCTCGTCGACGATCCGTATCAGGTTCGCGTCGGTGAGAATGAGCGGGATGAGCATGTACGGGAACACGACCGCGTCGTTGATCGGCACGATCGCGAGCTCGTTCGGAATCTCCCGCAGCAGCTCGCTTCCCTCGGCTATCTTGTCGATTTCGCTACCCATGTTGAGAACGCGCCTCGCCGCCGCTTTTTCAATCGATCTTCACGCGCTTGACGTACTCCGACGGGGCGAGCTTGCGTATGCGCACCTCGAGCAGGCCCTTCGTGTACTGCGCCGACACCTTCGCGGGATCGACGCGCGACGGCAGAACGATCGCGCGCTCGAACGGGCCGGAGCGTATCTCGATCTGATGGAAATGCTTGACGCCGGGCGCCGCCGCTCCCCGGCGCGTGCCGCGCACGCGGAGCACCGCGCCGTCGGTGACGACGCTGATCTCCTTCCCCTCCATGCCGGCGATATCCACCGAAACGACGATTTCGTCCGCCGTCTCGACGACGTCCGTCGGCGGCTCCCAGGTGAGCTCCGAGGACATCCTGAGGCGCGACGCCGCCGGCGAATCGCGCCGCAGGAGATCGTGCAGCTCGCGCATCGGGTCGCGCTCATCCTCCGCGGCGAGCCGAAGATGATCGGGTTTCACGCTCGAATCCTTTCGTAGAAGCTCCCGCGCCCGCGGGCGCGGGATAATAAGAGCAGTCAAGAGAATACGTTCGCGGCGGCGGGGATGTCAAACTGAAAAAGGAAGGAGAATGGACCGGGGGCGCGCTCGGCGTTCGCATGGAC
>DHHN01000011.1:8312-8799 GCA_002403295.1 bacterium UBP1_UBA4771 | reverse complement strand
AGGAAGCAGGTAAAGATAATAGGCGTTGCCGCCCGGGCGGACAACGTCAAAAATGCGCCGATCCCAAAGAACCGCCGGGCTCCGGAGGCCCTCGGCTCCCGGCCCGTCCATCGGGTCACGGATTCGTCGAGACATCTGTGTCGCTCATCGTCGAATTTGAGTCTCATTTCAAGGGGGGTATGCCCATTCAAGAGGGCCGCCGGATGCCGGTCGCGCGGCGGCGAAAGCGCGCAACGCGGAATCAACTCGTGGAGGTGGCAGCCATGTTCTTCGAACGTCCTATCGGTCATTCCTTGGCTTGCGGCGCGGCCGCGGCGCTTTTCGCCGTCATTTCGATGGGCGCATCCCCGGCGGGGGCCGCGTGGGATCCCGGTGGTCTCCCCGTCTGCACGGCCTCCGGCGTCCAGACGGGGCTCGTCGCCGTGCCCGACGGTTCGAGCGGCATGATCATGGCATGGGAGGATCACCGCGACGGCCAATCCAAGGT
>DHHN01000011.1:3467-8218 GCA_002403295.1 bacterium UBP1_UBA4771 | reverse complement strand
GCGAGGCATATCGACGCCGCGGGCACGGCGGGATCGATCATCGTGATCGCGGGCGGGAGCGTCTGGAGCCACAACACGCTTCCCGTGTGCACGACAGACGGCGCAGGCGGCGCGATTGTCGCATGGGTTCAGGAGGTCGATCCCCCCTCCGGCGATCTCCAGATCGTCGCCCAGCGCGTGAACTCCGTGGGCACGAAACTCTGGGGCAGTCAAGGCGTTCTCGTCTACTTCGACATCGGCGCGGGCGAGAAGCTCTCTATTGCCGCCGATGACGGCTGCCACGGAGCGTTCGTCGCATGGAAGACGCCGACGGGCGCCGGCATCGTCCAGCGGCTCGACGCGAGCGGTGTGCGGCGCTTCAACGACGCCAACGGGTACTCGCTCGGTCTCGTGACGCCGGGCTCCCGCGTGAGGGTCGCCGACCGCGTGCGCGCGAGTCAGGGCGCCTACGTGATGTACGGCTGGCAGGGCGGGCTCTTCGATGCGAAGCATCTCAGGGTTATCGCCCTCGATTCGACGGCGTACCAGTTCTGGTACAACGACGTCGCATCGACGGGCACGACCGACGACGTCGGGAACGACTTCCGCGTGATCGATAACGGTCTGCAGGGCGTCTACGCCGTTTGGGACCGGATCGGCTCCGGCGGCGCCGGCACGGGCGTTTATGCGACGAACCTCCATAGCAACGGGTCCGAGATCTGGGGCGGCGCGGTGCGGGTCTCCGACGCTCAGGAAGGGAAATCGCCCGACGCCGTGGTCGAATGGGGGCTCTGGGACCTTCTCGTGAGCTGGGTGGGCCTGTCGGAGGGCAATCCGCGCATAAAGTACGTGAAGGTCTATCGCGCCAGCGGCGCAACCGGCGCCGACGTTCTCGTGCCTGGCGGCCGGTCGAGCATGAGACCCCGCATCGTCGCGGCGGAAACCGGCGCGGCGTTTCCGCTCATCTGCTGGATGGACGAGCGGGTCGGCGGCGGTGAGACCGACATCTACGCCGCGGGGCTCACGAGCGGCGGCCTGCCGCTCCGCCCGAACCTCATCGCGACGGCGCTCCGCCCGGAGCTGCCGGTCGGCGTCGCCGGGGGCGGCTGGCACTCCTTCCGCGTCACCGTCAAGAATTACGGCACATGCCCCTCTGACAGCTTCTGGACGACGATATTCCCGAATCAGGCCATGGCGCCGTCGGTGGGCGACCTGCCGGGCTCGAACGTTCAGTCCGCCCGGTGCGGACCGCTCGGCGTTATGGATTCGATTTCGGTGGAGGTGCGGGTGCTCGCTCCCGAAAGCCCTATGACCTATTCGATGTGGGGCTTTGCCGATTACCTCGGCGAGATCGAAGAGTTCGGTCAGGAGAGCGACAACATCGTCGGGCCCGTGCTGTACGAATGGCTCGGATATGCGAACCTCGTGGTCACGAACGTTTCGATGAATACAACCCCCTATCCGCTCCAATTCATCACGGCGACGGTGACCGTGAAGAACGTCGGCACCGCGGCGGCGAGCCCCGTGCGGATCGATTACTGGGCGAACGAGACAAACGCCCCGGCGGAGGGCGAGGCCGGAGACCAGTATCGCTCGTACTTCAATGTTAACGCCGGCGACTCGGTCGTTTGGACGACCAACGGCACGTCGAGCATGACGTTCTGCCGGTGGACGAGCTGGTTCAGAGTCGACGCATACGATCTCGTCGACGAGTCGAACGAGGACGACAACCTGAGCGGGCCGCACTACGTCAACTGGCGGATACCGCCGCAGAGCGGCTGGCCCGTTCTCACGGGCGCGGGGTTTCACTCGTCGCCCGCGATCGCCGAGATGGACGGCGATCCGAGGACGCTCGAGGTCGTGATCGGATGCGACAACGGAAAGCTCTACTGCCTCAATCACGCGGGGCAGCCGGTCGGCGGCTGGCCCGTCACCCTCGGCGACTCCATATATTCGTCGCCGGCCGTCGGCGACATCACGGGAGACAGCCGGAACGAGGTCGTCGTCGGCTGCGACGACGGGCGCATATACGCGTATGATTGTTACGGCACGAAGCTCTGGCACCTCGATACCGGCGGTCCGGTGAGGACAACGCCGACACTCGCCGATCTCGACGACGACGGCAAGCTCGAGGTGATCTGCGGCTCGAGCGGGTACATGTACGCGCTGAGGGGGAACGGAGCCTCGTTCGGCGCCGGCTGGCCGGTCGATCTCTCGGACGCGACCCCCACGTCGACCGCGGTCGGCGACGTGGACGGAGACGGATCGCTCGAGATCGCGTTCTTTTCACGTAAGGGGATCGCTCCCGCCTCGAAAGTCCACCTCCTGAAATCCACCGGCGCGGATTACTCCGCCTCCTGGCCCGTGGCGGCCGATACGGTCTTCGTCGCCGGGCCCGTGCTCGGCAGCATCGCGACGCCCGCGACGAGCCTCGAGATCGTGGCGGCGGGGATCAACGGCAAGGTCTATGCGTGGAATTACGCCGCCGCGTCGTGGCCGGGCACGACGCAGCTCGGAGGCAGGGTGGATGCCGCACCGGCGCTCTACCACCACGACAAGGACGGCAATCTCGAGATCGTCGCCGGCTACCGGCGGCAATCCTGTTTCGGCAGCCCGCCGATATGCAGTTGGACCAGCGGCTTGGCGATGGTCGAAGACATCGGCGGAATAGGTTCCGGGTGGCCGCAAACCCTCGGCTTCTGGCCCGCGGGGGGCAACGTTCCATCGCCGATCATACTCGGCGTTTCAACCGAAATAATGTGCGGCAGCCCATCCGATCGCCTCTACTCCTACCAGAAAGGCGGAGGCGCGGTGTACGGATTTCCGCTCGATGCCGGCGCCGATATCGTGACCTCGGCCGCGGCGGGAAATCTCGACGGCGACGGATGGATCGAGCTCGTCGTCGCGGCAAGCAACGGAACGATCCGCTGCTACAAGCTCCGCTCGTACAACTACACGGACGCATCGCTTGTCTGGCCGATGCTCGGACACGACCGCGCGCGGACCCACTGCTACGGCTTCGAGGTGCCGACGGGCGTGGACGACGACGCCGGCGTCGTGCCGGTTGCAAGCGCCATCCGTTCGATCTTCCCGAATCCGTTCAATCCGTCGACGCGGATCGTATTCGACCTCGCGTCCTCGGGGCGCGCGGAGCTCGCGATCTTCGACGCCGCGGGGCGCCGCGTCGCCGTGCTCGTCGAAGGCGAGCTCGAGGCCGGGCGATACGAGATCATGTGGAACGGCCGTACCCTTTCGGGAGGCGCGGCGGTGTCGGGCGTTTATTTCTGCAGGCTCGAGGCGGGAGCGGTCGTCGAGAATAGAAAGTTGATATTGATACGGTAGGATGGCGCCGCAGGAAACGGCACGCGGCGGCGGGAGCGGAGCAATGAGCTTCGCTCCCGTTTTATCGTGGGACCTCGATGGGGCCGGTCGAACATCAATACGCGACGGGTTTCTTGAGCCAGACGGTAATGCCGAGACGGATGTCGAAGGAGTCGTACTTGTCCTCGAGCGGGTCGCCTGCGCTCGTGAGCACGGCGTCGCTCTCGACGTTCTCGAGGAACGGCCCGGCGAAGGTCTTCGTCTGGAGGCCGGCGTTGTAGATGCCCTCGAGGGCGAGGCACACGTTCTCGGAGAGCGCCGACTCCACTCGCACCGCGCAGAGTCCCTGCATGGCGCCCATTTTCCCGCCGCCCGAGATGAGCTCGGTCGAGCCGTACCCCGCGCCGAGCCCGACCGACGGACGGAACCATTTCGCCTCCGTGCGCCAGTGCCGCCGCATGATGCCCATGTAGTCGAAGTGGCGAAGCTTTCCCGCGAACCCCTCGTGATCGTTCTCGTAGATGAATTCGCGGTAGAACGCGGCCGCCATGTAGAGCTCGAGGGACCACGCGTTGTCCGCGAAGCTCCTGCCGAGGGAGACGCCGAGCGAGAGCCCCGGCTCGACGCGCTCGCCGCCCTGCGTTCCAAGCTCGTGCTCGAGGCCGTCGAGCGACGGCACGCTCACGCCCGTGCCCGCGCGGAGAAAGAAGCGGCCTTCGGCGGCTGCTGACCCGGCGAGCGCCGCGAGCATCGCGAGCGCGGCGAGCGCCGCGGCGAAGGGGATGGAGAACGCGCGCTTCGTCATCATCTATCCGGCCTCCTCGATGTGCGTTCGCGCGAATGCGATCCGCGCCGATTCGATATCCGCGCCGCGCCGGGCGAACGCCGGGGTGGGCGCACGGGCCTTCGAGCCGGGCCTTCGGCCTTCGAGCCGCCTCTTGCGCCGGCGCGAAACAACGGTTACAGTGTAGAATATAATAGGTTCTTCACGACGAATGAAGGTGGTTGCATGAAAAATCTCTCGATCCTCGCGCTGTTCCTGCTCCTTGCCGCTTCGTTTCCGGCCGAGCGCGCCCGGGCCGCGATCGAAGGCCCCGCGCGGCTGTTGCCGGCCCCGGGCGAGATCGCCGGCTGGAAAACGGACGGCGAGCCGCTCTTCTACACCGAGGAAAATCTCTGGGAGTACATTAACGGCGCCGCCGAGAACTTCGTTTCGTTCGAGTTCAGGGAGGTCGCGGCGCAGGATTACCTCGACGAGGGCGGCGCCGGCCTCAAGGTCGAGATCTACGAGCACGGAAGCCCGCTCATGGCATACGGCATCTACGCGCAGATGCGAAGCCCGGATCTCGACTTTCTCGAGATCGGCAACGAGGCGTTCGCGGACGAGTATTCCCTCCATTTCTGGAAAGGCCGCTACTACGTGCGCGTCGCGGTGTACGACCGAAGCCCCG
>DHHN01000011.1:0-3277 GCA_002403295.1 bacterium UBP1_UBA4771 | reverse complement strand
TGGTACGTGAGCGAGACCGGCGGCGCGCCGGAGCTCGTTCGGGCCGCGGGCGGCCCATGCCTCCAGTCGAGCTGCAAGGATCCCTATCAGGGCGCCGTCGTGACCTTTCAGTTCGGCAGATGGTTCGGCTCGCTCGTCGGCCTCGAGCCGAAATCGCCGCGCGGCGAGAAACTCCTTCGCGAGACGGTCGAGAATCTCGGGAAGATCGAGTACTGAGCGGCGCGCGCCGGTCGAGGGGCGGCCCGGATCGCGCCCGCGGCGCGGCGCCCGCGCGGTTCCGCTAGACGATCCGCTTCGCCGCGTCCTTCATCATGTCGGGAATCGGCAGGTGGTACGGGCACTTCACGAGGCATTCGCCGCATGCGGCGCAGTCGCAGAACTTCTTCGCGAGCGTGCCGAGACGGGCGAGCGCCCAGTCGCGCAGCTCGTATCGCGTGTAGTAGCCGTCGATGAGCATCAGGAACGGTATGTTGAGCCCGTTCGGGCACGGCTGGCAGTAGCCGCAGCGGCGGCAGAACTTCTCTCCCCAGCGGACCTTCTCCGCGTGAAGATCGACGAGCTCTCCCTCGCTCGGCGGTTCGAGTTTGCGTCCGACCGACGCGTTCTCCTCGACCTGCTCGGCCGCGTCCATTCCCGGGATCACGACGTCCATGCCGCGCGCGAGCTCGTAACGGAGCGCGGCGCGGTGGTTCCGGATGGCGCCCCCCGCGAACGGTTTCATGCAGATCGTTCCGACGGACGCCTTCCTCGCGGCCGGTATCACGGCCTCGGACCATTCGTCCTCGATCGGATTGAAGGGAAACTGCGCCGTGTCGAAGAGCCCGCTCTCGATCGCCCCGAGGATGACCTCGCGCGAGTGGCCGGTGACCCCGAGCCAGCGTATCTTCCCCTCCTTTCGGGCCGCGACGAGCGTTTCGTACGCTCCGTCCGGAGCGAAGACGCGGTCGAGCTCCTCGAGCGTGCCGATCGAGTGGAGCTGATAGAGATCGATGTAATCGGTGCGGAGGTTGCGGAGGCTCGTCTCGATCTCGTCGCGGAGCCCCGCGGCGGTGCGGGAGAGGGCCTTCGTCGAGAGGTAGATCCTTTTTCGGACCTTCTCGAGCGAGCGCCCCATCTTCGTTTCGCTATCGGTGTACGCGCGCGCGCTGTCGAAGAAATTGATCCCCTCGTCGAGGGCTTTTTTGAACACGCGGTCCGCCTCGTCGAACGCGACCCCCTGAATCGGGATCCCCCCGAAGCCGACGACCGAGACCTTCATGTCCGTTTTGCCGAGACGCCGTTTCAGCATGTCAGTCGAGCACCTCGTCGTAGATCTTTTCGATCCCCGCGACCATCTTCGCGGCGGGGAACCTTTCCCGCACCATCGCGCGCCCGGCGAGCGCGAGCGCCTGCGCCTTGTCGGGATTCTGAAGGAGCTCCAGAATCCGCTTCGCGAGGAACTCGGCCGAGCCTTTCGGCACGAGATATCCAGTCTTTCCGCTTTCGACGACCTCGGGGATGCCGCCGACCTCCGTCGCGACGACCGGCACGCCGGAGGCGAGCGCTTCGAGGAGCGTGAGCGGCATGCCCTCGGCGTCGGACGAAAGAACGAAGACGTCGAGGGCGCCGTAGAAGGAATCGATCAGCTTCGATTCCTTGACGAGCGAGACGTACTCGCTCACGCCGAGGTCGGCGGCGTAGTCGGCGAGCTTCCCGCGGAGCGCGCCCTCTCCGATGATCGCGAGGTTCACGTCGGGCGCCTTCTCGCGCACGCGCGCGAAGGCTTCGATGAGGAGCCTGTGGTTCTTTACGGGCGTCATGTGCCCGACCGTGCCGACGAGCCGCTCTCCCGCGGCGAGGTGAAACTGCGCCCGGCACTCGTGGCGCGGCGGGAGCTTCTCATAGTCCTGCACGCGGACGCCGTTCGGGATCGTGACGTACCGGTCGGCGAGCTTGGGGAACGCCTCGACGAACGAGCGGCGCACGACGTCCGACACGCAGATGACGCGCCGGGCGCGCTTCGTGAACCGCGGGTACAGCATCCGGAAGAGGCGCGGCATCGCGCCGGGCAGATACAGATTGTGCTCGGTGCGGACGATCGGCGCGCGCCGGCCGCAGATCGATTGCGCGAGGGTTCCCCAGAACATGCCGGGGGAGTTGTGAAGGTGGAGAATGTCCGCCCGTTCCACGTTGATGAGGTTGGCGAGCTTCGTAACGGTCGTGACGTCGCCGCGACGCCGCTTGCCGAGGAGAAAGACCCTCGCGCCGGCATTCGACATACGGTCGATGAGATCGCCGCCCCCCGTGATGGAGCAGACGAGGATCTCGTACCGGCGGCGGTCTCCGCAGAGGATCTGCGTCTCGATGACGCGCTCGGCGCCGCCCCGATGGAGCGAATGGATGACGTGCAGGACTCTTCTTTTCATGAGTTGTCCCCGGCCAGGGCGCGGGATCGGCTATATGTAACACAATGGAGGCTTGAACGCAAGGCGATTGCGGCGTACAATACGCCGCACGATGCGCCCCGCGAGGCCGCGCGACGCACGGGAAGGATCGCGGTGAAACGATTCGCGAAGATCGTCTGCACGATCGGGCCCGCATGCCGGAGCCGGAAGAAGCTCCAGGCGCTCGTCGACGCCGGCATGGACGTCGCCCGGCTCAACTTCTCCCATGGAACGCACGAGGAGCACCGCGCGGTCTTCGAGACGCTCCGGCGCATCGCGCCCGGACTCACGATCATGCAGGACCTTTCGGGGCCGAAGATCCGCATCGGCGAGCTGCGGGGCGGGAAGGTCAAGCTCCACGACGGGCAGCTCTTCACCCTCACGACGCGCGAAATCGCCGGCGACGAGCGCGGCGCGCACGTGGCCTACCCGCGGCTGCCGCGCGAGCTGAGCCCCGGAAACGACATCTACCTCGCCGACGGCACGATCCATCTCGTCGTCGAGTCGATCGCCCGAGCCGACGTCCGCTGCCGCGTCGTGGACGGCGGGGTTCTCACCTCGCGGAAGGGACTCAACCTTCCCGGCGCCCGGATCGCGGGCGCAGCCCTCACGGAGAAGGACCGCCGCGATCTCGCGTTCGGCCTCTCGCTCGGCGTGGACGCCGTCGCCCTCTCCTTCGTGCGGAGCGCCGCCGACGTGGCGCGCGCGCGGAAGATCATCGACGCGCGCCGCTCGTCCGCGCTCCTCATCGCGAAGATCGAGAAACGCGAGGCCCTCGAGCGGCTCGACGCGATCGTGGACGCGGCCGACGGGATCATGGTGGCGCGCGGCGATCTCGGCGTCGAGATCCCGCC
>DHHN01000099.1:3029-3396 GCA_002403295.1 bacterium UBP1_UBA4771 | reverse complement strand
CGCCATCGCGAGAAGGGCGAAGAGCACGTCGAGGCGGTGCGAAACGGCGCCGGCGAGGTCGCCCGCGCCGTCACGGCGTCCACGCTGACGACCGTCGCGGTTTTCCTGCCGCTCGTTTTCGTAAAGGGGATCTCGGGACAGCTCTTCCGGGATCAGGCGCTCACGGTGACGTTTTCCCTCCTCGCCTCGCTCGCGGTCGCCCTCACCCTCATACCGATGCTCGCCTCGCTCCGTGCCGCCCGCCCCGCCGCGCCCCTTTCCGCGCCCCCGCCGGAGGCGCCGCGCGGGCGGCTGGGGAGGATGTCGCGCGCGGTGCGCGGCGCGATGTGGACGACGATCCCCGTGCTCTGGACGAGGTTCTGGAACC
>DHHN01000099.1:1959-2897 GCA_002403295.1 bacterium UBP1_UBA4771 | reverse complement strand
CTCATTCCGCAGCTCGCGCAGGGGGAGTTCCGCGTCGAGTTCAGGCTGCCGCCCGGAACGCCGCTCGAGGTCACGGACGCCAACGTCGCCTCGGTCCAGCGGGCCGCGCGGGACGTCGACGTCATCGCCACGACGTTTTCGATCGCCGGCACGGGAAACCGCATGGACGCGAACCCCGAGCAGGGCGGAGAGAACTGGGGCGAGCTCAGCGTCTCCCTCGCGCCGGGATCCGGCCGCGGCGCGGAGGCGCGCGCCGTCGAGGCGCTCCGCCGCCGCATGGAAGGGATGCCGGACCTCCAGTACAAGTTTTCGCGGCCGACGCTCTTCACCTTCAAGACGCCGGTCGAGATCGAAGTGAGCGGGTACAACCTCGGGGAGCTCCGGCGGATCAGCAACGATATCGCCGGACGGCTCGAGGCGAACCCCCGTTTCGCCGACGTGAAATCGACGATGCGCGCGGGCCATCCGGAGATACAGATCCGGTTCGACCGGGAACGCGCCGCGGCGCTCGGCTTCCAGGTCTACCAGATCGCCTCCCGCGTCGTCGGGCAGGTGCGGGGAGACGTCGCGACCCGCTACTCGTGGCGCGACCGCAAGATCGACGTTCTCGTGCGCTCGAGCGAGCGCGACCGCAACTCCGTCGAGCGGATCCGGAAGATCGTCGTCAATCCGGAAAGCGCGGCCCCCGTCACGCTCGACGCCGTGGCCGACATCACGATCGACATGGGGCCGGGGGAGATCCGGCGCGCCGATCAGGAGCGCATGGCGCTCGTGACGGCCAACCTCGCCTACGGCGACCTCGGCGCCGCGGCGGAAGAGATCGACGCGATCATCGGCGGCATCGCGATGCCCGCGGGCATGGCCGCGTCGCTCGCCGGCCAGAACCGCGAAATGGCGGTGTCCTTCCGCTCGCTCATCCTCGCGCTCGCCCTCGCCGT
>DHHN01000099.1:0-1832 GCA_002403295.1 bacterium UBP1_UBA4771 | reverse complement strand
TCCTCGTCGATTTCGTCAATCAGCTTCGCGCGCGGGGCATGAAGAAGACCGAGGCGCTGCTCGCCGCGGGGCGCGCTCGTCTGCGGCCGATCCTCATGACGACCCTCACGACGGTGCTCGGGCTCCTTCCCCTCGCGCTCGGGATCGGCGAAGGCGCCGAGATCCGCTCCCCGATGGCCGTCACGGTGATCGGCGGACTCGCGGTCTCGACGCTCCTCACGCTCGTCGTCATACCGGTCGTGTACTCCGTGCTCGACCGGAAGGAATAGCGGCCTCGCCGCGGGAGAGCAGCGGGATGAATATCACCGAAACCGCCGTCAAACGCCCCGTGACGATGTTCATGATACTCGCGTGTTTCATCGTTCTCGGGATCGTCTCGGCGAAGCTCCTGCCGCTCGAGTTTTTCCCTTCGCTCGACGCGCCCTTCCTCGGCGTCGAAATCCCGTACCCCGGCTCGACGCCGGAGGAGATCGAACGCCAGATCACGAAGCCCGCCGAAGAGGTCCTCGCCACGATCAGCGGTATCAAGCGGATGAGCTCCGAATCGGGGCAGAACGGCGCTTCCATCAACCTCGAATTCGATTGGGGGATCGACGCGAACGTCAAGGCCCTCGAGGCGAAGGAGAAGCTCGAAGGGATTCGACACCTCTTCCCCTCCGATCTCAGGCGGTTCTACGTGCGGAAATTCTCGACGTCCGACATGGAGATACTCGTTCTGCGAATCTCGAGCGACCGCAATCTCGCGAACTCCTACGACATGCTCGACCGCAACGTCAAGCGGCGCATCGAACGCATCGAGGGCGTCTCGCGGGTCGATCTCTACGGCGTGGAAAAGAAGGAGGTCCGCATCCAGCTCCTCGCCGACCGGCTCATCGCGCACCGCGTCGACATCGCCGGTCTCGTGGAAACGCTGCGCCGGAGCAATTTCCTCGTGACCGCGGGTACGATCACCGAGGGAAACCGCCGTCTCGTCGTGCGTCCGATGAGCGAATTCTCGAGCGTCGAGGAGATCGGGGAGGTCGTCGTCGGCCCGGACGGCCTGCGGCTGCGGGACGTGGCGACGATCTCGTACGAACACCCCCAGCTCGAATACGGCCGGCACCTCAACCGGCGCTATGCGATCGGCGTCGACGTCTTCAAGGAATCCGGCGCGAACCTCGTCGACGTCACGAACCGGATCATCGCCGAGATCGACGAGATCGGGAAAATCCCCGAGATGACGGGGATCAGCATCTACTACATGGACAACCAGGCCGAGGGCGTCGTGAGCTCGCTCAGGGAGATCCTGCGCTCGGGACTGCTGGGAGCCTGTTTCGCGGTGGCGGTGCTCTTTTTCTTCCTTCGGCGTTTTTCGACGACGTTCATCATCGCGCTCGCCGCTCCGCTCTCGATCCTCGTCACCCTGACCTGCATGTACTTTCTCGGCGTCTCGCTCAATATCCTCTCGATGCTCGGCCTCATGCTCGCGATCGGCATGCTCGTCGACAACGCGGTCGTCGTCACCGAAAGCATCCATCGCCGCCAGATCCTCGATCCGGCCGGAAAAGACGCCGCGCAGGCCGGCGTGCGCGAGGTGGCGCTCGCCGTCACGGCGGGAACGCTCACGACCGCCATCGTCTTCCTTCCCAACATCCTGAGCCCGCGGGACGAGATCGCCATCTACCTCAAGCACATAGCGATCACGATCTGCATCGCGCTCGGGGCGTCGCTCCTCATCTCGCAGACGCTCGTGCCGATGCTCGCCTCGCGCCTGCGCCCGCCGGCGAAGCGGAAAGACACCGCCATCGACCGCCTCCAGGAGCGGTACGGAAGGGCGCTCGCGTGGACGCTCG
>DHHN01000062.1:9795-11265 GCA_002403295.1 bacterium UBP1_UBA4771 | reverse complement strand
TTGCACGCGAAGAGCACGCGCCGCCGGTGCGCGTTCGTGAGGGCGTACTGCGCCGCCATGCCGAGCGACCCCGCGCGCGAGCGGAAATACCGCCCGGCGCTCGCCGTCCCGGCGCGGAGGAGTCCCGCCGCGCCCGCCCGCTTCACGGTATCCGGCACGGAGACGCCGAGCGAGAGATCGTACGCCTGCGGCACGATCGTCGCCATCCTATGCCGCTTGAGCTGGGCGTAGCACGACGCCGATACGACGAGATCGAAGACGAGCGCCACGCACTCGAACTCCCGCCACGCCGCGTCATGGGGTCCCATGCTCCGCATGCTCGTTCGGATGATGCGCGCGACGGATCTCCCGGAAAGCGCGCGCGCGGCGATCTCGCAGTCCGCGAACGACCGCCCGGACGCCGCATAGAGAATGCACGAGACGAGCCGGCGCTCGGGATCCGGGCTCGCGGCCGCGAGCTCGACGAGCCCGCCGGTCCCCCGCGCGCGGCGTCGCACGCGCGACATGGCGGCGATCTCGCGTTTCGCCCCGGGCATATCCCGCCAGTGCTCCGTGGGACGCGGATAGCGGATGAGGGACGGCACGACGGACTTCGAGGCGCGGTACAGCCCGCGCGAAAGGGATCGCAGCTCGCCGAGCGGATGCGCCGCGAGCCGCATGATCGCGTACTCGAGCTCCCGGGCGTTCATCGTCATGCCGAACTGGGTCGCCGTGGCGAGCGGCATGAGATACCTCGCGTCCTCCTTGGCCGAACCGGCCTCCACTCCCGCCGCCGAGAGACGGCCGAACGTCTCCTCGTACCGTTCGTGCAGCTCCTTGACGAGCGCGCGGAACGTCTTCTCGTCCGGCGTTCCCCGTATCTCCGGCGGCACGACGAGATCGCGCCCGAGACGGATGTAGCGCTGGGACTTCTCGGTGAACGAGGCGAGGCGAAACCGCTCGATCTCCTCGACCGCGAGACGCGAGATGCCCGTGACGTCGAAGTTCAACACCGCGTGCTCCGCGACCGAGGCGTGGCCGAGGCCGAAGACGATGCGCTCGTTCGAGCGCCGCGCCTTCTCGACCTCCCGCAGCGCCTCCGCGCGCAGCGAGCCGACGGACCGCGGATCGCGGCTGATCCTGGCGTAGGCCGCCGACAGAACCTCCGGCGTCACCCCCTCGCCCTCGCGGGCGCGCGAGCGGGAGAGAATCCCGGCGTCGACGTTGTAGCCGGCGAGCACGACCTTCACTCCGGGCCTCCGTCCGTCAGAAGCTGAACAGCACGTTCGCGAACCATTTCCATCTCTTGCCTTCGTAGACCGTCGTGAACTCGAAGGGCTTCGTGTATACGATCTCGTCGAGCCCGTACGCCCCCTGGAGCTCCATCGCGATCGGATAGCCGTGGAAGGTGAATCCCTTGAACCGCAGCTCGAATCCGGCGTCCCGCTTCAGATTGTCGACGTCGAACGCGTCACCCGTCCATGCGTCCCC
>DHHN01000062.1:9127-9719 GCA_002403295.1 bacterium UBP1_UBA4771 | reverse complement strand
TACCCCCGCAGTCCGTCGGCGCTCCCGAGGTACAGATAGAAGAAATCGTCGATGTCGCTTCGATCGAGCGTGGCCCCCCTGAACCGAAGCGAGAGCGCGTGACGCCAGAACGGAAGCGGCAGGTGCTCGTCGTACTGCAATTGAAAACGCCAGAAATTGCTCTTGTCGTAACGCGGCCTGAATACGTATTCGAACTCCCCCGAGTGAAGCTTGTCCCACGCCCTCGTGATCTCGAGGTCGAGGGCGCGGCCGGCGCGCGGATTGATGTCGGCGTCCACCTCGCGCCGGATGCTCTTGTAATGCCACAGGAGCGATGCCTCGTCGGCGAGATAGTAGTTCCATCCCCCTTCTCCGCGGAATTCGCGTCGCGCGAGAAGCTCCCACAGCTCCACGTTGACCCCGTACTCGCCGTGGTTGTACTGGAGAACGGCCTCGTTGCGCGCGAAGGGGCCCGTCGGCCGGAACTCGAGACCGCAGGTGAAGTACGCGTCCCAGAGATCGTAGCGAATCTTGAAATCGACGAGCGACTCGCTGCCGTCGTCGTTGAGATCGACCGCGTCCGTGTAGCCGTAGTGTTTCCGGATCCGGTATA
>DHHN01000062.1:543-9095 GCA_002403295.1 bacterium UBP1_UBA4771 | reverse complement strand
CGCCGAACACCGCCTGCCGGTCGAGGAAATCGCCGGAATCGAGAAACGCGCCCGCCCGGAAGACACCGTCGTAGATCATGACGCGCGGGTACACGAACGTCTTCGTGTACTGGATGCCGAACGGCTTCTCGGGACTCCGGACGAGAGCGTCCAACGCCGCATCGACGTCGGCGGAATCGCGGCCCGCCGGCGCCGCGATCGCCCGGCGCGCGCTCATGAGCGTTTCGTCGTCATCGGCCGGATCCGCCGGCACCGCCGTCCGGCGCCAATCGCGAACCCGGAATATCTCGAAGCCGGCCGCACCGTATCCGGAGTAGATGAGATCGCCTCCCCGCTCCGCCGGGCTGAAGGCGCCCCCGAGGACATTCGTCGCCATGAGATCGGTCGAATCCGCCATGGAGCGGTAATAGACGTTGAAGATGCCCGTCCGATCGCTCGCGTAGAAGAAGCCGTCACCCTCGCCGCTCCACCGCGGATCGCGCTCGTCCGCGCCGCTCGAAACGACGGGCGTCTCTGCGCGCGACGCCGGATCGATGAGGACGATGTCGCGGCTTTCCCCCTCGAAGCGGGACGCGAGGACGCCCCGCTCGCTCCATGAAAGCGACGTGTACTCGCGGCCCCGGACCGGCGGCGTGAGATATTCGTGCGCGCCCGTCGCCGCGTCGACGACGGCGATCCGGTGGGACCCCGTTTCGGTGACGACGCACGCGATCCTCGCGCCGTCCGGCGACCACGCGGGATAGGCGGCGCGCAGACCCCGCGTGAGCCGGCGCTCCTTGCCGCCCGCGGCGTTCCGGATGAAGATGTCGCTCAAGAGATATCCGCGTTTGTTCCTCCGGGTCGTTCGGGGGAAGCAGATCCTCGTTCCGTCCCGGCTCACGTCCGCGCGCGCGCCGGCGTCCGAGACGACGCTCCGCTCCGCGCCGTCCGCGCCGCGGCGCACGATGTCGAGACCCATGTAATCGCGGCCCCTGTTCGAGAGATACCAGAGACCTCCATCCGGATCGGTCACGGGAAACAGGTTCAAAAACCCCTTCCCCGCGACGCGCTCCCCGGCGACCTCCCGCGATCGGACACGGGCGGCGAGCGGGCGGTACGACGCTTCGAGATCCTCCGTCCAGAGGCGATAGAGCTCGCCGGCCTCGACGCCGAGCGCGCGGCGGCACGCCCCGGGGAATCCCCAGGTTCTCGCGCCGGAATAAGCGGTCGCGAGCGCGCAGAGCCTGTCCGGCCCGAAGCGCTTCGCGATGAAGCGAACGAGCGAGAATCCCTGGTTGTAGACGAGCTCCGATTCGCGGCTGTCCTTGCCGAACACGCCCATCTCGTCGAGCGTCAGGAGATTTCCCCCGAGAAACGCCGAGCGCAGCAGCATGTCCCGATGCGAGTCCCACGTGTCGTGCCGGGCGGCGCCGCACTGGAACTGCGCCATTCCCTCGGCGAGCCAGTTCGGCACCACCTCGCCGGGAATCGGAACGGAAACCATGAGATTCGGATAGCCCATCAGGACGTCGGGACGCTTCTCCCGTTCGAAATCGATCGTTTGAAAAAAGCCCGCGGGCAGCCACAGGGGGAACTTCATCGTCTTCTGCAGCGATATCATGTGCGTGAACTCGTGGGCGACGACGTTCTCGAGCCAGGCCGCGGAGCCGCGGAACCAGAAATCGTAGGGCGAGACGCTGATATCGATGCGGTTGAGATAGTAGTACGTCGCGCCCTGAGGGTCGTCCTCGAGATCCGAGATGTTGAAGTAGATGAGCCCGTCGGGCTCGTAGCCGTAGAGCGTGGTGATCGGACCGTAGATCGCCTCGGCGATCGCGGCGACATCGGTCGCGTACCGTTCGAGGCCGGCGTGGTACTGGACGCTGAAGTGCTCCGTCTGGATCGACAGCCAGCGGATTTCGGAACGGTTCCAGGCGGGGCATCGAGCGGGCACGGCGAGCATCGCGGCGAGAAGGGCGCAGACGAGCCCACCGCGGATCGGATGCGTCGGTTTCATTCAGCCATCCTTATCTCGAGCTCTCGACAGGGATGGAGCCCGCCCACAGGGATCCGCGACGGAACGCGGCGCGAATCGACGAGAACGCATATTATGCACCATCGGGCGCCCGCACGTCATATTTTTCCCCCGGCCGTTCGCCCGGATTTCCCGGAACCGGTCACGCTATCCTTCTATGCGCCGGTACGCGAAGCGCGCCCGGCAGGTGCCCTCGCTCGAGACCATGCACGGGCCGAAGGGGGTCCGCGGCGTGCAGACGCCCCCGAAAAGGGCGCACTCCTCCGGCTCGACCTCGCCGAGCATGACCCGATGGCATTGGCAACCGGGTTGCACGTCGACGGCTTCGCGGCGGCTCTCGAGCCCGAGCGTCCTCACGGCGTCGAGTCTCACGTAAGGGCCGCGCAGCGAAAGCCCGGAATCCGGAATCACGCCGATGCCGCGCCAAGCCGATTCGCCCGGGGCGAAGCAGCGATCGATGGCCTCCCTCGCCTTCGGATTTCCATTCTCGTGAACGACCCGCCGGTATTCGTTCATCACCGCTCCACGCTCCCCCGCCGCGATGCGCGTCAGAAGCGCATGCAGGCCCTGCAGGATATCGACGGGCTCGAAACCGGCGATCACCGACGGCACGCGATACTCCGTTTCGAGAAAGCGGTAGCCGGAGCGCCCGATGACGACGCTCGCGTGCCCCGGGAGGACGAAACCGTCGATCGTCCCCGTGCCGCGGTCGAGCAGAAAGCGAAGCGCCGGCGGAATGAGCCGGAGAGAGGCGATGACGAAAAAGTTCTCCGGCGGATCGGCGGCGATCGCGGCCGCGATCGGCGCCGCCGTCGTCTCGAATCCGACCGCCATGAAGATCACCGTCCTCCCGGGATCCTCCCGGGCGAGGTCGATCGCATCGGAAGGGGAATAGACGACGCGGACGTCGGCGCCGCCGGCCCGCGCCCTCTCGAGCGATCCGGCCGTCGCCGGCACGCGCATCATGTCGCCGAACGTCGCGAGAATGGTCCCCTCGCGCTCCGACGCCTCGATCGCGAGGTCGATGTCGCGCGCCGGACAGACGCAGACCGGACAGCCGGGGCCCGCGATGAGCCGGACACCCGCGGGCAGCAGCGCCCGGATGCCGGCCCGCGCGATCGCGTGCTCGTGCGTGCCGCAGACGTGCATGAGGGTGACGGGGCGATCGATGCGGATCCCGGCGACCGCGCCGGCGATCGCCGCGACGGCGGCGGGCGAGCTCCATCCATCGATGGCGCGCGGCTCCATCACGTCGGGTCGTCCCTCCTGCCCGCCTCGTAGACCCGCCGGATGAGATCGAGCGTTTCGAGCGCCTCGCGCTCGTCGATGCGCTCGATGGCGTAACCCGCGTGGATGAGCACGTAGTCGCCGACCGCGGCGTCCTCGAGGAGATCGAGACGGATGCGCTTCCGCACGGAGCTGCTCTCGGCGACGGCGTCGTTGCCGTCGCGAACGACGATGCGCATCGGGATGCCGAGACACATCAGCGGCTCCTCGCCCTCTCGACGAACCGGTCGATCCAATCCGCGAAGCGGTCGAGCCCCTCTCCCGTCGCGCAGGAGAGCTCGATAATGTCGAGACGGGGCTGGATCTCCCGCGATTCCCGGCGGGCCTTTTCGAGATCGAACGTGACGTGCGGCAGCAGATCGATCTTGTTCAGCACGAGGAGCTGCGCCTCGTGAAACATGAGCGGGTATTTCTTCGGCTTGTCGTCGCCCTCCGAAACGCTGAGCAGCATGACCCGCGCGTCCTCGCCGAGATCGAACTCGGCGGGGCAGACGAGGTTGCCCACGTTCTCGATGAGCAGCAGATCGATCGACTCGAGGTCGAGGCGGTGAAGGGCCGAATGCACCATGGCCGCGTCGAGATGGCACACGCCGCCCGTCTGTATCTGGTACACGGGCACGCCGATCGCGCCCACGCGTTCCGCGTCGGTCGTCGTCTGGATATCGCCCTCGATGACGCCCACGGCGTGCCGCTTCGAGAGAAGCGGGATGGCGCGCACGAGGAGCGACGTCTTGCCCGCTCCCGGGGCGCTCATGAGGTTGAGCGCGACGATGCCGTGCGCGCGCAGGTGCTCCCGGTTCTCCGCGGCGATTTCCCGATTGCGGTCCCGAAGATCCTCTCCGATCCGTATCTCGTGCATCGCTTCGTCCTTTACCGTTCCGCGCCGTCTCCCGCAGCCTCGTCGTCCGTCAGAATGTAGTCCACTTCCATCTCGCGTCCGCCGACGATGTCGATCTCCGTCGAGCCGCAGCGGCCGCAGGCGAGAACGAAATCGCCCGGCGACGCTTCCGCGCCGCACCCGCGGCACCGCACGCGAAGCGGGACGACCTCGCACTCGAGCCGTCCGCCCCGCGCCGCCGTTCCCGGCGAGAGAACCTCGAAGGCGAAGCGAAGCGCCTCGACGTTGACTCCCGCGAATTCGCCGATGCGCGCGTGCACCAGGCGAACGCGGCCGCCGCCCCCGTCGCGGGCCGCCCGTTCGACGATGGCGAGGAGGTTCGTCATGAGCGCCGTCTCATGCATCCCGCCTCTTTCGTTCGCGGAGCGGGCGCGATACGCGCGCGAGCGCGCCGCCCGAGATCTCGGCGGCGATCTCGTCGACGAGGCCCGGAAGCGCCCCCGCGACCGCTTCGGTGCATTCCTCCCCGAGCGTCAGCGCGTCGCACACCTGGACGGCGTATACGGTCACGTCTTCCGGCATCTCGAATCCGAGCCGCCGCCCGAGGGCGAGCGCCGTCACGAGGTCGATATCGTGGAGCGACGCGAGCCGGGCCGTAATGCGCAGATCGTCGGGCTTCAATCGGAATACGGTCCCCGGGTCCTCTCCCTCGAGCTGGATCGCGTCGACGATCACGGCTCGCTCGTACCCGCGCAGCAGCTCCACGAGGTCGAGACCCGCCGATTCCGATTCGCGGCAATCGGCGGCGCCGTCCACGCGCGCCGCGAGCGCCCGAACCGCGTAAATGCCGATGCCGTCGTCCCGGAGAATGGTGTTGCCGAGACCGAGAATGAGCGTTTTCATTGCCGCCTCCCCCGCGGGCGAGCGGTCCTCACGATCGCGAGATCGTGCGGATGGTCTCTCCCGCGCCGTTCTTCAACTCGATGATGAGAGGCATATGACCGGGGAGGCTGTGCGTCGCACAGCTGAAGCAGGGATCGAAGATGCGGAACGCCATCTCGACCCTGTTGAGAAGCCCTTCGGCGACCTCGCCGCCGGCGCCGATGAACTTCTGGGCCGCTTTCTTGACGGCCATCGAAATCGGCGCGTTGTTGTTCGTCGTGCCGACGATGAGGTTGGCCTTCGTGACGATACCGCGCTCGTCGGTCGCGTAGTGATGCGTGAGCGTCCCGCGCGGCGCCTCGATGATGCCGACGCCCTCGGACGGCGTCGCCGAGGGGATGACCCGCACGTTCGGATCGAGGATCTCCGGATCGGCGACGAGCTCGGCGAGGCGTTCCGCCGCGTAGAGAAGCTCGATGAGGCGCGCCCAGTGGTGCGCCATGAGCTTGTGGACCGGCTTGCCGCCGAAGGTCGCGTACATCTTCTCGTACGCGGCCTGCGCCTTCGGCGTGGCCATGCCGCTCGCGGCGTTGAGCCGCGCGAGCGGGGCCGCTTGGTAGAGCGACGTGCCCTTTCCTTCCTTGAATCCCTGCCAGCCGAGCTTTTTGAGGTACGGGAACTTGAGATACGAGTACGGCTCCACGTGCTCGGCGACGTGCTCGGCGTATTCCGACTCGCCGTAGCGGTCGATCTCGACCCCTTCGGAATCGACGACGCGGACCGTGCCGTCGTAGAAGGTGACGCGGTCGCGGTCGTCGACGAGGCCCATGTAGTTCGTCACGAGCTCGTAGCCGTCTCCGAGGATGAGATCGAGGTACGCCTTGTTCGCGAGCACGAGATCGTCGAAGAGCTTGAGGCCGAGCTCGCCGAAGGCGACGAGCCCCGGCACGAACCCCTTGATCGTTTCGAGATTTTCGCTGGAGAGCGCGCGGGAGACGCCGCCCGGCAGGTTCCACACGGGGTGCGTCGCGCGCCCGCCGACCATCTGCTGAACGAGCTGCGTGATCTCGCGCTGTCGGATCACCTCGCGCCCGAGATCGAGGCCGACTTTTCCGATGAGACCGAGTATGTTGCGCTCGGCCGGCGGCGCGTCGGGTCCGACGACGAAATCGGGAGCCGCGAGGGCGTAGAAGTGCGCCGCGTGGCTGTGCATGAAGTGCGCCATGTAGTAGAGCTCGCGCAGCTTCGACGCCGCCGCCGGAATCTTCGCCTTGTATACTGCATCTACGGCCTTACCCGAGGCCATGTGGTGCGCGGCCGGTCAAACCCCGCAGATGCGCGTGACGACCCGCGGTATCTCCTCGACGGGAAGACCTTCGACGAACTTCTCGAACCCCCGGAGCTCGGGGATTTGAAGGTACGCGTTCTCCACGGTACCGTCGTCGTTCACGAAGATCGTGATCTTCCCATGACCTTCGAGGCGCGTGATCGGGTCGATCGCGATGCGCTTCATACCTTCTTCCTCCTCGGTATCGATGACGCGAGGCTGAACCGGTGCAGCGTCGTCAGAGGCGCCGCCACCGTATCGAGCGTCGCATTGATCTCCTGCTCTTCCTTTCCGTCGATGACGGACGCGAGCGCGCTCAGCATCTTGAGCCCCTGATCCGTGATGCCGTCGAGCGGGCCGTAGCAGCCGCGGCACGGCACCCCCGACTTGATGCAGCGCGATCCGCATCCCGAGCGCGTCGCCGGTCCGAGACAGATGAATCCCTGCTCCAGCAAGCACGTCTCGAAGTCGGGAAGCTTCTCGTGCGTCCGGTATATTTTCGTGATCTTCTTCTCGCTCTTCGTGCGCGCGCATTCGTCGCAGAGCGCGCGATCGCCGGCGCCGATGACGCTCCCCTTTTTCGGCAGCATGCCGTCGGCGATGAGCCCGATCGCGGAATAGATCTGCATCGACGCGGGCGGGCAGCCGGGGATCGTATAGTCGACGTCGACGACCTGCGAGAGGGTCTTCACCGTATTGTAGAAGCGCGGCAGCTCGAGCTCGTTTCCGTCGTTCACGGTCCGCTCCGAGGGCAGGACGCCTCCGGGATTGTCCGTCGATTCGGATTCGATGTACGCGCGGCGGAGCGTGTCCTCCCGCGTGAACATGTTCGAGAGCCCGGGAATGCCCCCGATGTGAGCGCACGCGCCGAGCGCGATCATCGCCTTCGCCTTGCCGCGAAGCAACAGCGCGATCTCCTCGTTCTCCGAGTTGCGGATCGCCCCGCTATAGAACACCGCGTCGAGATGTCCGTCGGGCATGGCGCGCACGTCGTCGTATTTGAAATCCATCGCGATGGGCCAGAAGAAGATATCGGCCGCCTCCGCGATCTCGAGAATCTTCTCGTGAGTGTCGAGGATCGCGACGTCGCAGCCGCCGCACGCCGCGCCCCAGTAGATGCCGATCTTGAGCTTCATGTCACACTCCGGTTGTATGCGTTGGGGTCCCGCTCTCGTGCATGACGTCGTTCTTCATGCTCTCGAGGATCGACTCCTCGAGCTTGAGCGGGCCGAGCGCCCTGATCTGCTCGGTGAACTCGTCGACGACGCGTCCGAAACGCTCGCCCTCGGACGCCGACACCCATTCGAGGCGCACGCGCTCCGGCTCGATCCCGTACTCGGGAAGGATCCGTCTGAGAAGGAGATGCCGCCGCAGCGCCTTGTAATTCCCCTCCTGGTAATGGCAATCCCCCGGATGGCAGCCGCCGATGAGCACGCCGTCGGCGCCCTCGGCGAGGGCCGTCAGGATGAACACGGGATCGACCCGCCCGCTGCACATCACGCGGATCGAGCGCACGTTCGGGCTGTATTTCACCCGCGCCGTGCCCGCGAGATCGGCTCCCGTGTAGGTGCACCAGTTGCAGAGAAACCCCACGATTCTCGGTTCAAACGTCATGATCCGTTCCCTCTCGCCTTCGTCCGTCACATGACCGACAGGAGACCCTCGATCTCGGCGAGGATCTGCTCGTTGCCGAAATGCTTCGCCGTGATCGCGTTGCTCGGGCAGGCCGCGACGCACGTGCCGCATCCTTTGCAGAGCGCTTCGTTGATCACGCTGACCTTCTTCTCCTCGTCGAAGCGGATCGCGAGGTACGGGCAGAGATTGTTGCATATGCGGCATCCGGAGCACCGCTCCTCGTCGATCTCGGCGGTCGCCGCCTCGATCTCGATCTGCCCGCGCATGATCATCGAGAGCACGGCGCTCGACGCCGCCGAGGCCTGCGCCACCGTGTCGGGAATGTCCTTCGGCGACTGGCAGGCGCCGGCGATGAACACGCCGTCCGTGGCCGTCGATACGGGGCCGAGCTTCGGATGCTTCTCGATGATGAAGCCGTCCTTCCCGACGCTCACGCTGCACTTCTTCGCGAGCTCGGGAAGCCCCGCCGGGGCCTCGAGGCCCGTGCACAGTATCACCATGTCGACCGGGATGCGCCGCACGACGCCGACGAGCGTGTCCTCGACGCGCACGACGAGCTTGTCCTTCTC
>DHHN01000062.1:0-410 GCA_002403295.1 bacterium UBP1_UBA4771 | reverse complement strand
ACGCGCGAGCAGTACTCGTGATAGTCCTTGTCCCGGCTTCCGATGCAGTGGATGATTCCGATCGCCTTCGGCGTCGAGCCGTCGGCGAGCACGATCTTTCCGTCCGTCGACCCGGCGGCGCAGTTCATCATCTCGAACTCGAGCGCCGTCATGACGTTCGGAAGCGCGCCGTAGCGGTAGCGCTTCATGACGGACGGATCGAACGTTTGCAGTCCGGCGGCGATGATGATATTGCCGACCTCGAACTCGTGGATCCGGTCCTCCATGTCGAACTTGATCGCCTTTCGCTCGCAGATCTTCTCGCAGACGCGGCATTTTCCTTCCTGAAAATAGCGGCACGAGTCGCGGTCGATGACGGGAATCGCCGGCACCGCCTGCATGAACGGCATATAGATGGACGGTGCGGGGTT
>DHHN01000157.1:976-10440 GCA_002403295.1 bacterium UBP1_UBA4771 | reverse complement strand
CGCGTGCGCGGCTCTCCGATCGAAGGGTCGACGGCGAGCCACGCTATCGCGGCCGCAAGAGAGTCGCGGTCGACCGGCGCCGGGGCCGCCCGCGGGAACGCGCACGCACCGCCGTCGCCCGCTCCCCGCGTCCGGGGAAACGCGAACAGGGAGAGCACGGCCGCAAAAACGAGAAGCGCGCGTGAATGTTTCATGAGGCGTCCCGCCGCGGCGGATCGATGAATATGGCGCGCCCGAGAGGATTTGAACCTCCGACACCCAGCTCCGGAGGCTGGTGCTCTATCCAGCTGAGCTACGGGCGCACCGAACTTTTTTCGAGCAACTCTTCGGCGAGCTCCGTCCGGAGCTTGCCGTCTCCGCCGAGCATGCGAGCGATCTCCGCGACGCGATCGGGTCCGTCGATCACGGCGGCCGAGGCGATCGTTCTCCCGCCCCGCACGCGCTTCACGACCTTGATGTGCGTCGCCGCCCTCGCCGCCGCCTGCGGAAGATGCGTGATGCAAATGATCTGATATCTTTCGGCGAGCTCCGCGAGCCGCTCGGCGACGACGCCGCCGAGATCGGCTCCGAGCCCCGCGTCTATCTCGTCGAATACGAGGGTCGGAATGCGCCGGTCTTCGACCTGCAGCTTCTTGAGGACGAGCGAGATCCGGGAAAGCTCCCCGCCGGAAACGACGTCCGCGAGCGGGTGAATCCGCTCGCCCACGTTCGTCCGGATCATGAACTCGACGCTGTCCCCGCCCCTCGGAGACAAATGTATTTCAAGGCCGTCGTCTTGGAAAGCGTTATTTTCGAGCGGCGCGACCCTCGTCTCGAAGATCGCCCCGCCCATCCCGAGCTTCGCGAGCTCGGCGGTCACGAGCCGGTCGAGGGCCTTCGCCGCCGACGCCCGCCTTCGCCCGAGCTCGGCGAGCATCGGCAGGAGGTCCCCCTTCGCCTCCTCGCGCGCGCGCCGCGTCTCCTCGATCTCTCCGGCACCCCCCTCGAGCGACAGCAGGTTGGCCGCGATCTCGTCGCGGCGCTCGATGAGGCCCTCGAGGGGAAGACCGTATTTCCGCATCGCCCGCTGAATGGCGGCGAGCCGCTCCTGCAGCGCCTCGAGATCCTCCTCCCCCTCTTCGGCGCCGCTTCGCTCCCGCGCGATCCTGCGCGCGACGTCCTGGACGGAGACCCGCGCCGCGGCGAGCTCGGCCGCGGCTTCCCGCCACGCCGGATCGACGGCCGCGAGCGTCTCGACGGCGCGCGCCGCGCGCGAGATGCGATCGATCGCGGATGCGCCTTCTCCCTCGAGGAGCTCGAGCGCCTCATCGAGCGCCCCGACGAAACGCTGCCGGTGCGTGATGCGTCCGATGCGGGAATCGAGACCGCGATCGAGACCGGGCTCGAGACGGAGCGCCTCGAGCTCCCGAAGCTGGAAGCGCAAGAATTCCTCCTGGCTGCGGGTTCGCTCCGCCGCCGCGGCGAGGGCGGCGAGCCGGCGGGAGAGATCGACGTACCGGTCGATCGCCCGCATGCACGCATCGAGCAGGTCGCCGTAATCGCCGCGCGCGTCGAGATAGAGGATGTGGCTCGCCGGATCCAGGAACTCCTGCTGGCGGTGCTGGCCGTGAAGCTCGATGAGCGCGCCCGCCGCCTCCTGCGCGGCGCCGACCGTGGCGCTCATGCCGTTGATCCAGATCCGGTTCCTTCCGTCCGACCCGAGCTCCCGCCGGATCGAAACCTCCCGCTCGTCCGGAGCCATTCCGAGCGCTTCCCGGATCCTCGCGCCGGGCTCGATCGAGAACGCGCCCTCGACGACGAGGCTCTCGGCGCCGGCCCGAATGAGGGAGCGGCGGGCCCGCGCGCCCGAGAGAAGCTCGACGGCCGCGAGAACGATCGATTTGCCCGCCCCCGTCGAGCCGGTCATCGCGTTCAGCCCCGGACCGAATCGAATGACCGCGTCCTCGACGACGGCGAGATTGCGAATGCGCAGTTCGAGAAGCATCCCCGCACCTCCCCCGGTCAATGGTCCTGCCGAAGGACCCCTCCCCATTTCAGCTTTCGGCGAACGACGTCGTAGAACCGATAGCCCTCCGTCACGATGAGACGTGTCGGGCGCTCGTCGCGCCGGCAGAGGATCCGCTCTCCCGTGCGCAGCGGACACGACAACTGCCCGTCGATCGTGAGCAGCGTCTCCTGGCTCGCCTCTACGATCTCGATCGAGAACCGCTCGGCCGCGCTCACGACGATCGGGCGGACCGACAGCGAGTGCGGACACAGCGGCGTGATGACGAAGGCCTCGAGCGTCGTCGGATTCACGATGGGCCCGCCGGCCGCGAGCGAGTACGCGGTCGACCCCGTCGGCGTCGACACGATGACCCCGTCGGCGAGATACTCGCCGAGGATCGTGCCGTCGATGGTGGTCCGCAGGTGGATCACGCGCGAAACGCCGATGCCGTGAACGACGGCGTCGTTGAGGGCGCTCCAGCGCTCGGCGGTCCCTTCCTCCCGCTCGACGACCGTCTCGAGACGCATCCGCTCCTGGATCCGGTACCTCCCGGCGAAGAGATCGGCGACCGCGCGTTTCGGATCGTCCTCGGTGAGGAAGCCGAGGCTCCTGATCTTTATGCCGAGGATCGGGATTCCGTCGCCCGCGACGAGCCGCGCGGCGACGAGCAGCGTCCCGTCGCCCCCGAGCGCGAGCACCGCGCCGCACCCGGCGAGCGACGAAACGCACCGCATGCGTCCCGGCGCGGCGAGATCCGCCGCCTCCTCGAACGCGAGGACCTCGACGCCGCGCGGAACGGCATCGAGCACGTCGGCAAGCACATCCCGGATGTCCCGTTTCTTGACGTTCACGACGAGACCGAGCGATGCGATGTTCATGAATCGCCTCCTTCGGCGCGCGGCGCGCGCGCGCCGACGAGCCCGCGTGCGTGCGCCGCGATCGCCTCGGCCGAGAGACCGAGCTCGCCGAGAAGCTCGTCGCGCCGTCCGTGCGGCACGAACCGGTCGGGCAACCCCGCCGCCTTGACCGCGTTTCGCAATCCGCGCGCGGCGAGCAGATCGATCACGGCCTCGCCGAATCCTCCCGGCATGGCGTTTTCCTCGACGACGAGAACCGGCGCCCCGCCGGCCGCCGTGGCCGCGATGAGCTCCGCGTCGAGCGGCTTCGCGAAGCGCGCGTCGATCACCGCCGCCGAAATGCCCTCCGTCGCGAGCGACTCGGCGGCCTCGAGGGATGGATACACCATCGATCCGACTGCGACGATCACCGCGTCGCCGCCGCGCCGAAGCAGCTCCCCCTTGCCGATGACGACCGGCGAGCGGCCGGCCCCTTCGCGCGACGCGGCGGCGCCCCGCGGGAAACGGATGGCGATGGGGCCGCTTTCGTGCGCGAGCGCGGCCGCGAGCATCGCCCGCAGATCCGCGGCGTCCCGCGGAGCCATGATCGTCATGTTCGGCACGCAGCGCAGGTACGAGAGATCGAACGCTCCGTGGTGCGTCGGGCCGTCTTCGCCGACGATCCCGGCCCGGTCGAGCACGAACCGCACGGGCAGACGCTGGAGCGCCGCGTCGTGGACGATCTGATCGAACGCGCGCTGAAGAAAGGTCGAGTAGATGGCGACGAACGGCTTGAACCCCTCCCGCGCGAGACCCGCCGCGAAGGCCACGGCGTGCTGCTCGGCGATGCCGACGTCGAAGAACCGCTCCGGGTACGCGCGGGCGAACGGCGCGAGCCCCGTCCCCTCCGTCATCGCGGCCGTCACGGCGACGACCCGCTCGTCGCTTCGGGCGAGCTCGATGAGGGTCTCCCCGAACACCTCGCTGTAGGTCGGGGGCGCCGTGCCGGAACGCGGCCCGCCCGTTCCCGCGTGGAAACTCCCGATGCCGTGGAATTTCTCGGCGTTCTCCTCGGCGAAGCAATATCCCTTGCCCTTCTTCGTCATGACGTGGAGCAGAACGGGACCGGGCACGCCGCGGATTTCCCCGAGCGTTTCGACGAGCTGCGAAAGGTCGTGTCCGTCGAGAGGCCCGACGTAGCGGAAGCCGAGCTCCTCGAAGAGGATCGTCGGCACGACGAGGTTCTTTATGCTCTCCTTCATGCGGCGGGCGAGCCGCCGTGCGCCGAGGCCGACGTTCGGGATGCGGCCGAGGAGCTCCCACACGTCCGCCTCGAACCGCAGGTAGAGTTGCTTCGTCGTTATCTTCGTGAGGTAGCGGGCGAGCGCGCCGACGTTCCGCGAGATCGACATCTCGTTGTCGTTGAGGATGATGATGAAGCGGTTCTTTTTGAGATGCCCGGCCTGGTTGATCCCCTCGAACGAAAGGCCGCCCGTGAGCGCCCCGTCCCCGACGACGCTCACGAGGTAGAAGTCCTCCCCGCGCAGGTCGCGCGAGGCCGCGATGCCGAGGGCCGCCGATATCGCCGTGCTCGCGTGCCCGACGCCGAAGGCGTCGTGCTCGCTCTCGAAGCGGTTCGGAAAGCCGCTGATCCCCCCCCGGGTGCGAAGCTCCCGGAACGCCTCGCGTCTCCCCGTGATGATCTTGTGCGCGTAGCTCTGATGGCCGACGTCCCAGAGAACGCGGTCCCGCGGAGAATCGAAAACGTAGTGGACGGCGAGCGCGATCTCGACGGCGCCGAGACTCGAGGCGAGGTGCCCGCCGCGCTGCGAAACGACGTCGACGATATACTGCCGCAGCTCGCAGGCGAGATCCCCGAGCTCCTCGATCGAGAGCTTCTTGAGATCGGCCGGGGACGATATGCGTTCGAGCAATGCCATGGCGGTGGGGCGCGCGCTAGAGCAGCGCGAACGCCAGAGCGACGCCGAGGAGGGTCCCCGAGAGGACGTCGAGGGGCGTGAACCGCAGCACCCGCAGCGCGTCCTCGTCCGCGATATCGCGGTAGCTCGCGTCGCTCGAAATGATCCGGTTGAGAATGCCGACCTGCTTCCCCTTCTCCCCCTTGAGCCGCATCGTGTCGTGAATGACGATGATACTGATGACTCCGACGAACGCGAAGAGGATCGACGAGAATCCGTACTTGATTCCGATGCTCGCCGAAAGGGAGCCGAACACGCCCGAATGGAGGTTCGGCAGGCCATCCGCTTGGACGAATTTATAAAGCGCAACTTTTTTATATACAATGGAATACAGCACTACCTTGAGACATTGGATAAAGAACCCGCACATCACGGGAACGAGTGCGATCTCGCGGAACAGGTATTGCCTCAGCATGTTACGACGTCCGTTCCGCCATCGACGCGAAGAGAAAATCGAGGTAGCCGTCGTCGCCGAGCGCCGCGACCCGCCGGGCCGCCTCGGCGGCCAGTCTCCCCGCATCCGCGCGCGACCGCTCGACACCGTGCAGCGCCGGATAGGTTATTTTCCGCCTTTCGGCGTCCTTCCGCAAGCCTTTTCCCGCCTGCTCCTCGATGCCGAGCACGTCGAGCAGATCGTCGCTGATCTGGAAGGCGAGGCCGGCGAGCCTCCCCGCTTCGTGAATCTCCCGGCGCGAGCTCTCCGGCGCCCCGGCGATCGCCGCTCCGATCGAGAGCGAGGCGGCGATGAGCTCGGCCGTCTTTCGCCCGTGGATGAACCGCACGAGGTCATCCGTCGGCGTCGCTCCCTCTCCCTCGAGATCGGCCGTCTGCCCGCCGACGAGGAAGCGGGATCCGGACGAGCGCGCGAGCACCCGTACGGCCTCGGCGATCCGCTCCTCCGGCGCGCCGCAGCGCGCGAGCACGTCGAACGCCTCGGCCTGAAGGGCGTCGCCCGCGAGGATCGCGACCGCCTCGCCGAATTTTTTATGGCAGGTCGGACGGCCCCGCCGCAGATCGTCGTCGTCGAGGGCGGGAAGATCGTCGTGAACGAGCGTGTAGGCGTGCAGGCACTCGATCGCGCAGCCGGCGTCGAGCGCGGCCCCCGGATAAGGATTTCCGAAGAGCCGGTGCGCGGCGATGCAGAGAACGGCGCGCAGCCGCTTTCCCCCGCCGAGCGCCGCGTACCGCATCGCTTCGTGAAGGCTCGCCGGCGGCAGATCGCCGGGCGGCAGGAGCGCCGCGAGCCGCTCGTTGACGGCGAGACGGTCCGCGCCGAGAGCCCCCGCCCAGTTCCTCTCGCTCACCGGTTTTCCGCCTCCGCGCCGTCCCCGGACTCCGCCTCGCGCCCGAGCCGGGCGATCCGCTCCTCGGCGTCCCGCAGAATGCCCCGGCAGACGGTTCCGAGGCGCATGCCTTCCTCGTAGAGCTTCATGCTCTCCTCGAGGGGCACGTCCCCCGCCTCGAGGCGCTGCACGATCTCGTTCAAGCGGCGCATCGCGTCCTCGAACGTCATTTTCTTCGCCATGGGGTTCCTTTCCGCTTTTCCTCGACGCGGCAGCGCGCGCCGCCGTCGAAGAACTGCACCAGCATGTCGTCGCCGCGGGATAGGGACTCCGCCCGCGCGACGACGCGCCCGTCGGCCGCCGTCGTGCAGTAGGCGTATCCCCGTTTCAGCACGCTCCTCGGATCGAGTCCCGCGAGCTCCCGCGAGAGGCCGCGCGCCCCCGCGCGCCGCTCCGAGAGCGCCGACCCGAGACGCGAGCGCATGAGCCGCGCGAGCTGGCGCAGGGCCTCCCCCGCGGCCGCGATCCGCGTCCGCGGATTCGAACCGGCGAGGCCGGCCATCGCTTGCAGGCGCGCGGCCGAGGCGCTCGCGAGCGTTCGCTCGAGCGCGATGGCGCCGGCGTCGCGAGCCGCGGCGATCGCGGCGCGGCGATCCTCGATCGTCCCGCGCCAGCCGCCCGCGAGCCGTTCCTCCCGGTCGTCGAGCTCCGAGGCCGCCCGCTCCACGCGGTGCTCGATCGCGACGAGCGCCGCGCTTCGCATGATATACGCCACGAGGTGCCGCCGGTTCTCCAGTCCCGCGCTCGAGCGCGAGGCGATCTTTCCCGTCGCCGCGTCGAGACCGCTCCGGACGTCGTCGATACGCGGCGTCGCGAGCTCGGCCGCCGCGGTCGGCGTGGCCGCGCGCACGTCGGAGACGTAATCGCAGATGGTCGTGTCGATCTCGTGGCCGATTCCGGTGAGGAGGGGGTGGCGCGAAGCGGCAACGGCGCGCGCGACGGGCTCGAGGTTGAAGGTCCAGAGATCCTCGACGCTCCCGCCCCCGCGCGCGAGAATGACCGTATCGACGTCGTCCATTGCGTCGCAGGCCTCGAGCGCCCGAACGATCGAAGCGCCCGCCGCGGGACCCTGCACCTCCGTCGGAACGTGCACGATCTCCGCCACCGGCCAGCGGCGGCGCAGGGTGTCGAAAATATCTTGTAGAACGGCCCCCGTCGGCGACGTGACGACGGCGATCTTCTCCGGGTACGGCGGCGGAGGGCGCTTTCGCCCGGGATCGGTGAGCCCCTCGGCGCGCAGCCGCTCGAGGAGCGCGCGGAAGGAGCGCTCCATGTCGCCCCTCCCCGCCGCGACGAGCTCGCTCACGACGATCTGCGTGCGGCCGGTGCCCCCGAAATGCGACAGACGTCCCGCGGCGACGACCGACATGCCGTTCTCGGGCCTCAGGGCGACGCGTTCCGCCGTCCTCCGGAAGAGAACGGCGCCGAGCATGCTGTCGCTGTCGCGCAGCGTGAAGTAGACGTGGCCGGATTGGTGGACCTTGCAGTTCGCGATCTCTCCGATGACGTTGACGCGGGGGAACTCCGATTCGAGGTGCTGCCGGATCGCGTCGGCGATCTCGGTCACGGTGTAGCAGTCGCCGGCCGCGGGCGCCGGCGCGTCATGCCGCGGGATTTCCTTCATGCTGCGCTCCGCGGGCCCACTCGGCTGCCTGGAGGGTGTTGCGCATGAGCATCGCGACCGTCATCGGCCCCACCCCGCCGGGGACCGGCGTGATGAGCGAGGCCCGCGGTCGAACCGCCTCGAAATCCACGTCGCCGCCGATCCGGTATCCCTTCGGCGCGGCGGAATCAGCGATCCGGTTGATGCCGACGTCGATGACGACGGCGCCCTCCTTCACCATCTCGGCGCCGACCGCGTTCGCCCTGCCGACGGCCGCGACGAGGATATCCGCCTCCCGGGCGACGGAAACGAGATCCGTCGATTGCGAGTGGCAGAGCGTCACCGTCGCGTTTCCGGTCTCGTGCTTGCGCGAGAGGAGCAGCGCCATCGGTTTGCCGACGAGAACGCTTCTCCCGATGACGACCGCGCGCGCGCCCGAGGTCCGCACCCGGTACCGCGCGAGGAGCTCCACGATCCCGAGCGGCGTGCAGGCGATGAAGCGCGGCCGATCCGCGGCGAGACGCCCGATGTTGTACGGGTGAAGCCCGTCGACGTCCTTCGCGGGCGAGATGCGCTCGATCGCGAGCTGCTGGTCGATGTGCGGGGGAAGCGGCATCTGAACGAGGATGCCGTCGACGAGCGGGTCGTCGTTCAGGCGCCCGATCCGCTCGAGGAGCGCCGCCTCGCTCGTCTCGGCGCGGAGCTCGATGAGAATCGAGTCGATCCCGCACCGCTCGGCGGCCTTGACCTTGCTCTTCACGTACGATTGCGAGGCCGGGTTCTCTCCGACGATGACCACCGCCAGATGCGGCGGGCGATATCGGGCGGCGAACCGGGCCGACGCCTCGGCCACTCCGGCGATAGCCGCCTCGGCGGCCGCCTTGCCGTCCATGAGGGCGCCCCGTTCGGCGCTCATGCGTCCTCCTCGTCGAGCTCCACCCGTTCGCGCACGCGCTCCACCGATCGCGCGCGCCCCGTCGCCTCGTCGACGTCGACGAGGCAGCCGTCAATGTGCGAACGACCGGAGGCGACCTCGAACCGCACCGGTATTCCCTTGATGAAGCGATCGATAACCTGCTCCTTGCGGACGCCGATGATCGAATCGACCGGCCCGACCATGCCGATATCCGTCATGAACGCCGTTCCCCGGGGCAGAATCCGCTCGTCGGCGGTCTGCACGTGCGTATGCGTCCCGACGACCGCGCTCACGCGGCCGTCGAGGTAGAGGCCGAGGGCCTGCTTCTCGCTCGTCGCCTCGGCGTGAAAATCGACGAGGATGACGCGAACGGCCGCGGGAAATTCGGCGAGCAGCGCGTCCGCCGTCCGGAACGGACAGTCGATCGCGTGCATGAACGTGCGCCCCTGGAGATTCATGACGGCGACGGGGGTGAGCGCGATCTCGCGCAGAACGAACCCCCGCCCGGCGACGCCCGGCGGATAGTTGGCGGGACGGAGAATGTCCGTCCGCCGGTCGAGGAGCGCGACGCCCTCGCGCTTGTCCCACACGTGATTCCCGCTCGTCATGATGTCGACGCCGGCGGCGACGATGTCGTTCACGACGCGCTCGGTGACGCCGAAAATCCCCGCCGCGTTCTCGACGTTCGCGATGCAGAGGTCCGCGCCGAGACGGCCGCGGAGCCGCGGAAGTCCCGCCTGCAGGGCGCGCCGCCCCGTCTTCGCGATGATGTCGCCGAGAAACAACACCCGCATGGCCGT
>DHHN01000157.1:0-845 GCA_002403295.1 bacterium UBP1_UBA4771 | reverse complement strand
TTGACGAGGATCCGGATCTCGCGTCCCGCCTGGATCGCGTAGGATTTCTCGACGGCGTCGAACGCGTCGGCGATCTTCTCGAGCTTCTCGAGCCGCCGGATGTAGTTCTCGAGCGTTTCGCGCCGCGCGCCCGGCCGGGCGCCCGAGATGGCGTCGGCCGCCGAAACGAGATGCGTCATCATCGAGGTGGACTCGACGTCCTCGTGATGCGCCGCGATCGCGTTCACGATCCGCTCGCCCTCGCCGTACCGCTTCGCGAGCTCGCCGCCGATGAGGGCGTGCGGCCCCTCCATCTCGTGGTCCGCCGCCTTCCCGATGTCGTGCAGCAGACCCGCGCGGCGCGCGACCGCGGGATCCGCGCCGAGCTCTCCCGCGAGCAGGCTCGAGAGGAACGCGACCTCCTTCGAGTGCTGCAGGACGTTCTGGCCGTAGGAGGTGCGGTACTTGAGGCGTCCGAGCAGCTTTACGATTTCCGGATGAACGCCGTGGATGTTGACCTCGAGGCAGGTCTGTTCGCCCACCTCGCGGATCTCGTCGAGGAGCTCCTTTCGCGTCTTTTCGACGATCTCCTCGATCCTGCCGGGATGGATCCGGCCGTCCTTGACGAGCTTCTCGAGGCTGAGTCGCGCCACCTCGCGGCGCACGGGATCGAAACCGGAGAGGATCACCGCCTCGGGGGTGTCGTCGATGATCACGTCGATGCCCGTCGCGTTCTCGAAGGCGCGGATGTTCCGGCCCTCGCGGCCGATGATGCGCCCCTTCATCTCGTCGCTCGGCAGATCGACGACCGACACGGTCGATTCGACGACGTGATCGGCCGCGCAGCGCTCGATGGCGAGCGTGAG
>DHHN01000109.1:3716-8466 GCA_002403295.1 bacterium UBP1_UBA4771 | reverse complement strand
GGTACCCCCTGCTTAAAAGGCAGGTGCTCTACCACTTGAGCTAGCGGCCCATCGTCAATCTCTGTTCCTATGTCGCCGCGCGTCGCGCCGGGGGCCTCCTCCTCGATGAGGACACGTCTTTTTGGGGATCGCTATTTTCGAACGGTCGAAAAGGTGTCGGACCTGAGAATGGTCTCCTCGCGCGCGGGCCCGGTCGACACGAAGGTGATCGGCACGCCGAGCCCCTTCTCGAGCCGCTCGACGAAGCGCCTCGCCGCCACCGGCAGTTCCTCGACGGAACGCGCATGCGAAATTCGCTCCTCCCATCCCGGCATTTCCTCGTAGATGGGCTCGCAGCGCGCGAGCGCGTCGGTGTTCTGCGGAAAGCTCGCGATCTCACCGCCGCCGCTCCGGTATCCGGTGCAGATCTTCACCGTCGAAAAGCCCGAAAGGACGTCGAGCTTCGTGAGCGCGATCTCGTCGTAACCGTTCAGCAGCACGGAGTATCTCCCGGCGACCATGTCGAACCAGCCGCAGCGGCGCGGCCGGCCGGTGGTCGTGCCGTACTCCCCGCCGCGCTCGCGGAGCGCGTCTCCGTCGCGGCCGCCGATCTCGGTCGGCATCGGGCCGTTGCCCACCCGGGTGATGTACGACTTGAAGATCCCGATGATGCGCCGGATTCCGCGCGGCCAAAGCCCCGTTCCCGACACCGCTCCGCCGACCGAGCACGAGCTCGAGGTCACGAAGGGATAGGTCCCGTGATCGATATCGAGCAGCGTCCCCTGCGCCCCCTCGAGCAGGATGCGCCGCCCGTCCGCGCTCAAGCGGTGCACCATTTCCTGCGTGTCGACGATGAACGGCTCCATCGCGTCCTTGATGCCGACGAAATCGCTCGCGATCGTCTCCGCCGAGAGCGTCGGGGCGTTGTAGGCGGCGAATATGCGGTTGTTCCATTCGATGGAGCGCTCGATGATCTCGAAGAGCTCGTCCTTCTCCCGCAGGAACACGCCCATTCGGATCCCGCCGCGCATGTGCTTGTCCGCGTACGCCGGGCCGATGCCCTTTCCCGTGCTCCCGATGCTCGCGCCCTTGCGATCCGTTTCGAGAACGTTGTCCATGAGCTTGTGAACCGGCGTGACGACGTGCGCCGCGGAGCTCACGAACAGGCGTTCCGCCATGTCGACGCCTCGCGCGCTGAGATCCTTGAACTCCTGGAGAAAGGCGAACGGATCGATCACCATGCCGTTTCCGAGGATGCCGGTGACGCGCGGGTAGAGAAGCCCCGAAGGGATCTGGTGAAACGCGAACTTGCCGAGCTCCGAGACGACCGTGTGCCCGGCGTTCGCTCCGCCCTGGAAACGCACGACGACGTCGTGGTCGCCCATGAGGAAATCGACGACCTTCGCCTTTCCCTCGTCGCCCCATTGACCGCCGATGATTACCGTCGCGCCCATGAGTGCCGATGTCCTGACTTCCGTGAAAAACCGCCCGCAGTGTATGGCATGCGTACCGGGCCCGCAACCGATATTTCAGGCAAAGAAAAACCGCCTCTCGACGAGGCGGCCGGGATGCTGCCGTTGCCTTCGCGGTCCCGGTGCGATCAATCCTCGAACAGCGATTTCAAGATACCCCACGTGCTCCGGTCAACGGAATTCGGCGTATTGAACGGATCGCCCGGGTTGCTTCGCTCGACCGCGATCTCCGGAACGCCGTCGCCGTTTTCGTCTCCGAGCTCCAGGCCGTTCCGGAATCCGTCCTCGTCGCTGTCCTTCGCGGCGAGGGCGGCGTTCCATAGGTAGGCGTTGCTCCGAAAATCGACGCCGAATACGTTCAGATCCTGACCCGAAACGGGCTGCGAAGACTTGTGGCAGATGGCGCACCGGTACGTCCGGTAGAGGGGAAGCTTCTGCATATACACCTCCCCACCGTATACCGCGCCCCCGGCCGATAGCCCGAATGCGCACAGCAGGCACACGACCACAACCGTCTTTCGACGTGAACGCACCTGCACCTCCACTTCAGCTAATCTCATTATATCCGCGCATCTTACGGCTGTCAAGCCCCAATATCCCCTCGATATCCCCTCGATATTCCGCGCCGCTTCGAACCCCATCCCCCCCGAGTGCCCGGCGTCCGCAACTATTTGCGACCATTATAATAGACGATTTTTCTCCGCATATTCCTCCATGCGTTTCTCGGCGGCCGCGATATCGGGTTCGATTCCCGCCATCCGAACGGCCTCGCCGAGCGCTCGCACGAGACGAATGAGCGTCGCTCCGTCGTAAATGCCGAGAAAACCTGTCCGAACGATCCTCCCCCGGAGCGCGCCTTGCCCTCCCGCCGCTATGAAGCCGCTTCTGGAGAGCCCATCGAGGATGTCCCCCGCCCGGCAGCCATCCGGAAGCTTCAGCGCCTGCACCGCCGCGGACGGCTCCTCGGGAAACGCGGCGAGCCCGAGGACACCGCATGCCGAGAGGAACGCCGCCGAGGCGCGCCGGTGGCGCGAGCGCACGGCGTCGAAGCCGGCGCGGCGCATGGCGGCGAGGGAGCGGTGAACAAGCTGCATCGTCTGAACGGCCGGCGTGAACGGCGCCCCGCTCATACCCTCGGTCGACGCGTACCGGTTCAGGTCGAAATAGAAACACCCCCGACGCGCCGGGCGTCCCGCGCGCCCCTTCATGCAAACGAAGCTCACGCCCGCCGGGGCCCCGAGCGCCTTCTGCGAAGCGCCCACGACGACGTCGATCCCCCATCCGTCCATCGCGATCTCCTCGGCGGCGAACGACGATACCGCGTCCACGATGACGACGGGGCGCTCCGCCCCGAGACTCGCGAGGAGTTCCCTGACCGGGAAGAGACTCCCCGTCGAGGATTCGACGTGCGTCGCCGCGAGATACCGGGGCCGCTCGCGGCGAACGCGGTCGACCGCGGCGCCGAGATCGACGGCCGCTCCGTCCGGAATTCGCAGCACCGAAACGTCGCACTCGTACGCCTTGCCGATTTCGGCCCACCGGTCGCCGAACTTTCCGCACGAGACGACGAGCAGCCGCCCCCCGGGGGCGGTCGCGTTCGCGACGGCGGCCTCCATGGCGCCCGTTCCGGACGCCGTCAGGAAATGAACGGGATGCCGCGCGCCGAGCCCGTCGCGGATCGCCTCGGCCGACTCGACGACGACGCGCTCGAACGCGGCCGAGCGATGATGGAGCGCCGGCAGCTCGAGGATCGCCTCGGGCGGAACGTCCACGGGGCCGGGGCTCACGACGATGGAACGGCTCACGGGCGGCTCCTCCCCGTCATACGCGCTCCTCGATCCATTTCCAGATCTCCTTGGCGCCCTCGCCCGTCCGCGCGGAGAAGAAAACGACCGGACTTCCCCCGGCGATCCGCTCGACGTCCCGCAGCGCGCGGGTCCGCCCCGAACGCGGGATCTTGTCGGCCTTGGTGAGCGCCACGCACACCGGCCGCCCCGCGCCGAGGAGAAGGCCGATCATGGCCTCGTCGTCCTTCGAAGGCGGATGCCGCGCGTCGACGAGCTGCACGACGCCGGCGAGCGCCTCCCGCGCCCGCACGTACCCCTCGATGACGTCGAGCCACTTTCCCCGAAGCTCCGCGGAAACCTTTGCGTACCCGTATCCCGGCAGATCGACGAGGTAGAAACGGTCGTTCACGGCGAAGAAATTGACCGAGCGCGTCTTGCCGGGGTCCTTGCTGATGCGGGCGATGTTCTTGCGGCCGAGGAGCGTGTTGAGCAGCGACGATTTCCCGACGTTCGACCTGCCCGACACGGCGACCTCGGCCCACGGGGAACGCGGGAAACGCGCGGGGTCGAGCGTCTTGCACGCGATATCGAGCTTCCGGATCTTCACTGTCGTGGCGGGTCTCAGTTCGTCGGTTTGGGCTGCCGGCTCCCGAAGATGCCGCCGATCTGGCGGCGATGCTCGATTCCCCAGTCGAGCTTCTTTGCGAGAGCCGTTTCGACGACGTCGTCCATCGTCTCGACGACTTGGATCTTCAAGTTCTTGCGGACCTCTTCGGGAAGCTCCTTGATGTTCTTCTCGTTACCCTTCGGAAGCAGCAGCTTCTTGACGCCGGCGCGCAACGCGGCGACCGATTTCTCGTTGATGCCGCCGACGGGAAGCACCTTGCCGCGCAGCGTCACCTCGCCCGTCATGGCGACGTCTCGGCGGACCGGGATATCGAAGAACGCGGAGACGAGGGCGGTCGCGATCGAGACCCCCGCGCTCGGTCCGTCCTTCGGGATCGCCCCCTCGGGAACGTGCACGTGCACGTCGACCGAGGAGAAGAAATCGTTGTCGAGGGGCAGCAGGCGCGCCTTGTTCCGCGCGAAGCTGAGCGCGATCTTGGCCGATTCCTGCATGACCTCGCCGAGCTGCCCGGTCAGGATGAGATCCCCCTTGCCCGGCATGAGGGTCACCTCGATGTTGAGGATTTCGCCGCCGACCTCGGTCCAAGCGAGCCCCGTGGCGACACCCACCGATTCGGGCGCGTCGATCTCGCTGTCGGAGAATTTCGGCACGCCGAGGTAGCTCTCGAGATTGACCTTCGTGACGCGGACGACGCGATCCTTCGAGCCCTCGGCGAGCTTGCGCGCCACCTTCCGGCAGACCGAGGCGAGCTCGCGCTCGAGGTTTCGCACCCCCGCCTCGCGCGTATAGCGCTGGATGACGTCCTGCATCGTCGCGTTCGAGACGCGCATCTGGCCCGGCTTGATGCCGTGCTGCTTCATCTGCTTCGGAAGCAGGAATTTCTG
>DHHN01000109.1:0-3575 GCA_002403295.1 bacterium UBP1_UBA4771 | reverse complement strand
GCCGGATCGCCGCGGAAATCGGTGCCGAGCTTGTCGATCTCGTCGAGGAGGAACACGGGGTTCTTGCTTCCGCCCTTGCGGATCATCTGGATGATGCGGCCGGGAAGAGAGCCGATGTAGGTGCGCCGGTGCCCGCGGATTTCCGCCTCGTCCCGCACGCCGCCGAGCGATACGCGGATGAAGCTCCGGCCGAGGGCGTCGGCGATCGATCGTCCGAGCGATGTCTTCCCCACGCCGGGCGGGCCGACGAAGCAGAGGATCGGCCCCTTGAGCGTGCCGACGAGCTTCACGACCGCGAGAAACTCGACGATGCGCTCCTTCACCTTCGCGAGTCCGTAATGGTCCGCGTCGAGCTTCGCCTTGACCTGATCGAGATCGAGGTTGTCGCGGGTGCGCTTCCGCCACGGGAGCGCCGCGAGCGTCTCGATGTAGTTGCGGACGACCGTCGCCTCCGGGGTCATCGGCGGCATCATCTGTAGGCGCTCGAGCTCGCGATAGGCCACCTTCTCCGCTTCCTTGCTCATGCCGCTCTTGCGCATCTTCCGCTTGAGGTCCTTGTACTCCTCGTACTCCTCGCCCTGGCCGAGCTCCTTCTTGATCGCCCGCAGCTTCTCGTGCAGAAAGAGCTCCCGCTGCGTCTTCTGCACCTGGCTCGACACCTTCTCGTCGATGTCCTTCTCGACCTTGAGCAGCTGTATCTCCTCGCCGAGGATCCGGTGCAGCTCCGTGAGGCGCGCGCCGAGATCGATCGACTCGAGGAGCCGCTGCTTGTCGTCGTTGTGCACGGCGAGATGCGCGGCGATCGTGTCCGCGAGGACGCCCCGGTCCTCGATCGACTGGATCGAGAGGAGCACCTCGTTCGGCATCCGGGGATTCATCCGCACGTAGTCGCCGAAGAGGGCCTCCACGCGGCGCGCGAGCGCCTCGATCTCGCGCGACGGCGCCTCCTCCGTCGCGAGATCCGCGACGCGGGCGCCGAAGTAGTTGTCCTCCTCGACGTAGTCGAGCACGCGCACCCGGCTCATGCCCTCGAGCATGACCTT
Source organism: bacterium UBP1_UBA4771 (assembly GCA_002403295.1). Lineage (GTDB taxonomy): Bacteria > Krumholzibacteriota > Krumholzibacteriia > Krumholzibacteriales > Krumholzibacteriaceae > SSS58A. The sequence goes on along the minus strand of DHHN01000109.1, from coordinate 2,532 downwards.
GATGGTGCCGTCCGGAAGGTTCAGGTGGTGGAAGATCTTCACGAGCGTCCCGACGCGGTACAGGTCTTCCGGGCCGGGCTCGTTGACGGAGGCGTTCCGCTGGGTGACGACGACGAGATTCTTGTCCGTCTTGATCGCCCGCTCGACGGCGTTCACCGACGGCTGCCGACCGACGAGGATCGCCGTTGCCATCGACGGAAATATGACGACGTCTCGCAGCGGCACGAGCGGATAGACGTCCAACTGCCTCTGGCGATTGCCCTGCGATCCGAGCTTCATAGCGATGCCACCGCCGTTGTTCCGGAAACCGCGTCCGCCCGCGGGATCACTGCGCCTTGAGCTCGCGCTCCTTGTCCACGAAGAGCTGCGGGGCGCCGCGGCTCGTGACGGTCTCCTCCGTGATGAGGATCTTGCGGATATTCGCCTGGGAGGGAATATCGTACATGATGTGAAGCATCGTCGATTCGAGGATCGCGCGCATTCCGCGCGCCCCCGTCTTGCGCTCGAGCGCGAGCTTCGCGATCGCCCGCAACGCCCCGGGCGTGAACTCGAGCTCGACGTCCTCCATGTCGAACAGCTTCTGGTACTGCTTCACGAGGGCGTTCTTCGGCTTCATCATGATATCGATGAGCGCCTGCTCGTCGAGATCGTGGAGCGGAGCGACGATCGGAATCCGCCCCACGAGCTCGGGAATCAGCCCGTACTTGATAAGATCGTCCGGCTGGACGAGCCGGAGAATCTCGCTCGTATCCCGCCGGTAGCCCGGACCCCGCTCGGCCCCGAAACCGATGATCTTTTTCCCGATCCGGCGCTCGACGATCTCGTCGAGCCCCTGGAACGCGCCGCCGCAGATGAAGAGGATGTTCTTCGTGTTGACCTCGATGAACTTCTGCTGCGGGTGCTTGCGGCCGCCCTGCGGTGGGACGTTCGCGGTCGTTCCCTCGAGGATCTTGAGGAGCGCCTGCTGGACGCCCTCGCCCGAAACGTCGCGGGTGATGGACGGGCTCTCGCTCTTCCGCGAGATCTTGTCGAGCTCGTCGATGTAGACGATGCCGCGCTCCGTGGCGGCGAGGTTGTAGTCCGCGCTCTGGAGGAGACGGACGAGGATGTTCTCGACGTCCTCGCCGACGTACCCCGCTTCCGTGAGACAGGTGGCGTCGGCGATCGCGAACGGCACCTTGAGGAACCGCGCGAGCGTCTGCGCGAGCAGCGTCTTGCCCACGCCCGTCGGGCCGAGAAGCAGGATGTTGCTCTTGTCGATCTCGACGTCGTCGGCGCGTCGGTCGTGGCGGATGCGCTTGTAGTGGTTGTACACCGCCACGGAGAGGACGACCTTCGCGTGCTCCTGGCCGATGACGTACTGGTCGATGAATTCCTTTATCTCCTTCGGGCGCGGGAAGGATTCCATCTCCCACACCATGCCGCCCGACATCTCCTCCTCGAGGATCTCGTTGCAGAGGCGTATGCATTCGTTGCAGATGTAGACCGAGGGCCCGGAGACGAGCTTCGCGACCTCGTCCTGTCCCCTGCCGCAGAACGAGCAGCGTATCGCCTTCGGGACCATCGGTTTCTTCTTCATGACGCTCCTTCGCGCACCCGGCCTCTCCTTACAGTATACAAACTTCGGGCTCCGGATGCGCCATAAAATCGGGGCGCGCGCCTATTTCGAGGGCCCTTCCGTCCGCTTGAGCTCGCTCTTCGAGGTCAAAATGGCGTCGATAATGCCGTATTCCTTCGAATCTTCCGCCGACATGAAGAAATCGCGGTCCGTGTCCTTCGCGATCCGCTTGATGGGCTGGTGCGTGTGCTTCGCGAGGATCTCGTTGAGCTTGTTCCGCAGGGTCACGATCTCCTTCGTGTAGATCTCGAGGGTCGTCGCCTGCCCCTGCGAGCCGCCCGACGGCTGATGGATCATCACGCGCGCGTGCGGCAGCGCGGTCCGCTTGCCCGGCTTTCCCGCGGCCAGCAGAATGGCGGCCATGCTCGCGGCCTGCCCCATGCATATCGTCGACACGTCGCAGGAGATGTACTGCATCGTGTCGTAGATGGCGAGCCCCGACGAGACGACGCCGCCCGGGCTGTTTATGTACACGAAGATGTCGCGGGTCGAGTCCTCGGCCTCGAGAAAGAGGAGCTGCGCGATGACGCTGTTCGCGAGCGTATCCTCGATCGCCGTACCGATGAATATGATCCGGTCCTTGAGAAGGCGCGAGTATATGTCGTACACGCGCTCTTCACGGCCGCGGGTCTCGATGACGTACGGAACCGGAACGTATGCCGAGTTGGAGATGGTGCTCATACCGTCCTCTCTTTGCGCGGGGCGTCTCACGAGGCCCCGAGAATGATCGAAAACAGCTTTCGCTCGCGCAGCCGCGCCCGCAGGTGGGCGAGGCGGTCGGGATCGCGATCGAGGTATTTTCGCAGCTCTTCCACCGGTCTCCCGCTCTCCGCGGCGACGGCGGCGAGCTCGCCGTCGATCTCCTGCGCGGAGACCTCGACGCCCTCCTTGTCCGCCACGTAATCCATGATGAA
>DHHN01000153.1:2137-4792 GCA_002403295.1 bacterium UBP1_UBA4771 | reverse complement strand
TCCCCCTCGACGGGGAGTCCGAGGGCCTTTCCGACCCCCCGGGCGAGCAGAAACGCCTGGTTGTAGCCGCGCTCCCGTAGCCTTCGGGGATGGAGCGGAACCGGCACGAGGACGGCTTCCGCGCATCCGGCGCCGGCGGGGCGTTCGAGGCGGGCGCGCAGCGCGTGAGCCATCCACCAGGCCAGTGGCGGAACGGCGGATCTTCCTCCCGAAAACTTGAGAAACCGCACGACGGCAAGAAGCGCGTCGTTCGTGTAAAAGGGGGAGACGAGCGGCACGGATGCGCCCCCGCCCTCGACCGGAAGAGAGGCTCCCGCCGGCGATCGATCGAGCGACCGCCAGCACTCCGCGCAGAGAATCCGCGCCGGCATCCGGATGCCTGCGAAGAGCTCGTGATGAAGCCCGCCGGGGTCGAACGCGCGGCGAGCCGCGGCGCCCTCCGACGGCGGCGCGCCGTCCTCGCCGTCGATCCCGCGCCCGCAGGCGACGCAGGAGACGGGAACGAGCGAATCGAGGAGAAACGAGAGAAAGCCCCGCACCACACACCACCGCCCCGCGCGTTCAATCCCTCGTCCGCCGCCTTCGCGGCAGCAGGATCAGCATGAGCGCCCCCGCGGCGACGAGAACGAGACTCGCCGCCTGGCTCACGGCGAGCCCGCCCGCGATCCGCGAGGACGGCTCGTAGTAGCGGAAGAGATCGATCGTGAACCTTCCCGCGCCGTACAGAAGGCAGAGAAGCGCGAAGGTGAACCCCGTGAACGCGCGCCTGCGCTCGAGCGCGAGGAGCGCCGCGGCGAGCGCGAGCCCGAAGACCGACGAGTAGAGCTGCGTCGGATGGAGCGCGGCGCCGTGCGCGTGAAGCCCCGCCGGGCAATCCGGCGGAAAAACGACACCGAGCGCCGAGTCGGTCGGCGCGCCGAAGCAGCAGCCGCTCAGGAAACAGCCGATGCGCGTGAGAAAATCTCCGAGGGCGATCGACGGGGCCGCGATGTCGGCGACGAGCAGAAAGGGGAGCTTCGCTCGCCGGAGGTAAAAAACGGCCCCCGCGAGGGCGAGCGCGAACCCTCCGAAGAAGGTGGCCCCCCCCTGCCAGAGCGCGATGACGTCGAGGACGCCGCGATAGTCGTCGCGGTGGGTGAGGATGTAGAGCACGCGCGATCCGACGACCGCCGCGAGGATGAGAATGATGCTGAGATCGTAGATGCGGTCCGGCTCGACGCCGCGCCGGCGCGCCCGCCGCGCGGCGATCGTTATGCCGACCCAGAAGCTGAGCGCCAGCATGAATCCGTACGAATAGATCCGCAGCCGTCCGATCTCGATGAGCACAGGGTGCACCGCGCGCCTCCCGTCAGTATTCGTAGAACCGCATGCTGAAATTGAGCAGCACGCCGAGAAGAAAACAGCTCACGACCATCGAGGATCCGCCATAGCTCATGAAGGGAAGCGGAAGCCCCGTCACGGGCGTGAGCCCCGTCGTCATGCCGATGTTGATGATTCCGTGAAACGCGAAGTAGGCGCATATCCCGACCGCCGCGATCGAGGCGAACCGATTCTTCACCTTCGTGGCGAGGTAGAGGCCGCGGATGATGATGATGGTGAAGAGCGCGATCACCGTGAGGCCGCCGAGAAAGCCGAGCTCCTCCGAGATCACCGAGTAGATGAAATCGCTGTGCCGCTCGGGCAGGAACGCGAGCAGTTTGTGCGTGCCGTGGAGGAATTTCTTCCCCATGAAGCCGCCGGAACCGATCGCGAGCTTCGACTGGTACACCTGCCATCCAGATCCGAGAATGTCGGATTCGGGCCGCAAGAACGCGAGGATGCGCTGCTGCTGGTAGGGCTGCAGGCGGCTCCACGCCGCCGGCACAAGGAGCATGACGCCGAGGTTCACGGCGATGAGAGCGACGCTCCGCGCGATATCGCGCCGCCGCCGGTACGCGTACACGAGGAGCACGATGAAGAAGAGCAGCAGGAGGAGCGGATAGCCGCCGCCTTCCATGGCGGTGGCGCTGTAGATCGTGAGGAACGCGCTCGCGAGCGGCGTCATGAAGAGGATCAGGAGCCCCTCGTCGAGCCCGCGCCAGTAGAGGATCGGGAAGAGCAGGGCGAGATAGACGAGCGCCGATCCGAGATCGGGCTCCTTGACGACGAGGAGGAACGGAACGAGCACGATCGCCGCCGACACGGCCAGCACGCGGGCGTCGGAGGCCCGGTTGCGCTTCTCCGCGAGAAACCGTGCGAGGAGAAAAATGACGGCTATCTTCATGAATTCGCTCGGTTGGAGGTTGAACGTGCCGAGCCTGATCCAGCGATGCGCGCCCTTGCTCGCGGGCATGAAAAGCACCGCGACGAGCAGCAGGAGGCCGACGCCGTAGGTTACGACGGCCATGCCCTCGTAGTACCGGTACGGGATGAAGCACGCGACCGCCATCGCGACGAGACCCGCGGCGACCCAGACGAGCTGCCGGTCGAAGGCGCCCGTTTTCGCCGGTTGGACGGTGTCGCGGAACTCGGCCGGCACATGCTCGATCGAATAGAGCATGAGAAGCCCGAGCGCCATGACGAGAATCGCGGAGAGAAGGATAAGCCAGTCGAAATCGTGAAAATACCGCTCTCCCATGATTCTCATTCCCTCCCGCCCGCCGCGAGCGCCGGCGG
>DHHN01000153.1:0-2029 GCA_002403295.1 bacterium UBP1_UBA4771 | reverse complement strand
CCGTGCGGATTCTGGGCGGTTCCCGTCTTGCCGGCGACGGCGACGCGGGGAAGGCCCGCGGCGCGCCCCGTGCCCCGATCGTTCGCCACGACGCCGCGGAGCGCCTCGCGGATGATCTCGACGGCCCGCCGGTCGATGGCGGGATCCCGTTCGACCGCCGTTCGGAAACGGTACACGACCGCGCCGTCGGCGTCGACGATCTCCTTCACGACGTGCGGCTCGACGCGCGTGCCGCCGTTCGCGACGCGGGCCGTCATGGCGCAGAGCTGCACGGGAGTCGTCAGTATCTCCCCCTGCCCGATCGAGAAGTTGAGCATCAGCCCCTTCGTCCACCCGCGCTTGCCGAACCGCCGGTCGAGATACGCCTTGTCGGGCACCACGCCCGACACCTCGCTCGGCAGATCGATGCCGGTTTTCCGGCCGAGACCGAAGAGACGGGCGACCGCGGCGAGCTCGTCGACATCGAGCTTCTCGCCGAGCTGGTAGAAATACGTGTCGCACGACTGGATGAGCGCGTCGCGGAGGGCGAGCGAGCCGTGTCCCCTCGCCTGCCAGCAGCGGAAGTACCGGTTGCCGAACCACATTCCGCCGGGGCACGGGCGCTGGTAGGCATCCGCGTTGACGCGCCCGTTCACGAGGGCGGCGTACGCGGTCACCGGCTTGAAGACGGAGCCGGGCGGATACGCGGCCTGTACGGTGCGGTTGAACATCGGCCGCTCGGGATCCTCGAACAGCTCCCGCCACCGCTCGCCGCTCAGTCCCTCGATGAACATGTTCGGATCGTAGACCGGACGGCTCACCATGGCGAGGATCTCCCCCGTGCGCGGATCCATGGCGACGAGGGCGCCGCGCGCCCATTTGAACGCCTCCTCCGCCGCCCGCTGCAGCGCGAGATCGATCGTGAGATGGACGTCGCAACCCGGGACGCTCGGCCGGGCTCCGCCGAGACGTTCGATTTCGTCGCCGTCCATGAGCCCGGCGATCTCCCCCACCTGCCGCCCCTCGACGCTGATGCCGACGATGCGGACGCCGTCGACGCCGCGCAGGTACCGCTCGTACATCGCCTCGAGCCCCGTTCGCCCGATGATGTCCCCGCGTTCCAGCCCGCCGGGCCCGCCGATCTCCTGATCCGTCGCCTCGCCGATGTAGCCGAAGAGGTGCGCGGCGAGCGCGCCCTCGGGGAAGTAGCGTCGCGGCCGCATCGCGAGCTTGAAGAACGAGAGGAGCTCGCGATTCTCGCGCAGGACCGAGATCTGCTCCTTGTTCGCGGCCTGGATGACCGTCATCTCCCGCCCGTCGGCGTACCGCTTCATCCACGCGTCGAGATCGCTCTCCACCTTCGCCGGATCGAGCCGCAGCCACTCGCAGGCGAGCGCGAGGAGCTCGCGCCTGCGCGCCGCCCGGTTCGGCAGGACGCTGATCTGGTAGACGGGCGCGTTGACGACGAGCTTCTCGCCGTATCGCGCGCGGACGATTCCCCGCGGCGCCGGAATGCGCTCCCGCTGGAGCTGATTGGAGTACGAGAGCTTCGCGAAATGATCGTGGCGGACGACCTGAAGCCAGAAGAGGCGGATGACGAGCGCCGCCATGACGCAGACGAGTATCATCGAAAGCGTGCGGCGCCTCGGATCGAGCGCGGAGGCGTCTCTCGCGTCAAGCGCGCCCATTGGACCGCACCACCCTTTTCCCGATGAGCTCGAGGAACGCGAAGATCGCGGCGCCGACGAGCGCCGAGTAGATCGCCGACAGGATCGAGTAGCGGAAAAACGAGGCGATGATATCCCCCGGCGAGAAGGACGTGGTCACGGCGAGCGTGACGATATCGTTCACGAGGCATGCGGCGAGGATGACGAAGCCCCGATAGAGCACGTGCTCGGGCAGCACGCCGCCGAGCCGGGCCATTCCGAAGGCGATGATCGATTTCGCGACGACGCCGAGCCCGAGGTACGACGCGTTGCCGAGATCCGAGAGAAACCCGATGAGCGCCCCGGCGACGACGGCGGAGACGGGGCCGCGGCCGAGCGCGATC
>DHHN01000032.1:8556-14213 GCA_002403295.1 bacterium UBP1_UBA4771 | reverse complement strand
TAGGGGGGCCACATGGAAATCACGGAGATTCGAATCTCTGTTAGGAACGACAACAAGCTGAAAGCCTTCGCGAGCATCACCCTCGACAACATGCTCGTCATCAGGGGCCTCAAGATCATCGAGGGCGCGAAGGGCCTTTTCGTCGCGATGCCGAGCCGGCGCCGCCCCGACGGGACGTTTCAGGATATCGCCCATCCGATCAGCAACGAATCCCGCGCGTGGCTCGAGGGAAAGGTCATCAAGGCGTACATGAGCGAAAAGGACAACATCAGCACGGAGGCGGGCGTCGAAATCTCGCGCGACATCTAGCGCGGCGCTCCCGGGCTGCGGACGTCTGGGGAGTCGTCAAGCGGCAAGACACGGGACTTTGGATCCTGGATCGGAGGTTCGAATCCTCCCTCCCCAACCATGATGGTCGACGGCAGGGTGACCGGAGCGGTCACCTTCCTTGTTCTATACGGAGGTTATGCGGGATGAACGACGAGCTGAAGATTCTTGCGGGATCCGCCAACCCCGAGCTTGCGAAGAAGATAGCGGCGCACCTCCGCGTGACGCTCTGCGACCTCGAGATCGGCCGCTTCACCGACGGCGAGATCAAGGTGCGCATTCTCGACAACATCCGCGGGCGAGACGTGTTCATCATACAGGGGACCTTCGCGCCCGCGGAAAACCTCATGGAGCTTCTCCTGCTCATCGACGCCTGCCGGCGGGCGTCGGCGGACCGCATCACGGCCGTCATCCCGTACTATGGCTACGCGCGGCAGGACCGCAAGGACCAGCCGCGGGTGCCGATATCGGCGAAACTCGTCGCCAACCTCATCACGACGGCCGGCGCCGGGCGGGTGCTCGCCCTCGAGCTGCACGCCGCGCAGATTCAGGGATTTTTCGACATTCAGGTCGATAATCTTTTTGCGGCCCCGGTGCTCTTTGAATATATTCAGGGGAAAAATTTGAAGAAGGTGACCGTCGTATCGCCCGACGTCGGCGGCATAAAGATGGGGCGCGCCTTCGCGAAGCGCCTCGGAGCGAACCTGGCGATCGTTGACAAGCGGCGCATCGCGGCCGACCAGTCGGAGGTCATGAATATCATCGGCGAGGTCAAAGGGAGCGATATCGTCATCCTCGACGACATGATCAGCACGGCCGGGACGACCACGCAGGCGGCAGCGGTTCTCAAGGAAGCGGGCGCGCGGCGGATCATCGCCGCGGCGACGCACGCCGTCTTCGCCGGAGAGACGTTCAAGAGGATCGAAAACTCTCCGATCGAGGAAGTCATCGTCACGAACTCCATTCCCGTCACGGGATCTCCCGCGTGCCGGAAGATTACGGTGCTCGACGTGTCGCCGCTTCTCGGAGAGGCGATACGCCGCATCCACACGGGAGAGTCGATCAGCGACCTGTTTGCATAGCTTCGGAGGAAGATATGAAGCACATGAATCTCAAGTCCCGCATGCGGGAGGCGGACGGCAAGAAACTGGCGAGCAGGCTCCGCCGCACGGGCGAGGTCCCGGCGATTCTGTACGGGCACAAGCGCGAGCCGATCAACCTCAGCGTGGGACAGAAGGACCTCTGGCACATCCTGCACGCGGCGACGAGCGAGCACATGATCCTCAATCTCGATATCGAGGGCGCGGACGAAGGCACGATCCTCACGCTCGTGCGCGACGTACAGCATCACCCCGTGACGGGGAACGTGCTACATCTCGATCTCCTGCGCATCTCGATCGACGAGAAGCTCCACATCGGCGTGCCGGTCGAGCTCGCGGGGATCCCGGCCGGCGTCAAGGATCAGGGCGGCGTCCTCGATCACGGCGTCCGCGAGGTGATTATCGACGTGAAGCCGATGGAGATACCGGAAAAGCTCTCGATCGACGTATCCGCGCTCATGATCGGCCAGTCGCTCCACGTCTCCGACCTCATCGCGCTCTACCCGGATCTCGATTTCGTCGACGACGGGCACGTGACGATCGCGCACGTCTCGGCGCCGAAGAAGCTCGAGGCCCTCGTTCCGGAGCCGGGAGCCGCGCCCGAAGCGGCGGTCGCTCCCGAGGAGGGCGAGGAAGCCGAGGGAGAGGAAGCGGAAGGCGGGGAAGAGAAAAAGGAAAAGTAGCGTTCCATGGAGCAGATCTCGGTCGTGTGCGGACTCGGAAACCCCGGCGCGCGCTACCGCTCCACGAGACACAATCTCGGCTTTCTCGCGCTCGACGTTCTGTCGCGCCGCCACTCCCTTTCGTGGCGGCGCGTCGGCGGTCCGGCGCAGGAGGCGCGCTGGCGCGCCGCGGGGCGGACGATCGTCCTTCTCAAGCCCCTCACCTACATGAACGAATCGGGAGCGGCGGTGAGCCGCCTCTCCGGGCTCCGCCCTTCGGGGCTCCTCGTCGTGAGCGACGACATCAACCTGCCCCTCGGCAAGCTGCGCTTTCGCATGGGGGGCGGGAGCGGCGGGCACAACGGGCTCGCCTCGATCATCGACCGGCTCGGCACGGAGGCCTTTCCGCGGCTCCGCCTCGGCATCGGCGGTGCGCCGGAGGGGGTCGATTGGGCCGATTTCGTGCTGATGGAGTTCCTCGACGAGGAGCGGGAGGCGGCCGGCGCGGCCGTCGAGGCAGCCGCCGAGGCCGTCGAGCTCGCGGTTCGCCGCGGCCTCGCCGAGGCGATGCAGCGGTACAACCGCTCGGGCGGGACGGGGGGCCGGGGACCGGCGGGACCGGGGGGCGACCGGGAGGGCGGCGGAGAGGGCGGCGGAGCCGCTTGACCGCGCGACGGCCGCGTGTTATATTGCCGCATACACACGGCAGGGAATCGCCTGCCCACATAAATCCCTACTTTCACGGCGCCTCTCCGGCCCCGATGAAAGTCGCTTGAAGTCCGAAGGGAGGAATTATTCGATGCGCACCTACGAGTGCATCTATATTCTCAATCCCGCCCTCGACGAACAAACGGTGAAAGACAAGGCCGTTCGCTACAGCGAGATCGTGACGTCCCGCCAGGGGCTCGTGCAGGCGCTCGATCAGTGGGGCAAGCGCCGGCTCGCCTTTCCCATAAAGAAGCAGTTCGAGGGCTACTACACGTTCATGCGCTTCGGCGGCACCAACGAGATCCTCAAGGAGCTCAACCGCGTGTTCGGGTTCGACGAAACCGTGCTTCGCCACATGATCGTCGTCGAGGAAAAGCCGCGGCCGGCCGAGCTGCCGCGGGCCTAACGCCGTCATCGAACCATACACGGAGGACCATATCATGCGGAACGAACGGAAGAAGAAGGAAAAGCGTCCGATGCCGACGAAGCCGTGCCGGTTCTGCATCGACCGGCTCGTCATCGATTACAAGGATCAGGGATTTCTCAGCCGCTTCGTCACCGAGCGCGGCAAGATCACGCCGCGGCGCATCACCGGCACGTGCGCGTGGCACCAGCGGGTGCTGACCCGCGCGATCAAGAAGGCGCGATTCATCGCGCTCCTCCCGTACGTCAGGGAATACTATCGCTGAGGGGAGAGTACCATGGAAGTGATCCTCAGGCAGAAGGTCCAGGGGCTCGGGGAGCGCGGCGACCGCGTTCGCGTGAAGGACGGCTACGCGCGGAACTACCTCTTCCCGAAGCGGTTCGCGGTTCCGGCGACGGACGGCCAGAAGCGGGTTCTCGCCGAGGAGAACAAGCTGCACGCCTCGCGTGACGCGAAGCTCAAGGTCTCCGTCATGGCCCTCGCCGAAAAGATGAAAGGCATCTCCTGCACGCTCGTCGTGCAGGCGGGCGAGGAGGACAAGCTCTACGGCTCCGTGACGGGGCACGACATCGCGAAGGCCATCACCGAACAGGGCTTCGCCGTCGACCACAAGATGGTCGTTCTCGAAGAGCCGATCAAGAAGCTCGGCGTCTACACGGTGCCCGTGCGGCTGCACCGCGAGGTCGAGGTTCCGGTGAAGGTGTGGGTCGTGAAGGAGTAGCCGCAGGGGAGCGCGGAGATGAAGCACGCCTGTTTTCCGCCTCATATCTTCCGCGAGTACGACATCAGGGGCGTCGTCGACGTCGATCTCACCGATGACCTCGTGCGGCGCCTCGGCCTCGCCGTCGCGGCGACGCTCGCGCGCGAGGGGATCCGGGACGCGGTCGTCGGACGGGACGTCCGCCGGTCGAGCGACCGGTTCTTCGAGGCGCTCGCCGACGGGCTCCGGAGAGGCGGCGCGAACGTCGTCGACGTCGGCGCCGTTCCGACCCCCGTATTCTACTTCGCCGCGAAGGCGTGGGGCTATCGCGGCGGCGTCATGATCACCGCGAGCCACAATCCGGGGCACTACAACGGTTTCAAGGTGCTCCGCGGCGAGGGAACGATCTACGGCGACGACATCCTCGAGCTGCGCCGTCTCGCCGAGGGGGATCTTCCCGAGCCGGGCGGCGGCCGGATCGAGAGCCGCGAGGCCCGGCACGAATATGTCGGGCACATCGCCAGCGGGATCGCCGTCGACCGCCCCGTCGCGTTCGCCGCCGACGGCGGCAACGGCACCTCGGGGCTCGTGGCGGGCGAGCTCTTCGCCGCGCTCGGCCAGCGGCCGGTCGAGCTCTTCATGGAGCCCGACGGCACGTTCCCGAATCACCACCCCGATCCCACCGTTCCCGAAAACGTCCGCGCGCTGCGCGACGTCGTGCTCGATCGCCGTCTCGAGCTCGGGGTCGCGTTCGACGGGGATTCGGACCGCCTCGGCGTCATCGACGACCGGGGCGAGATCCTCTGGGGAGACCGGCTGCTCGCGCTCTTCGCGCGCGACGTCCTCGCGGCGCATCCGGGCTCGACGGTCATCTTCGAGGTCAAGTGCTCGCGGGCGCTCGAGGACGACATCGCGCGGCACGGCGGAACGCCCCTCATGTGGAAGGCGGGGCATTCCCTCATCAAGAAAAAGATGCGCGAGACGGGGGCGCTGCTCGCGGGCGAGATGAGCGGGCACCTCTTTTTCGCGGACCGGTACTTCGGCTTCGACGACGCGCTCTACGCGGCATGCCGTCTTCTCGAGATCGTCGCGCGCGGCTCCGCGCCGCTCAGCGCGCTTCTCGCCGATCTCCCGCGCTACGAGTCGACTCCCGAGATCCGGGTCGATTGCCCGGACGACAGGAAATTCGCCGTCGTCGACGCGGTTCGCGAGCGCTTCCGGAAGACCCATCGCGTGATCGACGTCGACGGCGCGCGGGTCGTCTTCGACGGCGGCTGGGGGCTCGTCCGCGCCTCGAACACGCAGCCCGCGCTCGTTCTCAGGTTCGAAGCCTCGACGACGGAGCAGCTCGGCGTCATCCGCCGGGAGATCGCGGACGCCCTCGCCGCGCATCTCGACGTGTCGGCGCTCAGGGAGGAATGATTCCCCGTGTACGGCGTCATTCTCGCGGGGGGCAAGGGAAAGCGGTTCTGGCCGCGCAGCCGGGGCGCGCGGCCGAAACAGCTCCTCGACGTCACGGGCGCCGGATCGATGCTCTCCCTCACATGGCGCCGCCTCGCGGCGTTCATCCCTCCCGAGCGGATCTTTCTCCTCACGATCGAAGAGCAGGCGTCCGCGATACATGAGGAGTTGCCGGCGCTTCCTCCCGCGCATATCTTCATCGAGCCCGTCGGCCGCAACACGGCCCCCTCCATCGCGGTCGCCGCGGAGCTCGTCCGCCGCGGCGGCGGCGCCGA
>DHHN01000032.1:4533-8458 GCA_002403295.1 bacterium UBP1_UBA4771 | reverse complement strand
CGGGCGCCGGCGCGGGCGTCGAGGGCGGCGTTTCGTTTCTCGAGGCGAAGCGATTTCACGAGAAGCCGGACGCCGCGCGCGCGGCGGAATACCTCCGGGCGGGAACCTATTTCTGGAACAGCGGTATATTCGTCTGGAGGCCCTCGGTGTATCTCGCCGCATGGTCTCGTTTTTTGCCGGAAGGCGCCTCGCCGCTCGCGGCGATCGCCGCCGCGCTCGGGACCGGCGCGGAGCGCGAGACGATCGCGCGCGAATATCCGCGGATGCCGGCCGTATCGGTCGACTACGGGATCCTCGAGAAGGCGGGAAACGTCGTCGTGGCTCCGGTCGAGTTCGGGTGGAGCGACGTCGGCTCGTGGGACGCGCTGTTCGGGCTTCTCGGCGCCGACGAGGCCGGCAACGCCGGGGCGGGCGGCATGGAGCTCGTCGACTGCAAGAGGAACCTTTTCTTCAACCCGGGGGGGTTCACCGCGGCGGTCGGCGTGGACGACCTCGTCGTCGTCGTGGACGGCGGCGCGGTGCTCGTCTGCCGGCGCGGGGAGAGCGAGCGGGTGCGCGAGATCACCGAATCGCTGGAGCGCAAGAACCGCGGGGATTTGCTGTGAGCCGGCGCTCCGCGCCGGAAACCGTTCAAAAGGAGGAGCCGATGTTCGCGAAGAGAGCGGCAATCGTCGTGCTGGTCGCCGCCGCCACGTGCGGCTGGTCGTGCGGCAAGAAGGAAGAGGGGATCAAGGTCAAGTCGGGCCTCGCCGCGCGCGTCGCCGATTACAAGATCACCGAGGAGGCGGTGAACCGGCGGTTCGAGGAGCTGCCCGATATGCAGCGCAAGTCCTTCAAGGGCCCCGACGGCAAGGCGAAATTCGTCGACCGCCTCATCGAGGAGCACCTCCTCTACCGGGCCGCCCTCGACGCGAAGATCGACCACGAGGACGAGGTCAGCGACCGCATGCGGTGGGCCACGATCAACATACTCGTCGCCGAGTACTTCAGCCGGAACATCGGCGGAAAGGTGAAGGTCGGCGACGCCGAGATCGAGAAATACTACCAGGAGCATAGGGACGAGTTCAGGCAGCCGCCCGTCATGCGCGCCCAGTACCTCCTCTCGTCCGACAGCCTCAAGGCGGTATCCTGGCGGAAGCGCATCCTCGCGGGCGAAAAGCTGACCGACCTGGCGGTCAAGGAGTCCGAGGACGCGGCGACGGCTCCGGGTGGAGGGGACGTCGGCCATTTCAATCCCGGAGGATACATCAAGGGCGTCGGCCAGTCGGAGATCTTCAGCAAGGCGGTCGAGAACCTCGAGGTCGGCGCGCTCAGCGACGTGTTTCGCTTCGAGCGCGGCTACGCGATCGTGCGCGTTTCGGAGAAGAATCCGGAAAAGGTGCAGACGTTGGACGATGCCCGCCGCACGATATCGGCCAAGCTCCACGGCGCGATGTCCGAGGAGGTCTACCAGCGGGAGATCGAGCGCCTCAAGAAGAAATACCCGCCGGAGAACTACGTGCGCGACCGGCTCGAACAGACGAAGCGCACGGCCGCCGAGCTCTGGGAGATGGCGCAGATGGAGAGCGATCCCCGGACGCGGATCCAGTACTACCGCGACATCGTCAATCAGTATCCGAACGAGAAGAACGCTCCCGAGGCGCTCTTCATGATCGGATTCACCTATGCCGAGGATCTCATGGATTTCGTCCAGGCGCGCCGCACATTCGACGAGCTCATCAAGAAATATCCGGAGAGCGGCATCGTCGAATCGGCGAAATGGATGTCGGAGAACATGGACAAGCCGGGAGTCAAGATCGATTCGCCGGCGGACGTGCAGCGGCAGGCGGGGGAGGCCGCGACTCCTCCGAAAAAAGGCAAGTAGGCCCCGCCATGGAGCTCGTCGAGGTATTCGTCCGCGGAATCGCCCTCGATCAGGAGCGCCGGCACCCCGTCGTGCTTCTCAAGACCGAGGAAGAGGACGAGATCCTTCCGATCTGGATCGGCACGGCCGAAGCGACGGCGATATTCACCGCGCTCGCGGGGAAGTCGTTCGAGCGCCCGATGACGCACGATCTCCTGCGCATCGTCATCGACGTGCTCGGCGCGGCGGTCGACCGGATCGAGATCACCGGCATCCACGCGGATACGTACTTCGCGCGCATCGTGCTGCGGCACGGCGAGGACACCTTCTACGTCGACGCCCGTCCGAGCGATTCGATCGCGCTCGCGCTGCGCTCGAACGCCTCCATCCTCATCGACCGGGAGCTCTTCGAGACGTACAAGCGTCCGATCGATCTCGGCGCCGAGGATGACGACGTCCGCAAGCGGCTCAAGGAGCTCGATCCGGGCGATTTCGGCGAATACGAAGCCTAGGAGGGGAACGGGTTGATCGAGGCGTTTCAGGGAATGCTCCCGCGCGTCGGCGCCGACGTGTTCGTCGCGCCCTCGGCGTGCGTCATCGGCGACGTGGAGCTCGGCGACCGCTCGAGCGTATGGCACGGGGCCGTCGTCCGCGGCGACGTGTGGCGCATCCGCGTCGGCGAGCTCTCGAACATTCAGGATCTCTGCGTCTGCCACGTGACGACGGGAGGGCCGGATCTCGTGATCGGGAGAGAGGTGACGGTCGGCCATCGCGCCATCCTGCACTCGTGCGTCGTCGAGGACCGGTGTCTCGTCGGCATGGGTTCCGTCATTCTCGACGGCGCCCGCGTCGGACGGGGATCGATCGTCGGGGCGGGGAGCGTGCTCCTTCCCGGAACCGTCGTGCCGCCGAACACGCTCGTCGCCGGCGTTCCGGCGAAGGTGAAACGCGAGCTCGACGCCGCGGAATCGGAGAAGCTCTCGCGGGGCGCGGCCGAGTACCACGCCCTCGCGCTGTCGTACCTCGGGCGGGCGGCGTTCGAGCGGCCCGGGAGGGGGATATGAGACACGCCGTTTGCGTCGCCGCGCTCGCCGTCGCGATGTTCGCCGCCTCCGGGGCCGGAGCCGAGCGGGCGGCGAAGCCGAAGCACGCGGCCGCGTTCCGGATCGGGGTTCTCTGTCCGATCGAGGGCCGGTACGCCACGCTCGGCGAATCGTTTCTCCGCGGATCGTCGATCGCGCTCAAGGAGGCGCGGATGCGCGGGATCGGAAACGTCGAGCTCGTCGTCGGCGATACGCGGGGGGCGCCGCTCACCTGCCGGGCCGTGGCGGAGCGCCTCGTTTCGGAAGAGCGCGTCGACGCGCTCCTCGGCGAGGTCCTCAGCTCCGCGACGATCGCCGCCGCGCAGGTGGCCGAGCTCTCGCGCACGGTGCTGCTCTCTCCCGTCGCGACGGAAGAGGGGATCGACGACATCGGGAGCTGGGTGTTCCAGACGGGGGTCGGCGCCGAGGTGGAGGTCGCGGCGCTCGCGCGGATGGCCTGCGGGCGTCTCGGACTGAGGCGCATCGCGTACCTCGCGGCCGAGGAACCCGCCTCGCGGCGCGGCGCCGCTCTCTTCGCCGACGAGGTCGAACGCCTCGGCGGGCGCCTCGTCGCCGCCGTGTTCTATCCCCCCGGCAGCACCGATTTCGCGGAATTCATGAGCCGGATCGACGCCGCCGCGCCGGAGGCGCTCTTCATCGGCTCCGAGATCGAGGACCTCATTCTCATCCTTCCGCAGCTGTCGTATCACGAGTTCGGCGTGCAGCTCCTCGGCACGAGCGCCTGGGATTCGCGGCGCCTCATCAGGATGGCGGGAAAGGATCTCGAGGGAGCGATCTTCCCAGCGGATATCGGCGCGCGAAAGGCCGAGCGCCAGTTTCTCGCCGCGTGCGAGCTCGTGAACGAGGCTCCGGGAGAGCCGAACCAGGTCGTGATCGGCGCCTATCAGGGCACGAAGCTGCTTCTCGAGGCCGCGGCGAAGGCCAAGTCGGGCGGCGAGCCGCTTCGGGAAGAGATGTCGCGGATGTTCGAGAAACGGCG
>DHHN01000032.1:1856-4445 GCA_002403295.1 bacterium UBP1_UBA4771 | reverse complement strand
TCCATGACGGGCTTGAAGAGGAACTGCCGGAGCGCTCCGAGGGCCGATTCCTCGAACGAGCGGCGGCCGTACGAGGATCGCACGTACACCTCGGCGACCGTTCCATCGGAGTCGACGTACGCCTCGACGAGAACGTAGCCTTCCTCGGCGTTCGCGAGCGCGTCGGCGGGATAATGCGGCTTCACCATGCGGAGGATCACGTAGTCCCGGCGGTACGGAACCGGCGCGCGCGACGGGTAGGTGCGGAACGCGAAGTCGTCGGGGATGTCCGGGGCGACGACGGACGGGCGAGGCTGCTCGGCGGGCCGCGGCGCGCGCTCGCTGCCGCGGTCGGGCTCGGGACGATCGAGCCCCTCGATGAATACGTTCATGACGACGAGCGGGTTCCGCTGCTCGGCGACCTCCTCGTCGACGGTCCGGTCGTCGATGATCGATATCTCGGGTCGAAGCTCCGGCGGGCCCTCGTAACCGAACATGATGATGTTCCGAACGACGTCGATGCGGACGAGCGTCACGAAGAGGAGCAGGTGGGCGGAGACGACGATGGGGAAGAGGATCTTGAGCCGGCGCCGGTACCTTCGGTCATGCTCGCCGATACTGATCATCGTGTGCGCGTCGCTCCTCCCGTGCGTTCAATATCGCCTCCGGGGCGCCGCGGTGTCAAGCCGCGCGTCCCGGCCGGGCCCCGATAGGCGCGCTCACGGCCCGGCGGCGAAGCGCCGCGCCGCCGCGTCGAGCGCGAGCGACGCCGCGAGGCGGACCCACGCGTCGTCCCCCATGATGCGCTCCGACGCTTCTTCCTCGACGGCGCCGACGTAGAGTTCGACGGCGGGGCAGGCGGTCTGCTGAAGGAAGGGGCTCGTCCATTCCCCGACGGCGAAGGCTCCGCCGGGGGGCAGGGCGGCGAGGGAGGCGGCGAGCGTTTCGGCGGCGAGGGCCCCCCGGGCGCTTCCCGGATGGTGGAGCGCGAGGCGCCCGCCGTCGAGCCCGGACGGGCGCGCGCCGCTGCGGATGCCGATGGCGAGCTCGGCGCCCGAACGGTTCACGAGGTACACGCGCTCCTGCGCGGAGAGCGTTTCCTCTCCCTCGCGCGTGAGCGCCACGACGGCGCCTGCCTCCTCGAGGAGCTCGGCGAGCCGCCGCGCGACGGCGAGGTTGACCGAGGCGCCGCGAAGACCGCGCCGGCCGAGCCCTCCGGCGTCGGCGCCGCCGCCGCCGGGATCGATCGCGACGCGCCGTCCCGCGAGCGCGCCGTCGAGAACCGGTTCGAGCGCCACGGTGCGGTCCCGATGCGGCGGCGCGCCGCTCGCCAACGCGCCGCCGTCGACGACGGCGGGACGGTACCCGCGGGCGGCGACGCGGAGCGTTTCCGCCGTCATGCTCGGCGAGAGGAGAACGAGCCCGTTCGCGTCGCCCGCGGCGCTCGGCGGCGTCCGTCCCGCGGCGACGGGAAAGGGAACGCGGGTCCCCGTGCGCGCGTCGACGACGCGCACCGGGAACCGTTCCGCGGCCTCCGATCGAGGAAAGACGATCGTGTCGGAAACGGCGCCGGCCGAAACGACGAACGCGTCGCCGACGGCATGGTCCGGCAGCGGGAAGGAGACCACGCCGTCGCGCGAGGCGCCGTCGAGCGCCCCGTTCCCCCGCCGCGCGATCATGGAAACGGGCGTCCCGTCCGCGACCGGAAGACCGAGCTCGTCGAGAACGCGAAGCGAAAGGACGACGCCTCCGCCGGGGTCGGGCCGCGGGACGAGCGGTATGACGTGCCGCGCGGGACGGCTGAGGAGCACGGTGAACGGCTTGCTGCGCGCGGTGGCGCCGCGCGCGCTCCGCACCGCGCCCCGCACCTCGTACGGGCCGTTCGGGAGCGCTTCGTTCATCGGCCGGCGGATGACCGACGAGTCCGGGTCGAAGACCGCGACGAGATCCGCGTCGCCGATCCGGACGCGCGCCGAGGAGGGGTCGAGCGGCACGCCGTCGCGCGAGCGCACGGCGAAGGCGATTTCGGCGGGAGCGCGGACCGTGTCCGCGGCCGGCGAGAGGCGCGCGATGGACGGAACGCCGCGGGAGAAATAGCTGATGAGCCCGAAAAAGTACGCCTGCGCCTCGAGCTTCTGTTTCTCGGCGAACCGCAGACGGTTCTCCACGAGGGGATGCGAGAGATAGCTCGCCTCGCCGAGAACGGCCGCGTGCGCGGTGGAGGATCGAAGCACGAGATAGCCGCCCGGCTTGACCTCGGCGGCGGCGATGCCGAGGTTTCGCGAGAGGTGGACCTGCAGCGTCTGCGCGAGCTCGAGCGACGGGCCGGTGTCGCTCGAGCGGTAGTACACCTCGATCGCGTTGCGCGATCGATCGAGGGCGATGTTCGAGTTGTGGTGTATCGAGAGGAAGACGTCCGGTTCGAGGTCGTTCGCCGCGGCGACGCGCGCCCGCAGATCGTCCCCCGCTTCCGTCGAGCCCTCCGGGAGACGATCGCGGTCGGTCGTCCGCGTCAGATGCACGTCGGCGCCGGCGTCGGCGCAGAGCCCCCAGAGGTAGAGCGCGACCCCGAGGTTCGCGTCCGCCTCGCGCAGGCTGTCCGGTCCGAGC
>DHHN01000032.1:0-1747 GCA_002403295.1 bacterium UBP1_UBA4771 | reverse complement strand
GGGTATCTCGATCTGTTCATCGACCACTCCTTTGCACGGATCGGGCCGTTTCGCGCCCATTCTTCACCAAACGGCGCCGGTCCTTCAAGGGGCAAATGCGGGCGGCGGGGGGGTTTCCGGCCCATGGCCCATATATGGTGAAAACAGTTGACGCTATCTACCATATATGGTAGAAGATGGCAGAATTCGTCACACGAAAGAGCGAAACGGACATGGACACGCGCGCGCATCTGAAAAAGCTGCCGTCGGTGGAACGCATTCTCGAGGACCCGCGGGTCGCCGGAAGGATCACGCTTCTCTCGCGCAGGGGGATCACGCGCATCGTGCGCGAGACGATCGAGGCGTTCCGCGAACGGCTGATCGAGGGCGGGATGGCCGCGAGCTCCGACGCCAACGTGCGGGCGTCCGTCACGGACGAGGTCGTGCGGAAACTCGAAGCGATCGAGCGGGGAGGGCAGCGCCGCGTCATCAACGCGACGGGCGTCATTCTCCACACGAACATCGGCCGCGCGCCTCTCGGCGAGGGAGCGAGGCGCGCGATCGAGCAGGCCGCCGCCGGATACGTCGACCTCGAGATCGATCTCGAGAGCGGGACCCGGACCGAGCGCGGAGTGCGCGTCTCGAGGCTCTTGGCGCTGCTCGCGGACGCCGAGGACGCGCACGCGGTGAACAACAACGCCGCCGCGGTGCTGCTCGCCGTCGAGACGCTCGCCGGGGCGGGGGCGGTGGCGGTCTCGCGCGGAGAGCTCGTCGAGATCGGCGGCTCGTTCCGGCTTCCCGAGATTCTCGCGCACGCCGCCGGCCGGGTGATCGAGATCGGGACGACGAACCGCACGCACCGCAAGGATTACGAAAAGGCGGTCAGAAACGGGGCGACGTTGCTCCTCAAGGTGCATACGAGCAACTACCGCGTCGTGGGCTACACGAACGAGGTGCCGCTCCGCGATCTCGTCGAGATCGGGCGCGCGCACGGGGTGCCGGTGATGTACGACCAGGGGAGCGGCGTCCTCTTCCCGCTCGCGGCGAAGGGGATCGAGGGCGAGGAGAGCCTCGGCGACATCATGGCGACCGGCGTGGATCTCATGAGCTTCAGCATGGACAAGGTGCTCGGCGGCCCGCAGGGAGGCGCCATCGTCGGCAGGGCCGATCTCGTCGCGCGCATGCGCGAGAACCATCTCGCGCGGGCGCTCAGGCTCGACAAACTGACGCTCGCCGCGCTCGAGAGCGTGCTGCTCGAATATTGGAACGGCAGGTTCGACGAGGTGCCGGCGCTGCGCATGATCACGGCCGATCTCGACGCCGCGCGCGCGCGCGCCGGCGAGATCGCCGCCCGCATCAAGGAGCGCTGCGCAGGCGAGCTCGAGGTGACGATCGAGGAGGCGGAGTCGTCGATCGGCGGCGGGAGCTTTCCCAGTAACCCCTTGCGGTCGGTTCTCGTACAGATTACTCTACGGGGAAGCCGCGCCGAGAAGATCGCGGCGCGGCTGCGCGCGGGATCGCCCGCCGTGCTCGTTCGTGTCAGGGAACAATCCGTCATGATCGATCCGCGGACCGTTCTCCCGGGCGAGGAGGACGCGCTCATCGAGCGGTTCGAGGAAGCGTTCGGCGCTCTGTGCCGGAGGGAGTGATTCGTCGTGGCTGATGGGCATGAAGCAGCGAAGAAGGGTTCCTGCGAATCCGTCGAGGGGGGCTCCACGATACGTCTCGAAGAGGACCGGATCCGGTCCTTCATGGAAGCGGCGGACTT
>DHHN01000073.1 GCA_002403295.1 bacterium UBP1_UBA4771 | reverse complement strand
AGCACGGAGATAGCCCGAAAGGTCGCCTGCGGCGAGCGCGTCAGCCGTCTCCGCAGCGCCTCTCGGCGCGTCGCCGCGTGCAGCGTCCGCTTCGCGACTCGTTCCTATCAGCCTCCCGAGATCGTGCCAGAAGAGCTCGGCCGCGTATCCGAGCGCGGCGTCGTCTCCGGCGATGTCATGAAGCATCGCGCGATACTCTTCGGCCCGGCATATCCATAGATACGAATGAGGCGAGGGATCGAGGCGCCCGATCGAGGCGACGAAGCGGGCGAGCGCGCAAGAGAGGGTGCGCTCTCGAACCGCCCGCGATGCGCCGATCCAGGTGAGCCTCGCGGCGAGGATGTCCCGCGCGAGATAATTGTTGAGCGTGTCCGACTTGATCGATCGGGCGGCCGTTTCGAAACGGCGAAGATGCGACTCGGCGTTCTCGGCGTTTCCGAGGTCGAGATATGCCCGCGCGAGAAGGATCTCGCACCGGGGGACGAACACCTCGTAGCTTCTCGCGGCCGCCAACTCGATGCTTTTTCGAAGCACTGGAACGGCCCTTCGGGGCCGCCCGTTCTCGATGAGCCCCTCGCCCCAGTCGGCGAGTAGCGGGGGGCGCAGCTGGCGATCGAATCGTGTCTGCCGTATAGAGGCGTCGAGGCGGCGATACAGGCGCTCGGCGTGCGCGGTATTCCCGCGGGCCATGTGAAGCCGGGCGATCTGGGATCGAGCGGCGAGACGAAAAACCGTATCTATCTTGCTTGCCGGATAAAGCTTCTCGAGCGCTTGCTCGCGCTGAGCGAGGAGCGCGACGACGTCCCAACACGCGATGTCGGCGTGGAACTTCATCGAGGCCGCAACGGATCGTATCTGATGGTCGGCGCCCTTGTAGTCGCGGCAGATTTCGATCGCCCTCCCATAGAGCTCGTGCGCGAGGCCGAGCCGGCCGAAGCCCTCGTAGAATTTCGCGTAGAACATGAGAACGCGCGCGGCCTGATCCGGAATGCGCGAGCGGCTGGCGAGCCGAAACGTTTCGTCGAGATAGTATCTCATCGAGTCGGTCCGCATCGCGCCCCGGTGGATGGAGGCGATCTCCCCCATGATCTGGCAGGCCATAAACGATTCGCCCGAACCCTGGAATGCCCGAAGCGCCTTGCGGCGGCAGGCGAGCTCTTCTTCCGAGCCGCGCTCCATCATGTTGGCGAGATCGGCGAGGTGCATGTGGCATCTGCCGATGCTGCACAGATCGCCCCGCCGCTCGAACTCCGCGAGAAACTCCCGGCTCCGCCTCGCCTGCGTCGACGCAGGGATGCGGGGCTCTTCTAAAAACGCGCGATGTCGGATTCGAAGCTCCGCGAGCGATACGACCTCTTCCGGAGAGAGGGAGGCGTACAGATGGTAATCGTGGAGGCCCGCCGCGTATTCATATTCGCGGTCGAGAGCCTCGGCGTACCGCTTGAAGATCGGGAGTATCTCGTCCTTATGACGCCGGTACCCACCGACTCCCTGCGCCGCCACGTTGTCCCTGAAGGGCTTGAAATGCTCCCTCGCCTCGAAAAAGCCGAGCGACCGAATGTGCCTCAGGAGGGCGCTGTCGTCGGGGGAGGTCAGATAATGAACGAGACTGTCGGGGAGATTTCGCAGGAAGAACGGGCGATCAACGTCCCCGCGCCCACGGCACGAAACGGCGAATATCGCTATGGCAGCGAGGCAGCATTTGACGGACAATCGTCCGATATTACGAGAGCATAACTGCATTATTTCGAATAATTTAATTTCGAGAATCGACACCGACGCATTTGCGCGAATCGCTAGAATATAATATCATTATAGCAGCCTGCGGGATGCTTGGAAACGACAATAATATCGCCCCCTTGCCCGAGGGGAGAACCTTTGCGGGGAAAGCTCGCCGGGGGCAAAAGAGCAGCGCGCATGAGAGCGGACCCCGATCACCCACCAGACAAGGGTGCCGCGCGCAGATATTGCGCGGATCTCGACCTCGCCCGCGATATCTCGGCGGGATCCATACCCGCTTGGCACCGCTTCATAGATCAATACTCGCGTCTCATGTACGACGTGCTTCGGCGCCATCTCTTCGCCGAGGACGAGGACGACGTTCGGACCGTTCACGTCGACATTCTCGAGGCCCTCTTTAAAGGCGGTCTGGCTAAGTACCGCGGCGACGCGAGCCTTGCCACATGGCTCGTCGTCTATTCGCGGAGCAGAGCGCTGGACTTCGTCCGGCGCCGCTACGGCAGGAGACGGCCACCCAAATGGCAAAAAGAGCTCGGCGAGCTCGATCGGGCGGTCCTCCGTCTCTTTTTCGTTGAGCGCATGCCCCTCGAAGCGGTCGTGCACGTGCTCGCGCTGAGCGCACATCCGTCCGGCGCCGCCGAGATAACGAAATCGATATTGCGGATCGAATCGGTCGTCGATCCCGTTTGCCTCGCTCGGCTCGAGGACGAGCGCCGCGCCAAATCGCTCGGGCTGCGCAATCCACGCATGATCGAGTGGATGATGCAGCTGCGGCTCGATTTCGAGGAACGCACCGATAGATCGAGGCCCGATGTCGTTCTCG
>DHHN01000050.1:5279-5868 GCA_002403295.1 bacterium UBP1_UBA4771 | reverse complement strand
CGACGCGCGTCGCCATTTCGAACATCTCGATCGGCTCGGGGGGAAGCGTCTCGGCGACCTTCGCCGGAGGCATGAGCGCTCCCACGATCGCGAGCGTCGAACCCGCCGTGATCGACAAGCTCCACGACGGCGAGGCGTCGCTCGACGTCCGGGGCGCCGGGATCCTCTACGGCGCCCGCTGCGCGCTCGCGTGCGGCGCCGATACGGTCAGGGCGCGCACCGTCGAGTGGCTCGGCGAGAACCGGATCGTCGCGGCCCTGCCGGTCGAGGCGCTCTACGCGGGGGAATGGGACCTCGTCGTCGCGAGCGGGGACGGCCAAACCGCCGCGCGCCCGCGCGCGGTCACGGTCGTGTCCGTCTACCGAAGCGCGTCCGTCGCCGAGGGCAAGGACGATCTGCTCGTCTCCTGGACCCTCGAGCCGATCGACGGTATCCGCGGCTGCCTCCTGTACCGTTCGGAGGACGGAGCGCCGTTCGCGCTCGTTTCGCCGGATACGCTCCGGGGCGAGGGCGGGGCGTTTACGTACCGGGACGATCTCGTCTCGCTCGGCAGGGAGTACTCCTACCGCATCGTCACGCACCTCGTCGG
>DHHN01000050.1:0-5174 GCA_002403295.1 bacterium UBP1_UBA4771 | reverse complement strand
CGCGTCGTCGCGAGCGATCTCGGGCGCGGCGCGCACGAGATCGCGTGGCGGCCGGGGTCGCGGGGTCTCGGGGCGGGGGTCTATTTCTGCGTGTTCCGTTCCGGGGGCGCGACGAAAACAGTCAAAATGATCTACGTGCCCTGATCATCCGCGGACATCAGAAGGTGTAGACGGCGCCGAGCGAGATGCCGACGTGCATGAAACGCTCCTCGCGCACCGCGACGTCGAACCGGTTGAACTCGTAGATCCGATACCGGTAGGGCGTGATCCAGAAGCTCGCCTCCGCTTCCACGAGAAAATTCTCGACGAGCGAACGCGTGGCCCCGACGCCGCCCGTCAGGTAGAAAGTCGTCTGGGAGGGGCGGAAGGATTTCGTGGGAGTCACCGTGACCGGATCCACCGAGATGAGGCCGATACCGCACCGGGCGACCGGGCGATAGGGGATGAGCACGGGAAAGACGGCGACGACGTTGAGGCGGTAGTCGAGACCCCCGACGTCGACGCCGGATCCCTTCGTGTCGAGGATACCGAGCGAGTTCTCGAAGTGGATGTCCCGCATGAGTTCGTAGCGCAACGCCGCCCCGGCTCCAACCGCGCCGCCGAGGCCGAAGAACTCGCCGTCGAAGATATAATAGGTGAAACGGGCCGCGACGGCGATCCGGCGAGGCGTCTCGGCGCGAACGCCCGTCGCGAGATGAACCGCCGCGGCGACCATCGCGGCGACGGCGATGCGGGTATTCATCATCGGGCGATTCCCTCCCTCCGTGAGATCGTGTTCCCCGTCCCGCCGAACATCGCACGCGAAACGATATCACGCCCGGCCGCACCGTGAAAAGGCCTATTCGCGAAGCGAAGCGTCGCGGAGAGGCGGCGCCGCTCAGGGGCGAAACTCGCCGGTTCGCCGCAGCGCCGGCGGCGTCTTTCCGCCGGAGCCGAGCCACGCGTCGATCACGCGGACGATGCGGCGCGCGGCCCGTCCGTCGCCGAAGGGGTTTCGGACGCGCGCCATCCGCGCGTACACCCGCGGGTCGGAGATTATCCGCTCGACGTCGGCCACGATGCGATCCCGGTGAGGTCCGGCGAGAACCGCGCCGCCGGCCGAGACGATCTCCGGCCGTTCCGTCTCGTCGCGCATGACGACGACCGGCTTGCCGAGGGCGGGAGCCTCTTCCTGCAGGCCGCCCGAATCGGTCAGCACGAGGAAGCTCTCGTCCATGACGCGGACGAGCTCCGTGTACTCGACGGGAGGCGAAAGGACGATCCGATCGCGGGAGGCGAGCATCCGGTGCACGACGGCCCGCACCGACGGATTCGGGTGAACGGGGAAGAAGACTTCGACGTCGCCGTTGCGGTCGACGATGTCGCGGATCGCGGCGCAGATCTCCTCGATGCCGCGGCCGAAGCTCTCCCTGCGGTGCGCCGTGACGAGGATGAGCCGGCGCCGCCGGCCTCCCGGCCTTGCGGCGCGCCGCCGCTTGCGGATCGCGGCGCGCGTGAACCGGAGCGCGTCGATGACGGTGTTTCCGGTGACCCAGACGCCGGCCGCGGGGACTCCCTCCGCGGCGAGGGCGCGGCGGGCGCGCTCCGTCGGCGCGAAGTGAAGCTCGGCCACCCGTCCGACGAGCCGCCGGTTCATCTCCTCGGGGTACGGGTTCCAGATGGTGCTCGTTCTGAGCCCCGCCTCCACGTGGGCGACCGGAATCCGCCGGTAGAATGCGAGCAGCGCCGCGGCGAACGCCGAGGTCGTATCCCCCTGCACGATCACCATGTCCACCGGATCGCGCTCGAGAACGGCGTCGAGCCGGATCATGGTGCGGGTCGCGATATCCATGAGGGTCTGATTCTCGGTCATGACGTTGAGGTCGTGATGGGGCCGGACGGAGAAGAAGCGAAGCAGCGGGTCGCACAGCTCACGGTGCTGGGCCGTAAAGCAGGTCCGCGCATCGTAGCCGCCGCGGCGCCGCAGCTCGTGAATGACGGGGGCGAGCTTGATGACCTCCGGCCGCGTGCCGAAGACGATCATCACGCGGCGGGTCGTTCGCTTGTGCGGCACCGGCCGTTCCTTTCATCGCGGCGCGCGCGGTTCGCCGCGCTATTTGACCTCGAGCACCGAATTCCGGCCGCCGAATCCGTCCGGCTCGGTGAGCGCGTTCGCGGGATCGACGATCTTCGATTTTCTGTCGATGGAGAATTTGTACGGGTACCGGCCCGGCATGAGAACGAGCGCGGCGCGCCAGACTCCGGCCGCGTCGCGCTTCATCGGCGTGGCCGCCGGATCCCAGTTGTTGAAGGAGCCGATGACCGACACCTCCGACGCCCCGGGCTGAACGAGCGCGAACGATATCTGGCGCATGCGCTTCGAGGCAGCCTCCCGCGCCGCTTCCGGCGGCGCCTCCGGAGCGAGGAGACGGTCGAAGCCGTCGATGATCGTCTCGAGCTCGTTGCCGAGCCCCGCCGCCGGATACCCGTTCTCGTCCACGAGATCGAAGAGAACGCCGCCGGGAGCGTCGCTCCAGCATGCGGCGACGAGGATCGAGTTGGGCCCCTTTCGGATCTCCACCGGCTCCGCGGCCGATGCCGCGCCCGCCGCCGATCCGGCCGGGAGAACCGGAGCCCCGTTTATCCAGATGGAGACGGTGTTCGTCGTTTCGATGGACCAACGGAGCTTCATCCGTCCGGGAGCGTCGATAGCCGTGTAGAGCAGGATGCAGCGTCCCGCCGTCGCTTCGACGAGCCGTTCGGGAAGAAGCGCGCCGTCAGTGTCGAATGCGTCGCCCGCGGCCTCCCGCCAGCGAACCGCGGCCGCGCCGCCGATCGCGTATCGCCCGAAGAGATCTTTTTGGTAATCCGGTCCGCGGCGAAACGCGTCGTCGGCGGTCATCGGTCCGAGATAGAGCCAGCGGAACGGCAGCACGAGCGATTCGTCGAATCGAGCGATCGTTCCCGCGCCGAGAGAGATCGAGAGGGAGAAGGGATAGCGTCCCGGGGAGAGCCGCTCCCTCGGCGCGACCGTGACGACGAGATCGGTGCGATCACGCGACGCGTCCGCGAGAAAGTGAGCCGGCAGCTCCGGCGTCGTCGCGAGCTCCTTCATGAAGGTTCCATCGACGGTGCCCCGAATGTCGTGGGCGGGACGGTAACGGATCGCGATCGCCACGGGGAGCGGATCGGCGCCGAGGCGTTTCCCCGCGGGAAGATCGATCGATACCCGGTACGGCGGAGCGAGCACGACGCTCTCGCGGCGCCGCAGATCGAGGAGCCTTCCGCCCGCGCGGATTTCGAGAGCGGCGGCAAGGGGCACGATGCCCGGTTCCTCGCGGGGAGGGAGGGCGAGGGTTCCCGTGAAGCGCAGCGGCGCGCCCGGGGCGGCCGACGCCTTCACGCCCCGTTCGGCGACGGTCCAGCTCAAGTCGCCGATCCGGAGGACGGCCCCCGAGATCGAAAGGGTTTCGCGCGCGCTTTCGAGAACGGCCGCGAACGCCGCCGGCTCGCCTTTCACCACCGGATCTTCCGGAAAGGAGAGTCCGAAAGCGATTCCCGTGCCCGCTTCGAGGCGCAGAGAGAGCTCCGTTTTGACCGCCACGAGCTCGACGAGCGCCGCGGCGCAGCTCTCCGAGACGAGACGTTTCGTTCGCGGCGACAGACGCGTCCATTTCGCCTCGTCGACGACGCGCCATCGCTCCTTCGGGGTGGCGAGGAGAGCGGAGAAGCGCTCGATCCTCGTCATCAGATCGTTCGCGACCGCGTTCGCCGCCGCGAATGAATCGACGGTGAGATGCTCCATCGCGAGCGCGCGTCCGAGCGTATCGATCCCTCCGGAAAACGCGCGCATCCCATCGGCCTCGACGATCGATTCGCGATCGAGGAGCAACGCGAGATTCACGAAAGCCGGATAGACTCTCCAGCTCGGAAACAAATCGAGGCGCCGGGACGGATTGCTCCGCCAGAAATCGATCCAGAGAGCCTTCGCCGGATCGAGAGCCGCCGTGTCGCGGGGAACCACCGACGCGATCGCCGCGGCGAGCGAAGGGCCCTCGCCGGGGATGGTCGAGAGGAGGTCGAGAACGACGGGACGCGCGAGAGGATCGTTCCACATCCCGCCCCGGTCGAACGGCGCCCGTCCCGCCGCGGTCTCTTTCTCGATCCCCGCGATGAACGAAGCCGCGACGCGCCCGCGCGCCGCGCGGCCGAGCGTTTCGTCCAGAACGAGCGGTAGAAGCTCGGCGGGCGTTTCGAGAGGGAGCGGGCGGCCGGGAGCTCCGGCGGGATAGAAACGGCCGCGATCCGGAACGTAGAAGCTCTGGGTGACGGCGCCGGAGAGCCGCCGGGCCCACGCGAGATACTCGAGGGCGTCCTCGTAGGCACCCGTCTTCCACGAAATGAGGTGGAGGCTCCAGAGCTCGAGGCTCGCGAGCGCGTTGAGGGCGGGGGAGAGCGAGGCGCCGGGGGAGAGGGATTCGTCGGCGCCTCCCGGCACGAGACCCGGGCCGACCGTCCTCGCCGGGGAGAAGAGATCGGTCACGGAGGCCTGAAGGCGCGGGTACAGGGATCGCAGGAGGTTCGGATCGTCGCCGAGAAGAAGGTAGGCCGCCGTGGCCGTGAGCGGATACCGGTCGAGGCATTCGAACGGCTGCGGCGCGGGCGTCGCGGTTTTGTCGGGAAGGTGGCCGAGGCGGACGGCGAGTCCGCGGGCGAGCGCTTCGCGCTCCGCCGGGGCCGCGGCGTGCCCCGAGCCGTGCGCGAGGAGGATCGCGAGAAGAAGCGGCGCGAGAAGCCGCGGCGAGCAGGTGCGCGATATCATGACCATACAAGGGATACGCGAATGCGGGCGCGCAAGTCAAGGGCCAGTTTATTGTTGACACCTCTTTCCGGAGCGGTCTTAAATAGCCGCCGGCGAGTCAGCCGCCCTTCGCGGAAATACGACATGGAGAGGAGAGCCGGTAATGACATTCGAGAACGTTCTTGTCGAGAAGAAAGGCCGGATCGGCCGGATAATCATCAACCGCCCGACGAAGCTCAATGCGCTGAGCGTCCGGACCGTCGTGGAGCTCATGGAGGCATTCAC
Source organism: bacterium UBP1_UBA4771 (assembly GCA_002403295.1). Lineage (GTDB taxonomy): Bacteria > Krumholzibacteriota > Krumholzibacteriia > Krumholzibacteriales > Krumholzibacteriaceae > SSS58A. The sequence continues at coordinate 109 of DHHN01000050.1, read as the reverse complement.
GATCATGAAGAACGACGACGATGTCGGCGTCGTCGTGCTGACCGGCGCCGGGGAGAAATCCTTCGCCGCGGGTGCGGACATCTCCGAGCTTCAAAAGCTCGATCCGCTC
>DHHN01000174.1:1911-11384 GCA_002403295.1 bacterium UBP1_UBA4771 | reverse complement strand
ATCCGCCCGGATCCTCCCGGCGCGCGCGGTGAACTCATGTCCGACGCTCAGGAGAGAAAGCGCCTTCAGGTCGGCGGGCAGGCCGTCATCGAAGGCGTGATGATGCGCTCTCCGACCTGCATCGCGACGGCCGTGCGCACGCCGAACGGCATCGTCGTCAGGAAAGAACCCTTCACGAGCCTCATCAAACGCCATCGCCCTCTCAACGTGCCGGTCGTCCGCGGCGCGGTCGCGTTCGTGGAAACCTTCGTCGTCGCCGTCAAGGCGCTCTCCTACTCGGCGGGAATGGCTTCCGCGGAGCCGGGCCCGGCGGGGGCTGGAGAAGCCGCGGGAGCCCCCGCGGGGGAGGGCGCCCCCGGCACAGGCGCCGGCGCGGCGAGCGGCAAGGGCCTTTCCACGCTCGCCATCGCCGGGACGCTCGCCGCGGCGTTTCTCCTCGGCTTCGCGATCTTCTTCTATATACCGCTCGTTCTCACCGAGCTCACGGGGCTGCGCGGCGGCGTGCTGTTCAACCTCGTCGACGGGGTCATTCGGCTCGTGTTTCTTCTTCTCTACATCGTTCTCATCACGCGCTGGAAGGAGATGCGCCGGATATTCGAGTATCACGGCGCCGAGCACAAGACGATCTCGGCGTTCGAGGAGCACGGGATCGCCACGATCGAGAACACGCGCGCGTATCCGACGATGCACGCGCGGTGCTCGACGAGCTTTCTCCTCCTCGTGGTCGTCGTGAGCGTCCTCGTCTTCATCGTGCTCGGCCGCCCCGACACGATCGGCAAGAAGCTGCTTCGATTCGCCTTCATCCCCGTGATCGGCGGCGTCTCGTACGAGTTGCTCAAGCTCTCCGCGCGGCCGAAGGCGCGCCGGTTCTTCGCCCCGCTCGTGTGGCCGGGTCTCGCCCTGCAGCGGCTCACCACGAAGGAGCCTGCCGCCGATCAGGTCGAGGTGGCGATCGCCGCTCTCGAGGCCTGTCTCGCCGAGAATCCTGTGGCATCCTAGCCGTTCATTCGCTACAGTCGTTTGCCGGCGGCGCGCCCGCGCGCCGCGTCAGAACGGAGCGTCCATGGCGTCGAGCGACCGCTACGAAAACGTGATCCGGCGCTTCGAGCAGCTCACCGAGGAGCTCGCGAAGCCAGAGAACATCCGCAACCAGGCCCTCTACCGCAAGCTCGCCCGCGAGCGCGGCGATCTCGAGAAGGCCGTCGGCGCGATCCGGCGCCTCCGGGATCTCGAGGGGCGCCGGGAGGAGGCCGCCGGCATCGTGCGCGAGGGAGGGGACCGCGAGCTCGTCGAGCTCGCGCGCTCCGAGCTCGTCGAGGTCGAGCGCGAGCTCGAGGAGACGAAGGAGCGGGTCAAGGTGCTCCTCCTTCCCCGCGACCCCGACGACTCCCGCAACACGGTGTTCGAGATCCGCGCCGGAACGGGCGGGGACGAGGCGGCGCTCTTCGCGGCGGATCTCGCGCGGATGTACCGGCTCTTCTCGGAGCGGCACAAATGGAAGGTGGAGCCGCTGAGCTCGAGCCCGACCGAGATGGGCGGCTACAAGGAAATCATATTTCTCGTGTCGGGGGAGAACGCGTACGGCAAGCTCAAGTTCGAGAGCGGCGTCCACCGCGTCCAGCGGGTTCCCGTGACGGAAGCGGGAGGGCGGATCCACACCTCCGCCGTGTCGGTGGCGGTGCTTCCCGAGGCGGAGGAGGTCGACATCCAGATCGATCCGAACGATCTGCGCATCGACGTCTTCCGCTCGCGGGGGCCCGGCGGGCAATCGGTGAACACGACCGACTCCGCCGTGCGCATCACGCACATCCCGACCGGCATGGTGGTGCAGTGTCAGGACGAAAAATCGCAGCACAAGAACAAGGCGAAGGCGATGAAGGTGTTGCTCGCGCGGCTGCTCGAGCGGGCGCGCACGGAGCAGGAGACGAAGATCGCCGAGGCGCGGCGGAACATGATCGGCTCGGGGGACCGCAGCGACAAGATCCGAACGTACAACTACCCGCAGAGCCGCGTCACGGACCACCGGATCGGGCTCACACAGCACAATCTCAAGGGCGTTCTCGACGGCGATCTCGACGCGATCGTCGACGGCCTGGCGCTCGCGAACCGCGAGGAGCTGCTCCGGCGCGAGATGGAGCCGGGAAAAGGCGCCGGCGCGTGACATGCGGCGGATGGAATCCGTGAAGAGGGTGACGGTTCTCGAGGCGCTCCGGCTCGCCGAGACCTACCTCGCGAGGCGCAACGTCGAGGGCGCCCGGCTGAGCGCGGAGCATCTCCTCGCGCGCCGGGTGGGATGCTCGCGGCTCGAGCTGTACCTGCGGTTCGATCGCGAGGTCGCCGCCGACGCGCTCGCCGCGATGCGCGAGGATCTCAGGCGCCGCGGCGAGCACTACCCGCTCCAGTACCTCATCGGCGAAATCGAATTCGTCTCGCTTCCCTTCCGGGTGCGAGACGGCGTGTTCATCCCGCGTCCCGAGACGGAGCTGCTCGTCGAGCGGATCGAGGAGCTCGCCGGCGTTCGGGAGCAAGCGGTTTTTCTCGAGCTCGGCGTCGGCGCCGGCGTCGTTTCGGGGAGCCTCGCCGCTCGGCATCCGGGCTGGCGGGGGGCGGCGTTCGACGCGGCGGCGGCGGCGGTGTCCTGCGCGCGGGAGAACATCCGCGCGCTCGGCGCGGGCGACCGGGTCGATCTCTTCGTCGCCGACTCGTTCGACCCGGTCGGCGGGGAACGGCGTTTCGACATCCTCGCGTCGAACCCGCCGTACGTGCGAAGCGGCGACATCGACGTCCTCGCGCCGGAGGTCTCGCGCTGGGAGACGCGCGCGGCCCTCGACGGCGGGAGGGACGGCACGCGATTCTACCCGGCGATCGCGGCCGCGGCGAGACGGCTGCTCCGGCCCGGCGGGCTCGCGGCCGTCGAGATCGGCGACGGCCAGGGGGACGCCGTCGCCGCGATCTTCGCGGCGGCGGGGCTCGACCGGATCGCGGTGCGGCGAGACTACAACAGGCTCGAACGGACGGTGACGGCGTTCGCGCCGGAGGGGGACGGGAGATCATGGACAGCTTCCTCGTAACGGGGCCGTGCCGCCTCGAAGGCTCGGTGCGGATCGGCGGCGCGAAGAACGCGATGCTTCCCCTCATGGCGGCCTCGCTTCTCACGGCGGGGACGTGCGAGCTCGAGAACGTGCCCGATCTCAGGGACACGCGCACGATGATGCAGCTGCTGGCCGGGTTCGGCGTGCGCGCGACGCTCGGGGACGGACGTCTCGCGATCGACGCCTCTCGAGTCGAATCCTTCGAAGCTCCCTACGAGATCGTGCGGACGATGCGCGCGTCGATCTACGCCTTCGGCCCGCTGCTCGCCCGCTTCGGCAGGGCACGCGTCTCGATGCCCGGCGGATGCGCCTGGGGGCCGCGCCCCATCGATCTGCACCTGCGGGGGCTCGCCGCGCTCGGCGCGCGCATCCGGATCGAGCACGGGTACATCGACGCGACGGCGGAGCGGCTGCGCGGGGCCGAGGTGAGCCTTACGATTCCGAGCGTCGGCGCGACGGTGAACGTGATGATGGCCGCCGTCCTCGCCGACGGCCGCACCGTGATCGAGAACGCCGCGCGGGAGCCGGAGATCGCCGAGCTCGCCCGCGCGCTGCGCGCCGGCGGCGCCCGAATCGAGGGCGAGGGAACCTCGCGGATCGAGATCGACGGGGTCGCGGCGATCGCGCCCTTCTCGCACCGCGTGATTCCCGACCGTATCGAGGCGGGGACGTTCGCGGCGGCCGCGGCGATCACGGGCGGACGGATCGAGATCGAGGGATGCGATCCGGGCCACCTCGGCGCCGTCGTCGACACGCTCCGCGGATGCGGCGCCGAGATCGTCTGCGGCTCCGGCCGGATGGCGGTCGCGGGCCCCGGACGCGTCAAGGCGTCGAACGTCGAGACGGGTTTCTATCCGGGCTTTCCGACGGACATGCAGGCGCAGATCATGGCGGTGCTCTCGATCGCGGACGGGACGAGCACGGTCGTGGATCGCGTCTATCCCGACCGGTTCACGCACGTCCCCGAGCTCTGCCGCTTCGGGGCGAGGATCGCGCGGGACGGAAACGTCGCCGTCGTCACGGGCGTTCCGCGGCTCGAGGGCGCGCCCGTCATGGCGACGGACATCAGGGCGAGCTCGGCGCTGATACTCGCCGCGCTCGCCGCGGACGGGGAAACGAAGATACTTCGCGTCTATCACATCGACCGCGGCTACGAGCGGATCGAGGAAAAACTCGGACGGCTCGGGGCGAGGATCCGGCGGGTCGCCGGGTAGCGCCCCGCGGGGTTCCGCTTCCGGAGGAGCGGCGGCGCGCATGTCATGAGCGGCGAACGGAAACTCATCATCGGCACCTCGGGACACGTCGATCACGGCAAGACCGAGATCGTGAAGGCGCTCACCGGGCGCGACACCGACCGGCTCCGGGAGGAGAAGGAGCGCGGCATCTCGATCGTGCTCGGCTTCGCGCCGATCGATCTCGGCGACGGCATCGCCGCCGCGGTCGTCGACGTGCCGGGGCACGAGCGGTTCGTGAAGACGATGGTGTCGGGGGCCGTCGGAATCGATCTCGCTCTCCTCGTCGTCGCCGCGGACGAGGGGGTCATGCCGCAGACGCTCGAGCACTTCGAGGTGCTCCGGCTGCTCGGCGTCCGCGGGCTCGTCGTCGCGATCACGAAGATCGATCTCGCGGACGAGGAGCTCCGCTCGCTCGTCGAGGACGAGGTCCGCGAGCTCGCGGCGGGGACGCCGTTCGCGGGAGCGCCGGTCGTGCGCACGTCCGCCGTGACGGGGGAGGGGCTCGACGAGCTCCGCGCGAGGCTCCGCGCGCAGGCGCTCGCGCTCGGAGCCCGGGACGCCGCGGACTTTTTCCGCATGCCGGTCGACCGGTCGTGGACGCGAAGCGGCATCGGCACGATCGTCACGGGTACGGTCTGGAGCGGCGAGGTCCGCAAGGGGGACGAGCTCGTCGTCGAGCCGCTCGCGCGCGCGGTGCGGGTGCGCGAGGTGCACAGCTTCGACCGTTCGCTCGAGGCCGCCTCGGCGGGTATGCGGACGGCCCTCGCGCTCCACGGCATAAAGGTGGAGGAGGCGGAGATCGGGAGCCAGGTGCTCTCCCCGGGAGCGCTCGCGGGCTCCCTCATGGTGAACGCGCGGGTCGAGGCGTCGAAGCTCGCCGGCGACGGACTCAAGACCCGCCGGCGGATCCGTTTCCACCACGCCGCCTCCGAGATCATCGGGAGGATCGTCGTGCTCGGGGGGGAGGCGATCCCCGCGGGCGGCGCCGGCTACGTGCAGATCCGTCTCGAGAGGCCCGCCGTCGCCCGCCGCGGGGACCGTTTCATCATCCGGTCGTATTCGCCGCAGCGCGTCATCGGCGGCGGCTCGATCCTCGATCCGAACCCCCCGAAGTACCGGCTGCACGTGGCGGCGTCGACCGCCGCGCTGCTCGGTGCGCTCGATCGGGGCGCCGCGGAGGAGGCGGCGCTCGCGCTCGCGACGGCGGCCGGCACCGCGGGATTTCCCGCCTCCGCGCTGCCTCGATACGGTTTCGCGGCCGGCGCCGGGGCGTCGGCGGTGCGGGCGCTCGAGGGCGCCGGAAGGATCGTTTCGGTCGAGGGGCGGCTCTTCGACGCCGCGGCCGCCGGGGTCGCCGAGCGCGGACTTCACGATCTCATCGCGGGGATGTCGGCGGAGAATCCCCTTCTCTGGGGGGTCGATCGCGAGGAGCTCCGGGCGCGGTCGGGGCTCGCCGGAAGTCCCCTCTTCGAGTATCTCGTGGAGCGCGGGCGCGGCGCGGGAACGCTCTTCTTCAAGGGCGGCCGCGTGAGCGCCGGGAGCGGCGAGCGGCAGCTTTCGCCCGCCGATCGCGCGGCGCTCGAGCGCCTCGAGACGAGGATCCGGAGCGGCGGATTCGAGTTCGCGTCGAAAGCCGACCTCCTCGCGATCGTGCCCGGCGAGAAACGCCTCGCATCCTATCTGCACATCCTCGTCGAGGAAGGATCGGCGTTCCGCGTCGGCTCCGACGGATACCTGCACGCCGAGCTCTGGCGGCGCATGATAGAGACGATCGGCGCCCGCCTCGCCGGTGGGAGCTCGCTCTCCGTCGGCGACATCAAGGAGCTCTTCGGCTTCTCGAGGAAGTTCGCGGTGCCCGTGCTCGAGCATCTCGATCGCGAGGGCTACACGCGCCGCGATGGGGACCGGCGCACCGCCGGCCCGAGGCTTCGCGAGGGAGGTTCGCCATGAGCGCGCTCGCGCCGCGCAGACGCACGCGGCAGGTCTCGTACGGCGGCGTCCGCGTCGGAGGAGACGCCCCGATCACGATCCAATCGATGACGACCGCGCCGACGGCGGACGTGCGGCGCGCGGCGCGGGAGATCCGATCGCTCGCTCGCGCCGGCTGCGAGCTCGTGCGCGTCGCCGTCAAGGACGGAGACGATCTCGCGGCGCTCCCCGTCGTCGCCGCGCGGAGCCCGATCCCGGTCATCGCGGACGTTCATTTCGATTACCGTCTCGCCGTCGGCGCGGCCCGCGCCGGGGCGGCGGGGCTTCGCATCAATCCGGGGAACATCGGTTCGGCGGAGCGCGTGCGGCGCGTCGTCGACGCCGCGGCCGAGGCGGCGATCCCCATCCGCGTCGGCGTCAACTCGGGGAGCCTCGAACGCGATCTCCGCGCGCTCGCGCGACGCGATCCGGCGCGCGCTCTCTTCGAAAGCGCCCGGCGGTCCCGGGCCCTCGTCGAGGGCATGGGCTTCCGCGATCTCGTCTTCAGCCTCAAATCGCCCGATGCGCTCGCGACGGTGGAGGCGAACCGCCTCTTCGCAGCGGAGAACGACTGCCCGCTCCACGTGGGCGTGACGGAGGCGGGGCCCGCCGCGAGCGGGGCCGCGAAATCGGCCGTCGCCCTCGCGCTCCTGCTCTCGGCGGGGATCGGCGACACGATCCGCGTGTCGCTCTCGGGCGATCCGGTGCGGGAGGTGGCGGTCGCCGCCGCGGTGCTCTCGGCCCTCGGCCTGCGGCGCGACATTCCCCGGATCGTCTCGTGTCCGACCTGCGGCCGCTCGTGGATCGACGTCGCCCGCACGGCGGAGCGGCTCGAGCGCGAGATCATGGGAATGCGGTCCGGCGTCACGATCGCGGTCATGGGATGCGAGGTCAACGGGCCGGGCGAGGCGAGGGACGCCGACATCGGGCTCGCCGGCTCGCGCGGCGGCGCCGTGCTCTTCCGGCGGGGTAAAATAATTAAACGCCTGAAAGGCGATATTCCCTCGGAGTTCCTTCGCGAAGTTCGTAACTTCATGCGCGACAAGGTAAAATAGCGTTTCCCGTCCGCGCCCGGCTCCGGCAAAAATATATCTGGAAATAACCGGGGAAACGTGCTACCATCCCAATGATTTCAGGAGGGGTTCCGGAGATTGCTGCCCGGAAGAGCTGTTTTTCGAGACCCTGAGATGAATGGCGTTCTCCCTCGGGGAGAGGACAGGAGGTTGCACGGGATGAAGGGCAGCAGATCGATACTCGCGCTTCTTGCCGTGATTCTCGTCCTCGCGGCCGTTGCGGTGTCCGCTCAGGACTCGTACATGATGACGGTCGACAAATCGTCGCCGGCGACGTCCGTCGTTCCGCCGACGAGCAGCGTCAAGTACGAAAGAATCCTCTACACCTTCATGACGCCCGTCGCGCTGAACGTGCGGTTCGAGACCGTCGACGCGAACCGCGTGAAGCTCACGGTGCAGCCCGCCACGGCGATTCCGTATTCGTGCAACGTTTCCGTGCAATGGCTGGCCTTTCCGCCCGTCATGCTCGACATCGAGGGCGGCGGATCCGGCTCGTTCACGCTGAATACGGAGACGGGCTACGCCGAGAAGTAAGCGGCCCGCGTCTGAACGCGCGGGCGGTGCGGCGTTTCATGTTTCATCCGTTTCGTCGGGCATCCCCGGCTTGACGAAGATGGTTTTCCCCCGCTGGCATACCGCGGTGCCTGGCTTCGATTTTCTGGGCCTGCGCACGTATCGCTTTTCCGCATAGATCACGGGAACCGTTCCGGAGTTTCTCGCCCTGCTGAAGACCGCGGCGACGGCGGCCGCCTTCTCGATGACGGCGCGCGGCGTCGAGCGGTTCGCTCCCTTGAGGATCACGTGCGAGCCGGGAACGTCCTGGGCGTGAAACCAGAGGTCGGTCGCCGCCGCGAACTCGTGCGTGAGGATGTCGTTCTCCTCGTCGCTTCGCCCGACGTACACGGTGTGGCGTTCGTCGATCGGGATGCGGCGGAACCGGCGCGGCGCGGGGTCGCCGGGGCCGCGCCCGCGCGGCGCGGATTCGGGCGTCACGAGGGGAACGAGATCCGCGGGGCTTCGGAGCCCATCGATCCTCGCGATCTCGGCGCGGCACGCCTCGATGTCGCGCTCGACGGCGAGCGCGCGATTCCTGATGATGAAGGCGCCCTTCTCGCCCTTGCGGGCCTTCGTGAAGTAGAAGCGGATGTTGCGTTCCGGCGAGCGCGCCGAGTCGAGCGGCACCGCGACGCTGCGATCCCCCGAGAAATCCTTCAACGTGATCTCGCTCATGCCCGTCCTGAGAAGGTGCCGGTACGTCGCGAGCAGATCGCCGAAATGCCGGTACTCGGACGAGCGGGCGGCCTCGTCGAGGTCGCGGACCAGGTTCTCGCGGAGCCGCTCGAGGCGCTTCATCTCGCGCCGTCCGTGCTGCGTGGCGCGTCGGCGCAGGTGCGCGACGTAACCGGGAAGGACGCGCTCGCGCGCGCGGGCGGAGAGAGCCTCCGCGAATCCCGCCGTCCTCTCGCCCCGCTCCGCGAGCGGCAGCTCCATGGGATAGATCGACGGCGAGGGCGCCTCGGGAAACCGGTACACGTGCCATGCGGGCGGCCCGGCGGCGAGGCGCCGATGGATCTCCGCGAGGAGCGTCCACGCCCGCCCCGGATCCGCGCCGGACTCCCGGGCGACGGCGGCGGCGAGGACCGGATCGACGCCGGCCACCGAGGATGCGAGCGCCGCGGCGAGGGAGCGGGTCTCCCGCCAGCGGCGCGTGTGCTCGGGCGCCGCCCGCTCCGATCCCGCTCCGGCGAGCGGGGATCCGACTTCCGCGGGCGCGGCGAACTCGGGGGGGAGGGCGTCGGGAAGCGAGAGGAGCGAGTGCGGTTTCGGGCGCAGCGATTGCTCGCTCCCGCCGGGCCTTCGCCCGCGCCGCGGGCCCACGGAAGCGACGGGCCGGTCGCCGCCGCCGTCGTAGAGGGCGAGCGGGCGGGACGCCGGCGTCAGATCGATCCGCAACCGCGCCTCGACGCTCGCGCCGAGCCCCGCGCTCGCGCCGAGTTCCACGACGAGCACCCGTTCGAGGTCGAGCGGCCGGACGCGCCGGATGATGCGGCCCTCCGCGGCGTCCAACTCGCGGCGCGCGTGGCGCGCGGGGGCGAGCGGGTCGG
>DHHN01000174.1:0-1740 GCA_002403295.1 bacterium UBP1_UBA4771 | reverse complement strand
CCCGCCTCGCGCCGCCGCCATTTATCGCTACCACTGTCGCTCCGGACGTGCTACAGTCGCCGCGCGCGGCCGCGGCCGAGAGGGGGACGAAGCATCCCGGGCGGCCGCCGCGGTTCACACGCAAGGGGAGATTCCGTATGATCATCAGCATGACGGGCTACGGGAAGGGAGAGGTGCGCGAGGGGGAAGGTGCCGTCACCGTCGAGGTGCGCACCGTCAATCATCGCTTCATCGACTGCTCGATCCGCGTGCCGCGCTCGCTCAACGGGTACGAACGGGAGATCGAAAAGATCGTGCGCGGCGTCGTCAAGCGCGGCCACGTGTACGTGACGGTCGCGTTCGACAAGGGGATCGAGAGCGAGGGGTTCGCGATCAACAAGGAGTTTCTGCGCCGGACCTACCGGTTGCTCACCGAGTTCGCGATCGAGGAGGGGATACCCGGCAGGGTGGACATCGGCACGCTCATATCGCTTCCCGACGTTCTCTCCGCGAGTCTCGAGGGCGCTCTGCCCGAGAGCGTCTGGGAGCGCGTGCGCCGCTCGCTCGATATCGCGCTCGAACGCTGCCGCCAGATGCGCCGGAGCGAGGGAGCCGAGCTCGCGAAGGACATCGGCCGGCGGCTCGCCGGCCTCGAGAAGGGGGTTTCGCGCATCGAGAAAAAGGCGCCGCCGGCGCTGCGGCGATCGCTCGCCCGCGCGAAGGCGCGGCTGCGGCAGCTCCTCGACGGCGGCGACGTCGACGAGACCCGCTGGATAACCGAGGCGGCGCTCATGGCTGAGCGGATCGACTTTTCCGAGGAGCTCGTGCGGCTCCGGAGCCATCTCGCGCAGTTCCGCGCCGTTCTCGGGAAGGGGGACGAGGTCTCGAAGAGCCTCACCTTCCTTCTCCAGGAGATGCATCGCGAGGCGACGACCACGGCGAACAAGGCCTCAGACGCCTCGATTATCAGCGAATGCCTCGCCCTCAAGGAGGGCATCGAGAAGATGCGGGAGCAGGTTCAGAACCTGGAGTAGCGGAGCCATGTCGTCGATAGAGATCGCACGAACGCCGTTTCTCATAGTCGTTTCGGGTCCGTCCGGAGCGGGTAAATCGACCGTCGTCGACCGTATTCTCGAGCGCTCGCCGCATCTCGTCGCCTCGGTGTCCGTCACGACGCGGCCGCCGCGGGGGGACGAGCGGGACGGCGTCGACTACTTCTTCGTCGAGCGCGACGGATTCGAGCGCCGGCGGGAGGCCGGCGCGTTCCTCGAGTGGGCGGAGGTTCACGGCAACCTCTACGGCACGCCCGCCGCGTTCGTTTCCCGCATGCTCGAGGAGGGAATGAACGTCATTCTGGAGATCGATGTGCAGGGGGGGATGCTCGTGCGGGATAGCCGCCCCGAGGCCGTGCTGATCTTCATCATGCCGCCCGGGTTCGAGACGCTGCGTGAACGCCTGCGGGGCCGCGGCACGGACGACGAAGAGGTCATAAAGCGCCGCCTCGAGAACGCGCGGCGCGAGATATCCTCCTACGGGAGCTACGATTATATCGTCGTGAACGACGAACTGGAGCGATGCGCGGACGATTGCCTCGCGATCATCAGGGCCGAGGCGCTTCGCCGCGAGCGCACGAGCGTCCAGGGCCGCCGGCGGGCCGCAGGCGAGTTTTGAATTGCGCGGCGGCACCGGATGTATTAGTATTTTCCCCCGGCCTGCGGGCCGGACGGACGGGGAAGCGGTTCCCCGGCGTTCATGCCTCGT
>DHHN01000124.1 GCA_002403295.1 bacterium UBP1_UBA4771 | reverse complement strand
GCGCTTCCGCCGGACGCGCGGTACGACGGTTACCCCCAGCTCTCGAACGGAGTGGGGATGTGCCGCCTCTTCCTCGAGGAGCTGCGACGCGACGCCGCCCGGCTCGGCGGCGGTCGGCGGCCGCGCCGGACGACGGTCGTGGTCACGGGCGATCTCGGCGCGCGGTTCATCCGGCGGTACGCGGCTCCCCTGCTCGCGCGGGAGCTTCCCGGGTATCCGCTCCGCGTCCTGCGAGTTCCGAACGCGCTCTTCGGCCGCGATGTCGGCGTGAGCGGCTTGCTCGCCGGGCGCGATATCATCCGCGCCGCGAGGAGGGAACGCGTCGCCGCCGGATGCCTCGTCCTTCCCGCGAACGCCGTCAATCACGCCGGCCGGCTCATCGACGACCTGCGTCCGGCCGATATCGGGCGGGCGATCGGCGTGCCGGTGATCGTCGCCCGCGGGACGTTTCTCGAGTCGAACGTCATACGCCGATCGAGAGGAGGGAGACGCGCATGAAACGACCGCCGGTCGTCGCCGTGGTCGGAAAGCCGAACGCGGGCAAATCGACGTTCTTCAATCGCGTCGTGCGACGCCGCCGGGCGATCACCCACGCGACGAGCGGCGTCACGCGCGACGTCGTCGAGGAGCTCGTCTTCTGGAACGACGTTCCCTTCACGCTCGTCGACACGGGGGGATACTTTTTCGGCGCGCGCGACGCCATATCGCGCGGAGTCCGGGATCGCGTCATCGCGGCGGCGAAGTCCGCCGCCGTCATCGTCTTTCTCTGCGACGTCGATACGGGTCCGACGGACGAGGACGAGGCGCTGCTCCGCGAGCTGCGGAGCGAAAGAGCCAGGATGATCCTCGTCGTGAACAAGGTGGAGAACGACGCCGACAGGTGGAGCGTGCACGAGTTCCACCGTCTCGGCATCGAAACGACGTTCGCCGTGAGCGCGCTGCACGGGGAGGGCGTCGGGGAGGTCCTCGACGAGATCGCGGCACGGCTGCCGCGCCGCGCCGCGCCGCGCGCCGATGCGCCGCTCGCGATCGCCGTCGTCGGCAAGCCGAACGTCGGCAAGAGCTCGCTCGTGAACGCGCTCGTCGGGGAGGAACGGAACATCGTCTCGGAGATCCCCGGAACGACGCGCGATTCGGTGAGCATCGTCGTGAGACGAGCGGGGCGCGAGTTCGTCCTCATCGACACGGCGGGGGTGAAGCGGCGGGCGCGAACGGAGCGCGGTCTCGCGGCCATCACGAGCCATCGAAGTCTCTCGAGCGCGAGGCGGGCGGACGTGGTGCTCGTCGTGATCGACGCCTCCGCGCCCATATCGCGCCAGGACGTGCGCGTGGCGTCGGAGGGTCATCGCGCCCGCGCGGGAATCGTCATCCTCGCGAACAAGTGGGACCTCGTGGAGAAGGATTCGAAGACGGAGGCCTCGCTCATCCGGACCATCCGCGAGGCGATGCAGTTCCTGTACTACGCGCCGGTGCTGACCGTCTCGGCGCTCACCAACCTCCGCGTCGACCGCATCCTTCCTCTCGCCGCGAGGATCGAGAAGGCGCGCGAGACGAAGGTCTCCACGAGCCGCCTCAACAAGGCGATCGAAACCATCACGACGCAGACCCCGCCGGGATACTACGCCGGAGGCGCCGGGAAGATCTACTACGCCACGCAAACGGGCGTGAAACCGCCGACCTTCACCCTGTTTGTCAACAAAGCGGCCTATTTTCCACGATCTTATATACGTTACATCAACAATCAGCTCAGAAATATGTTTACCTTCGAAGGCACCGCAGTTACAATCTCCCTCAAGTCGAAGGAGAGATGATCGTGGCGCTTCCGTGGCACATCCTTCTCGTCGCTGCGTCGAGCTACCTCCTCGGATCGATTCCCGCGAGCTACATCGCGGGCCGCCTGCTGCGCGGGATCGATCTGCGCGGGCACGGGAGCGGAAACCTCGGAGCCGCGAACGCCTTTCGCGTTCTCGGGTTCAAGGCCGCCGTCCCGGTGTTGCTCTTCGACATCGGCAAGGGGTTCGCCGCGGTGTTTCTTTTTCCGCGTTTCGGCGGCGGCGGGACCGCGTTCGCCCTGCTCGCCGCGCTCGCGGTCGTGCTCGGGCACAACTACTCCCTCTTCATGAGGTTCTCGGGCGGAAAGGGCGTCGGCACGACGGCGGGGGCCTTCCTCGCGCTCGCGCCCGCGGCGACGGCGATGTGCTTCGCGCTCTGGATCGTCGCGCTGCTCGCCACGCGGATCGTGTCGGTCGCGAGCATCGCGGCGGCGGCCTTCCTGCCCGTCTCGATCGCGATCGCCGACCGGGCGCTCGACCGGCTGACGCACCCCGCCATTATGATTCTCGCGTGCGCGGTCGCGATCATCGTCATCGTCAAGCACCGCTCCAACATGGCCCGCCTGCGCGCGGGGACGGAAAAGAGGATATTTTGACGGGCGATGCGCGCACGAAAACGCGGCGACGAAGCGGCCTCCGGGCGGCCGTGCTCGGCGCGGGAAGCTGGGGGACGACGCTCGCCGTTCTCCTCGACGAGAACGGGCACGACGTCGCTCTCTGGGAGTATTTCCCTGCGCTCGCCGCCTCCGTGCGGCGCGACGGCGAGAACCGGCGGTTTCTGCCTGGCGTGCGCGTGCCATCGACCATACGGATCACGAGCGATCTCGCCTCGGCACTCGACGGAGCGGGGCGCGTCGTCTTCGTCACGCCGAGCCATGCGATTCGGGCGGTCGCCCGCGCAGCCGCCGCGAGCGGCTCCTTCGACCGCCGGGCGATCGTCATCAACGCCGCGAAGGGCCTCGAGCAGAAGACCCTGTGCCGCATGAGCGAGGTGCTCGCGCAGGAGCTTCCGACGCCGAAGCGGCGGATCGTCGGCCTCCTCGGTCCGAGCCACGCCGAGGAAGTGAGCCGGCGCATACCGACCGCGATCACCGTCGCGGGGACGGATCAGGAGATTCTCCGGGAGATTCAGCGATTCTTCATGACCGATTACTTCCGCGTCTACACGAACACCGATCTCGTCGGCGTGGAGCTCGGCGTTTCGCTCAAGAATACGATCGCGATCGCCGCGGGCATCTGCGACGGCCTCGGCTTCGGGGACAACACGAAGGCCGCGCTCATCACGAGGGGGCTCGCGGAGATGAAGCGCCTCGCGTGCCGCATGGGAGGAAAGGAAGAGACGCTGAGCGGCCTGGCCGGCGTCGGCGACCTCATCGTCACCTGCATGAGCCGCCACAGCCGCAACCGCCACGTCGGCGAGGAGATCGGCAGGGGAAAGAAGCTTCCGCAGGTCCTCGCGGAGATGATCATGGTCGCCGAGGGGGTCAACACGACGAAAGCGGCGGTACAGCTCGCCGCCCGCGTCGGCGTCGAGCTGCCGATCGCCGAGCAGGTGCACCGCGTGCTGTTTCGCGGGAAGGATCCCCGCCGCGCGATGAAGGATCTCATGATCCGGAAGGCGAAGAAGGAGATGTAACTGATCGATGCGTCGCGCGACGCGCGTCGACGACGCAACGTGGGGGAGATGCGCACATGGCGAAAGCGACGCAGAAGCTGTACTACTCGATCGGGGAGGTGAGCGACCTCCTCAAGGTGAAGCCGCACGTCCTGAGGTACTGGGAATCCCAGTTTCCCGCGCTCAACCCGAAGAAGAACCGGGCGGGGAACCGGGTATACCGTCTGCGCGAGATAAAGCTGCTCATGGCGATCCAGAACCTCCTCTACGACAAGAAATTCACGATCGAGGGAGCGAGGCGCAAGCTGCGGGAGTTCAACAACGATCCCCAGATCGTCGCCGAGCAGCTCAGCATACCGTTCGCCGATCCGGAAAAACGGCGGATGGTCCTCTCGCTCAGGAAGGACCTCGTTCGCCTCCGGGAGCTCGTCGAGGCGCTTTGAGCGATGGTGCGCGTCCTCCCGCGCCCGGAACGCGCTCGCGCGCGGGGGGAGGCGCGTAACGGCGTGCAAGGGCATATTTTCCTTGTTTTCACGGGATAAACGATGATATTGTAATTCGCGGTCGGGGCGTGGCGCAGCCTGGTAGCGCACTAGCATGGGGGGCTAGGGGTCGCTGGTTCAAATCCAGTCGCCCCGACCATTATTTTATGCGCGAATGATTTCCTACCTCCTATATCGATCCGCCTCGGTGCTCCTCCGCATCATCCCCGCCAGATCGGCCGAGCCCCTCGCCGCCGTCGTCGCGGCTTGCTTCTACGCGGCGAGACCCGGCATCCGCCGGAACGTCGGGCGCAATTACGAGCGGCTCGGAGAGCGGCGGCGGCGCACCTGGCCGGTCTTCAGGAATTTCTCCCGCGCGGTCTCCGATTTTCTGCGCCTGTCCCACCTGCGGCGCGAGGAGCTCGTCTCCCGATGCGTCATCCGCGGCACCGAGCACCTCGACGGAGCGCTCGCGCGGGGGAAGGGAGCGATCCTTTTCGGGCCGCACCTCGGCCCCTGGGAGCTCGGGGGCGCGNNNNGTGACCCGGTACTTCAGCGCCAAGCGCGCGGCATGGGGCGTCGTCGATTATCCGTCGCGGATCCGCGCGCCGAGCTTCCTGCGGGCCCTCGCCCGCGGCGAGACGGTCGTGCTGCTCGTCGACCGGAATTTCTCGAAGCGCGGGGTGCGGGCTCGCTTTTTCGGCATGGAGACGCTCGTGCCCGGCGGGCACGTCGTGCTGGCCCTGAGGTCGGGAGCGCCGCTCCTGCCGTGCTGCTCCTATTACGCGGAGGGCGGCCGGGTCGAGGGCGTCATCGGACCGCCGGTCGAGACGGGCGATCCGCCGCGATCCCTCGAGGCGATCGTATCCGCATGCCTCGAGCGCATCGAGGAGTTCGTCCGCGCGCATCCCGATCAATGGTTCGCATTCGATCATCTCTGGCGGGAGGCGGACGATGCTTGAACATATCGCGGCCGTCGTTCCCGCCTATAACGCCGAGCGCCATATCGATGGGGTTATCCGGGGGCTCCTCCGCCACCTTCCCGCGCGAAACGTCATCGTCGTCGACGACGGATCGACGGACGGGACGGCCGGCGCCGCCGCCCGCGGCGGCGCGGTCGTTCTGCGGCATTCCGAAAACAGGGGAAAGGGAGCCGCTCTGCGCACCGGTTTCGCGGCGGCGCTCGCGCTGCCGGAGATCTCGGCGGTCGTCATGCTCGACGCGGACGGGCAACACGATCCCGGCGAGGTGCCGCGCTTCGCCGAGGCGTTCGCCGGGGGCGCGGCCGAGCTCGTCGTCGGCAACCGCATGGGAGTGACCGGCGCCATGCCGCCGATCCGCGTCCTCACGAACCGGTTCACCTCCGCCGTCGTCAGCCTCATCGCGGGGCAGCGCGTTCCCGATACCCAGAACGGCTACCGGCTCGCCGCTTGCGGGCTGCTGCGCCGCGTCGAACTCGTCACGGACCGTTACGAGATCGAGAGCGAGCTCGTCATAAAGGCGAGCCGCGCCGGGGCCCGCATCGCGTCCATACCGGTCAGCACGATATACGGGAGCGAGCGCAGCGCCATCCATCCCCTTCGCGACACGCTGCGATTCTTCTCGCTGGTCTTCCGGAGCTTTTTCTGGTAGCGTTCATCTTTTCGGCGTCGCGGCGGCGCGCGGAGGACGGCATGAACCACGATCCCGTGATACTGCTCACGAACGACGACGGCATCGCCGCGGAGGGCCTGCGCGCGCTCGAGGGCGTCCTCGAGCGGCTCGGGCGCATCGTCATCGTCGCGCCCGAGCTCGAGCAAAGCGCGTCGAGCCACGCGATAACGCTCGACAAGCCGCTCCGCATCAAGGAATTCGCGCGGAATCGGTACACCGTCTCCGGAACGCCGACCGATTGCGTTCTCGCCGCGGTGCACGGCATCCTCGACCGGAAACCGGACCTCGTCGTGTCGGGCATAAACCATGGGCCGAACATGGGAGAGGACGTCCACTATTCGGGCACCGTCGCGGCGGCGCTCGAGGGATGCATCCTCGGCATCACCGCCATGGCGGTCTCGCTCGTTTCGTGGACGCCGCAGCGCTTCGACGGGGCGGCCGGCGCGGCCGAGGTGCTCGCCCGGCGGCTGCTCGCCTCGTCGGGCGGACGCGCCGCTCTCTGGAACGTCAACGTCCCCCCGGTCTCCCTCGCCGAGATCAAGGGCATCCGGGTCACGAAGCTCGGTTCGCGCGTATACAACGACATCATCGTCCGGAAGAGGGATCCCCGCGGAAAGGAATACTTCTGGATCGGCGGGGGAGAGCCGGGATGGAGCACGGAGGAGAACAGCGATTTCGCGGCCGTGAGCGCCGGCTTCGTATCGGTGACCCCCCTGCGCATCGATCTCACCGACTATCAGGGCATGCAGGCGCTCGAGGAGCTCGCGGACGCATGGAAGCAGGAGCGGATTACCGGATAGCGCGGCGCCGCATGGTCGCCGAACAGCTGCTCCCGCGGGGGATCAGCGACGAACGCGTCATCGAGGCGTTCCTCGCCGTTCCCCGGCACGCGTTCGTCGATCCCGCCATCGGCATCCGCGCGTACGACGATTGCTCCTTCCCGATCGGTTACGAGCAGACGATCTCCCAGCCCTTCACGATCGCCTTCGCGGTGCAGGCGCTCGCGGTCTCCCGCGGCAGCCGCGTTCTCGAAATCGGCACGGGCTCCGGCTATCAGACGGCGATCCTCGCGCGCCTCGCCCGGGACGTTTTCTCGATCGAGCGCATCGAGCCGCTCCTCGCCAAGGCGCAAGAGGCGCTCTCCCGCGTGCCGGGAGGGAGCATCCGCGTCAAGCTCGGCGACGGATCGCTCGGCTGGAGAAGCTACGCGCCGTTCGACCGCATCCTCGTCTCCGCCGCGATGGCGGAGCGTCCGGAGCGGCTCCTCGATCAGCTCGCCGAGGGCGGCCGGCTCATCGCGCCGATCGGCGAGAGCGCGGAGTTTCTCGTCCTGTTCACGCGGGAGAACGGCGCGACGAGCGAGCGGCGCATCGCCCGGTGCGCGTTCGTGCCGCTCATGAGGGGGGACGCCTAGGTGCCCACCATCCTCGCGCTCACGGCCGCGTCGCACCGGATCTTGACCTTTCTCTACGCGATGACGCCGATCGGCGAGCTCCGCCTCGCCATACCTTACGCCGTGTTCGCGGCGAAGCTCCCCTGGCGGGAAGCGGTGCCGATCGCGATCGCCGGCAACTTCGCGCCGGTCGTGCCGGTGCTCCTGTTCCTGGAGTATTTCTCGAACCGCCTCATGCGGTATCCGTTCTGCAACCGATGCCTTACGTGGGCCTTCGACCGGACGAGGCGGCGGAGCGCCGTCATCGAGCGGTTCGAGGCGATCGGTCTCGTGCTCTTCGTCGGCATCCCGCTGCCGTTCACGGGGGCGTGGTCGGGCTGCATCGCGGCCTTTCTCTTCCGCATTCCGCTTCGACGCGCCGTGCCGTGCATCGCGCTCGGCATCCTGCTCGCCTCCGTTATCGTGACGCTCGTATGCCTCGGGGTTATCTCGAGCGCGCTCCTGTTCGGCGCCCTCGATAAATTCCGTTGAGATATGGGCGACGGGGTGTTATT
>DHHN01000114.1:7444-8718 GCA_002403295.1 bacterium UBP1_UBA4771 | reverse complement strand
GCCCCTCTTGTCTTTGGCTATCTATGGGCGTAGCAGACGGCTGCGGGCAAGGCGTCGGTTATTAAAGGTGGTTTTGTATCTTTTTTTGGCCGCCTCGTCCGGGCTCTCTCGCGGGACCGATTCGAGCCGATCGGCGCGCGCCCGGAGCTCGCCATCGCGCCACGGGCAAAATATTAGTTGACATATTATGCATTATGCTGGACAATATTCGGGAGCGAAGGCATTCAGTTCAATATTATTCAGGAAAGGGCGCCGATGGCCGCTGAAAACGGATCGCTTCATCCCGTCGACAGGAGAATCCTCGAGATCCTGCAGACGCAGGGGCGCGTCTCGAACGTGCAGCTCGCGGCGGAGGTCGGCCTCAGCCCCTCCGCGGTGCTCGAGCGCGTCCGCAAGCTCGAGGAGCGGGGGATCATCGAGCGGTACGTGACCATTCTCGACAACCGCAAGCTCGGTCTCGGCACGATCGCCTTCGTCGCGGTCTCGCTCAACCTGCACCATCAGGACTCGATCGAGAACTTTCACGAGTTCGTCCGCGCGAGCGCGAACATCCTCGAGTGCTTCCACGTCGCGGGGAGCGAGGACTACCTGCTCAAGGTATACACGCGAGACGTCGAGGACTACGAGCGCTTTCTCCTCACGCGCCTCACGCGCACGAAGGGGATCGACAAGGTCAAGACGATGTTCGTCCTCTCGACGCTGAAGCGAGAGACGGCGATGCCGCTCGACGGCGTGCCGGTGAACGGGAAGGCGAAGGGCTCGAACGGAGGAAACCTCGATTCGGCGTCGAAATGCGCGGCGAAACGTCCCCGCGCGGCTCGGGCCGCGGCCCGGGCCGCGGCGCGAACGCGGAAACGCCGCCCGCGCGCCGGGAAATAACGAAATCAGCGCACACGTAACTGGTCGCGGAAGGAGGACCCGGAGATGGAGAAGAAGCAGCGGTTCGATACGGTGGCGGTGAAGGGCGGCTTTCCGTGGGAGGAGCAGCTGCGCTATCACACGATGGCCCCGCCGATCATTCAGGCAGCCGTGTTCCCCTACGAGTCGGCGCAATGGGCCGCCGACCTCTACAGCTACAAGATCGAGGGGTTCGCGTACGGCCGCATCAACAACCCCACGAACGACATCTTCGAGAAGCGCATGGCGATGCTCGAGGGGGGCGAGGCGGGGCTCGCGACCTCGTCGGGGATGGCGGCGATCTTCATCGTGCTGCATCATCTCGTGACGGCGGGCGAGGAGATCGTCTCGTCGATCCGCGTTTACGGCGGCACGCA
>DHHN01000114.1:0-7410 GCA_002403295.1 bacterium UBP1_UBA4771 | reverse complement strand
AAGCTCATCACGCCGAGGACGAAGCTCCTCCACGTCGAGAGCCCGAGCAACCCGAACCTCTTCGTCGCCGACATCCCGCCGCTCGCGAAGCTCGCCAAAAAGCACGGCATTCCGCTCATGGTCGACAACACGATAGCCACGCCGGCGCTTATGCGGCCGATCGAGATGGGCGCCGACATCGTGATCCACTCGGCGACGAAGTACATCAGCGGCAACGGCACGAGTCTCACCGGCGTCGTCGTCGGGAAGAAGGAGTTCGTGGACCACGTCCGGCACGTCGGATTCCGCAACATCGGGCCGACGGCTGCGCCGTTCAACAGCTGGCTCTGCCTCCTCGGGCTCGAGAGCCTCTCGCTCCGCATGAAGAAGCACTCCGACAACGCCATGGCGATCGCGAAGTTCCTCGAGAAGCACCCGAAGATCGAGTCGGTGCTCTATCCCGGCCTCCCGAGCCATCCGCAGCACGAGGCGGCGAAGCGGAACATGAGCGGCTTCTCCTCGCTCATGGGCATCCGCGTGAAGGGCGGTCTCGAGGCGACGCGCCGCGTGATCGACAACCTCAAGATCGCCGTCCACACGACGCACCTCGGCTCGTCGCAGACCGTGGCCATCCAGCCCGCCGCGACGACGCACTGGCAGCTCGGTCCCGAGGAGCGGGCGAAGGCGGGCGTGCCCGACAACCTCATCCGCTACTCGGCGGGCATCGAGGACGCGCAGGACCTCATCGAGGATCTCGACGGCGCGTTGAAAAACGCATAGGGCTGTTCGGTAGTCCGCCCGCCGGCGCCGGCGGGGCGCGCATGCGCCCGTGCCGGCGCGGCGGGCCGCACAGGGAGGATGCGATGTACAGGTTGGCACTCATCGGATTCGGGGTCGTGGGGCAGGGGCTCGCGGAGATTCTGCTGAAGCACCGCGAGCGCCTCGCGAGGGAACACGGCTTCGAGTATTCGGTCGTCGCCGTGAGCGACGTCAACAAGGGGTCCGCGTACGATCCGAAGGGGCTCGATATCGAGCGGCTCCTCTCGCTCGCGAAGGACAACAGGATATCGAGCTATCCCGGCGCGACGACCGGCTGGAACGCGATCGACACGATCAGGAAGTCGAACGCCGACGTCGTCGTCGAGGCCTCCTACACGAACATAAAGACGGGCGAGCCCGCGTACTCGCACTTCAAGGCGACGATCGAGTCGGGCAAGCATCTCGTCACGACGAACAAGGGCCCGACGGCGCTCTTCATGAAAGAGCTCGCCGCGCTCGCCCGCGCGAATGGCGTTCATTTCCGCTACGAGGGGANNTGAACCTCGTCGAGTACTGCCTCGCCGGCAACGAGGTGAAGGAGATCCGCGGGATACTCAACGGCACGACGAACTTCATCCTGTCCAACATGGAGGCGGGCAAGAGCTACGCCGAGGCGCTCAAGGAAGCGCAGGATCTCGGCTTCGCCGAGGCCGTTCCCGACGCCGACGTCGAGGGGTACGACGCGATGGCAAAGGTCATCATCCTCGCGAAGGCGGTCATGGGCGCCGATATCGCCGTCGGCGACGTCGACCGCACCGGCATCACGAAGATCACGCTCGGGGATATCGAGGCGGCGAAGGCCGAGGGCAAGCGATGGAAACTCATCGGCCGCGTCATGCGCGACGGGACCTCGGTGCGCGCGTCGGTGCGGCCCGAGAAGCTCCCGATCTCCGATCCGCTCGCCGGCGTCATGGGCGCGACGAACGCCGCCACCTTCCGCACGGATCTCATGGGAAACGTGACGATCGTCGGCGCGGGCGCGGGGAAGATCGAGACCGGCTACTCGGTGCTCGCCGACCTGCTCCTCATACACCGGTTCGCCGCGGGGAAGCGGGCCGGCGCGGCCGCGAAGAAGATGGGCGCCGCGAAGAAGCCCGTGAAGCGCGCCGCGGCGAAGGCCAAGGCGAAGAAGGCGCCGAGGAAAGCCGCGCGGAAGGCCGCGAAGAAAGCGCCGAAAAAGGCCGCCGGGAAAGCGCCGAAACGCGCGAAGAAGACGGCGAAACGAATGAAGAAAACGGCCCGCAGGCGCTCGCGCCGGGCATGAACCGCGAACAAAGGCAGGATCCCGTATGAAGATGCTCATCGGCGGAAAGTGGATCGACACGAAGGAAACGATCGAGGTGCGGGACCCGTACGACGACTCCCTCGTCGACACCGTCCCGAGCGGCGGGGCCGAGGATATCGAGGCCGCCGTAACCGCCGCGGAGGAAGGGTACCGGACGAACCGGAACCTTCCCGTGCACGAGCGTATCCGCGTTCTCAACGCGGCGGCCTCGTACATCGAGTCGCGGCAGGAGGAGTACGCCCGCGTGATCGCGCGCGAGGGATCGAAGACGATCCGCGAGGCGCGCAAGGAGGCCTCCCGCTGCGTCGACACGATCCGCATCTCGGCCGAGGAGGCGCGCCGGATCCAGGGGGAGACGATCCCCTTCGATTCGCGGCCGGGCTCGGAGAACCGCGTCGGGTATTATTTCCGGTTTCCAATCGGCATCGTCGCGGCGATAACGCCCTTCAACGATCCGCTGAACCTCGTCGCGCACAAGGTCGGGCCCGCCGTCGCCGCGGGGAACGCCGTCGTCGTGAAACCCGCGACCGTGACGCCGCTCTCGGCGCTCATGCTCGCGAAGGCGTTCGACGAGTCCGGGCTCCCGCCGGGCGTCCTGAACGTCGTGACGGGCTACGCGGCCAAGACCGGCGACGCCCTCGTCACCGACCCGCGCGTCCGCATGGTGAGCTTCACCGGCGGGGCCGAGGCCGGCGAGGCGATCGTGAGGAAGGCGGGGCTCAAGAAGATCGGCATGGAGCTCGGTTCCAACACGCCGGTCATCGTGCTCGAGGACTGCGACCTCAAGCGCGCCGTGGACGATTGCGTCTCGGGCGCCTTCTGGGCGGCCGGGCAGAACTGCATCGGCGTCCAGCGCATCTACGTCGAACAGTCGATCTACAAGCGCTTCGAGACCCTCTTCGTGTCGCGCACCCGCGCCTACAAGGTCGGACCGAAGCTCGAGGAAGACTGCGACATGGGCCCGATGATCAACGAGGGGGAGGCCAAAAGGATCGAGCGCTGGGTCGATGAGGCCGTGAAGGCCGGGGCGAAGGTGCTCACGGGCGGCAAGCGCCGGGGCGCGATCTACGAGCCGACCGTGCTCGCCGACGTGCCCGCGGGCGCCCGGGTCGACGTCGACGAGGTCTTCGCGCCGACGGTGAACCTCTACCCCGTGAAGGATCTCGACGAGGCGATCGCGCGCGCGAACGCGGTCGACTTCGGACTCCACGCCGGCGTCTTCACGAAGGATCTCAACAAGGCCTTCAAGGCGATCCGCGAGCTCGACGTCGGCGGCGTCGTCGTGAACGACTCGTCAGACTACCGCATCGACATGATGCCGTTCGGCGGCGTGAAGCGAAGCGGCCTCGGTCGCGAGGGGATCAAGTTCGCCCTGCAGGAGATGACCGAGCCGCGCGTCGTGTGCTTCAACCTCTTCTGAGAAGCGCCGGCCATCGGTCGAGGCGCTCGCTCGATATGAAGACCCCGCTCGATTCGAGCGGGGTCTTCTATATTTTATCTCAGCGCGATTCGCGCGGCCGCGGCCCGCCCTTCTCGTCGGAATCCCGGCGAGGGACGCCGCGTCGCGTCTCGAGCATGGCGAGGGCGGCGATGACGCATGCGGCGCCGACGGCCCCGAGATATCGCGGATAATCGATACGCCCCCCGCCGGGCGGCGGGTTGTTGATGAAGCGGTAGCCGCGGTTGATATCGATCCTCTGCCGCCCCGTCGTCATCGCCGTGTACCAGGGGGGGTACAGCAGCAGGAATACGACGAGCGCGATGGCGCCGAGAGCGATCGCCTTCTGATATCCGTTCATCTCGCGCGATCCTTGCATGAACCCGTCAGGAACATGGCGGCGCATGCGATCATCGCCGGCAGACACGCGGGGCGATGCTTCATCTGGAAGTTCGACAGAACGATAACGAGCAGCACGTAGAGAAGCGGGGGCAAAAAGACCGCGCGGTGCTCCCGCAAACGGCACCGGGCGAGACCGACGAGACCGAGATAGAGGACCGCGACGAATCCATACCCCGAGACGAAGCTGCTGACCCGCGTCGCCGGAGAGGCCGCGGAATCATACGCGACCCCCCATCGCTTCGAGATGGCCAGCGCCGCGTTGTCATAGATGCGCTTGACTCCTTCCCATGGCCTTTCTCCGCCGAAGATGTCGGATGCCTTGAGCTCGTAGGCCGCCGGAACATAAACCGGTTCCAATCTCCGGTGCTGCGCCACGTTGAAAAGGACGTGGGGGAGGAGCGTGCCGGCGAGCGCGAGGAGAAAGAGCCTCCAGCGCCGCTGCGTGACGAGCGCCCCCGGGACGATGTAGGCGAAGTGCGGAGCGAGCAGGATGCCGGCTCCCGCGAGAAATCCCGAGAGAGTCGCCTTCGCCGGAGCGGAGAGCGAAGACGCCGCGACCGTCATGAGACCGGTCGCGCAAAGAAGCACGGATGCGTCGGGGGAGAGCTGGAGGTGCATGACGAGCATGTCGGGCAGGACGGCCGCGATGGCGCCCGCGGCGATCCCCGCCTTCCGACCCGCGACGGCGGATACGAAAAGATATGTCAGTAGGACCGATACCGCGCCGAGGATCGCCTGGCCGACGAAGATCGCTCGATAACCCGTTCCGAAAACCGCGTGCACGCCGCGCAAAGAGATCGGATAAATCGGGGCGTCGGCCGAACCGAGTCTGCCGCTTTCGGCGAGCCGGATCGCGGCGGCGGCTTCGCGGGCGTTGATCGGCGCCTCGGCGGCAAATGCGAAATAGAGCCTGAGCGCCAGCGCGATGAACAGCACAAGACACGCAATGTCCCAAGCGGCGGGGAGCCGCGACGGAAAGGACCCCTTCCGCCGTCCCCCTTCGACGTCGGGCGAATCGGGCGCCGCTTCGGCGAGGCCCCCCGGCCCGGATTCGGGCGGCGCGACGAGGCGCGTGAGCCACGCGAGCCGCGGCCTCGGGATCCGGATCGCGGCGACGCGGTCGAGCGCGATCCCGGCGAACACGATCACCGCCGGCTCCGCCGGCAGCCGATACCTCGTCTTGAAGATGGAGAGGAGAACGACGAAAAAGAGGTAGCTCAGGACGGGAAGGGCGATGCGCCGCGCCTTCCTGTCGAACGTGCGCGCCATGCCGATGAAGCCAAGTATCATGATCGGGACGAATCCGTACATGAGCAGCATCCACACGTTGTGGCTTTTGCCGACAACCGGCCCGAGAACAAATCGGTCGCTCCCGCGGGCGAGGACGATCGACGCCTTGCCGTATATGATGTCGACGGCTTTCATTTTATTGCGTCGGAGAAAGTCGAACCCGCCGTCTATGTACGTTTTTTCCTCGAGGTCGGCTCTTCCGAGCTCCGTATTTTCCATGGGGGCTTCCGCGCCCTTCGTCGCGGGATTGTACGTCCTGTAGAAGCCGCGGGCGCCCCGCAGGGCGGTGGTGCCGGAGACGAGATCGAACGCGAGCACCGGCCCGACGATCGCGGCGAGCGATACGAGAAAGAGGGCCTTCCGCTTTGCGGAGAGCAGCACGCCGGGGGCGAAGAAGAGGAGCGCGGGCTTGAACAGATATCCCAGGGCGAGCGCCCCTGCCGCAAGAATGGAGCGGGTCCGCTCGCTGCGCGGGAGGGTGAGGGCGGCGAGCAGGAGAAGAACGAGAAGCAGCGAGACGGTTTCCGTCATCGTCGTCAGCGCATACGCGATAAAGCTCGGATAGACCGCCGCGATCCCCGCGGCGAAGAGCGCCGCTCGCGCGTTCGCGACGGTTCGCGTCACGAGAAAGACGAGGAACACGGTGGCGGCGCTCAAAACCGCCTGAACGACGTACACCGCCGTGTAATTGCGCGCCCCCCAGATCGCGTATATGAGTCGCAGAAAGAGGGGGTACCCGGGCGGCACCTCGGTGGGGACGCCGCTTCCCTCCGCGATCACATTGTAATATTCCATGTCGCTCTCGGCCGGAACCGCCGTGCAGGCGAGCGCGTAATGAAGTCTCGCGCCGAGGGCGAGGAGGAGAATGGCGGCGAGGATAACCGGCACGACGAGCCGGCGGGCCGCGCGCCGGGATGGAGCGTTCGTTGCGGACTCGAGCATGCGGCGACTATATCCCGAAAGAGTTTCGGCGTCAACGCCGCCACCGGAAACATGATATCCGTTGATTCGCGGGGTCCGAGGCGCTACAATAACGATAATCTACCGGGCATTTCCCGCGGCACCAACGAGGCTCGAGCGTTGTACAAGAACAGCCGAATCTGCGTGATCCTCCCCGCCTACAACGAGGAGGCGACGATCGCCTCCACGATGGAGGCCATTCCGCCGTACGTCGACGACGTCGTCGTCGTGGACGATGGATCGCGCGACGCGACCGCGCGGATCGCCGAACGCCTCGGAGCCCGCATCGTGAGGCACGGTCGCAACCGCGGCGTCGGCGCGGCGTTCAACTCCGGCATTCGAGCGGCCCACGAGACCGGCGCCGATATCGTCGTCAACATGGACGCCGACGGGCAGTTCAATCCGGCCGATATCGAGAAGCTCCTCGATCCGATCGTGGCGGGGCGGGCCGCGTTCGTGACGGCGTCGCGGTTCAAGGATCCGCGCCTCGTTCCCCGCATGAGCCGGGTCAAGTACTGGGGCAATCGCGTCATGTCGCGGCTCATCGGCGGCATCGCGGGCCAGCGATTCTACGACGTTTCGTGCGGGTTCCGGGCGTACTCCCGCGACGCGGTCGATCAGCTCAATCTGTTCGGCAGATACACGTACACGCAGGAATCGTTTCTCAACTTCGCCTTCAAGGGCGTTTCGATCCTCGAAGTGCCGCTCGAGGTGCGGGGGACGCGCGCCCACGGGCGTTCGCGCGTGGCGGCCAACCTCTTCAAATACGCGTACTACACGACGAAGATCATCGTGAGAACGTATCGGGATTACCGTCCATTCCGCTTCTTCGCCGCCGCCGCGATCGCGCTCTTCGCCGCGGGCTTGGCCCTTTTCGCGTATCTCGCCGTTCACTACACGCGGACGGGCGCGCTGACCCCGCACAAATGGGCGGGATTCGCGGGAGCGTTTCTCGTCATGCTCGGCACGGCGAACCTCTTCCTCGGTTTCGTGCTCGACATGTTCGCCCGCATGCGGATCAATCAGGAACAGATCCTCTATCGTCTGAAAAAGCTCGACATGTGAAGCCGCGGGTCCGGACGGCCGCTCAGTCTCCCGCCGCCCGCGCCGCGCACGCCGACCAAGCCGCGAGCGTGAGCTCCGAGGCGAGCGTGGCCGTTCGCGCGATGACCGCCGCGAACACGGCTGCTTCCCTGCCGGCGAACGCGGGGAGAACGAGAAAGAGGATGCCCTCCCG
>DHHN01000024.1:12265-16364 GCA_002403295.1 bacterium UBP1_UBA4771 | reverse complement strand
GGGCACCGGAATCATGGCGCCCCAGAGCCCGTAGCGCGGAACGAGCAGGAGATCGAGCCCCACGTTCAGAATCGCCAACGACAAGAATATCAGCATGTTGATCCAGCTCTTGCCCATGACGTACAGCGCCATGCTCAGCGGAGTATAGAGAAAGGAGTACGAAAACACAACGAAAAAGAGCTGCGTAAGTGACGCAGCGGGAATCATTTCCGATCCATAGAGGATCGGAACGAGGGGTCTCGCGAAGGCGAACCCGAAGGCGGCGACGGGTACGACGAGAAGGTACAGGAGCCGGTAATAGAGATCGACCGCCCGCGCGAGGTTGCGCTCGTCGCGGGCGAAGACCTCGGAGGACCCCGCCATGATGAGAGGATAGACGGTGAGGGGAACGAACTCGAGGAGGAGCTGCGGCGTCCGGTAGGCGAGGCTGAAGTAGCCCGCCTCCGCGGCTCCCCTGAAATGCCCGAGAAAGAGAACCTCCGACTGACGCCACACGATCTGGTTGAGAATGCCGGTCACGACGAAGGGGAGCGAAAACCGCAGCACCGAGGCCGCCGACGGCCCGGGCCCGCTCGTCGCCGCGGCGGCGAGCCCGGCGGCCCGCGGCGCGAGCACGAGCGCGATGCAGAGATTGGACGCCGCCGCCGCCGAGAGCACCCCGACGACGCCGTAGCCGGCGCGAAGCACGACGATGAGGAGCGCGATGTAGAGCGCGTTGCCGCAGGCGACGCCGGCGGCGATCCGCCTCGTCTCGTAGAAGGACTGGAGCGTGTTCGAGAGAAGCTGGAGAAAGATCTCGAAGATCGCGAGCGCGAGGGCTATCTGGAGATACAGGCCGAACCGCGCCGAACCGTCCCCGAAGAGACGGGCCGCCGCGCCGCTTCCGAAATGCGCGGCGGCGATGAGGACGACCCACACGGAGAGCTGCAGGACGACGAGCCCCCGGAACGTCTTGAAGAATCCCTTGAGACCGCCGCTCACCCGCAGCAGCGGTATGAACTTCACGAGCGCGGCGTCGAGACCGAGCATGACGAGCACGATCGCGAAGCCGAGTATCGTTCGCAGCACGCTCAACGTGCCCCAGCCGACGGCGCCGAGCGACCGGACGATGACGATGTTGCCCGCGAATCCCGCGGCGAACGCGAGCATGCGGGCGCCGAGGCTCCACGGCATCGCGCGGGCGACCTTCTCGATCGTCACGGCGCCCCCTCCACGCCGGGAACGAACCCGGGATAGATCGTGCCGGCGACGGCGGCGAGCTCCAGCTCGCGGCCGGGAAGCGGCTCGTTCGCCAGCATGACGCTGTGCATCTCCTCCGTGTCGGGGTGGTAGCCGTGCATGGCGGCGACCCTCCCCTCGCCCATGTGGCTCGGCGAGATGACGACGCCCGGATCGGCGAGATACACGACGTCGCCGAACCGCCCCCCGGCGCCCCCCGCGCCGAGCGAGCGCATCTCGTCGTCCCCGAGCACGCGGCCGCCCGGAACGTCGGCGAGGAGATCCTCGAGACGCCGCCGCGCCGGCGCCGATAACGTCCTGAAACGCGCCATCGTCGAGTCGTAGAACGGTATGTATTCGCCGGGGATCGAGAGGCCGAGACCGCTCGCGCGCGACATGACGTCGATCCTCGAGCGGACGTCGCACATGCCGTGGTCGCCGAGCACGAGAATCCGCGCGCCTCCCGAGCGCCGCGCGGCGCCGGCGACCCGCTCGATGAGCAGGCGGTACCCCTCGAGGCGCGCCGCCACGCGCCCGTCGCCGCTGCCGAACCGGTGAAGATCGGAATCGAGCCCGGCGGCGTAGAGGAGCAGGAATCGCTCCCGGCCGCCCGCCGCCGCCTCCTCGAGCTCCGCGAAGGAACGCTCCTCGTCCGAGCGGTAATCCCACACGCGGTACGGGATCCCCTCCTCCGCGAGACGATCGAATATCGTTCGCGCCGGCGCCGCGCCTCCCGGGGCGAAGATGTCCCCGCGCGCGGGAATGTCGACGTACGGAAGCACCTCGCGCGGAACGTCGTAGAGACTGAAGTAGCCCCGCACGCCGTGCACGCGGCGCAGGTTCCAGGCCATGAGCCTTCTCAGCCAGCGCCGCCGCGCCGATACGGATCGCGGCAGGATCCGCACCCACCGGAGGGGCCCGCCCTCCTCGCGAAACGAGTACATCATCCACAGCCCGTGCTCGGCCGGAGCGAGGCCGGTGAATATCGTCGCGAGCGCCGCCTGGCTGAATCCGAGCACCGTCCGGATCCTCGCCCGATGATCGAGACCCGCCGGCGCGAACCCGCGGTTCCGGCAGAGCGCGAACCCGAGGGCGTCTATCAGGATGACGATGGTGCGATCGATCATTTCCTACGCCCTTTCGCGGCCGAACACGTTCTCGTGCCACGCGGCGGAGAGCTCGGCGGCGGCCTCGCGCCACGAGGAGGCGCGATACGGAAAGCCCGCGGGCGGCCGTTCGACGGGGGAATCCGCCCCCCGCCGCACGCGGTGCGCGAGCAATCTCGCGGCGTGCTCGCGTATCACGTCGTCCGGAAACGCCGCGAGCATTCCCGCGCCGCGCGAGAGCGCGATGGCGAGCGCGCGGCCCGCGCCGAGGCGGCCGAGATATCCCCGCCAGCTTCTCAAACGTTCGCGCGGCCCTCCCGCCCGCCTCCCCGCTTTCGCGAGCTTCCCGGCCGTCGCGGGGCGCCGAAGCCCCTCTTCGCCGCATGCCGCGAAGGAGGCGGCGAGCGTCAAAAAGCGGTCGATGTCCCGCGCCGCTTCCTCCCAGAGCGCTCCCGCCGCAACGGCGTTTCCCCCGGCCGCCGCGGCGCCGCGCGACGGCGCGACCTTGAAGCGCGTCCACGACTCGATGCGCGCGGCGAGCGGCGCGTCGACGAGCCGTCCGGCGAGCGAGCGGCCGTCCCGCGGGGCGGCCGCGACGATCCTCGCGCGCTCGGCGTATCCCGCCCGGTACGAGCCCGCGAGCGAGAGCGCCGCCGCCGCGATATCCGTGTACGTCTTCGCGATCTCGTACCGGAAGCGGTACCATTCGCCTCCCGCGGGCTCCGCCGGGGCGCCGGCGAGGCCGAGGAGCGAGGCGATCCGGTTCTCGACGAGAATCACCGCCTCCCGGGCCGGAATATCCCCCGCCCCGTAAGAAGGGATCTCCGCGAGCGTTTCGCCGCTCCCCCGCAACACGCGCCCCTCGCTCTTCATGTCGAGAACGCCGGGACGCGCGGGAAGCGCGCGAAGATCGCGCCGCACCATGATCCCGGCGTCCACTCTTCCGGCGAAGCGGATCTCCGGCAGAAGCGCTTCGCAGGCGGCGCCGAGCTCGGCCCGGCGCAGCCCCCAGCGCTCGAGATCTTCGAGGGAATCGACGACGACGGCGAGATCGACGTCGGAGAGGAGGATCGGCGGCTCGGTTTCGAGAACGATCGACTCGTCGCCCGACGCGAAGCTTCCGCAGAGAACGACGCCGCCGAGACGGTTCGCGCCGATGCGATCCTCGATGAGAAGCGCGCAGGAATCGAGGAACGCCGAAGATCTCTGCTGCCACCAATCGCGGGATCGGGTCACGGTGCGTGTCACACCCGTCGGTAGATGCGCTCGGGAATGTAATACTTTTTCCTGTTGAGGACGGTGCCGATGAACGCGCCGCCGAGCTTCTGCATCATCAGCATCGCCCGCTTGATGACCTCGCGCCGCGTCTTCGCCGCGTGGACGACGAGGACGATCCCGCCGGCACGCGAGCCGATGAGGGGCGTTTCGGGCGATTCGAGCACCGCCGAGGAATCGACGAGCACGTAGTCGTAACGGGCGGCCGCTTCCTTGAGGAACAGGCCGAAGGCGTCCGAATCGAAGAGCGGCTGCAACGCGTCCGCGTCCTCGCACGAGCCCGCCGTCACGAGATCGAGCACCCCGTCGTCGACCGTTTTCAGGACGTCGGCGAGCGGGGCGCGCCCCGAGAGGTACTCGATGATGCCGTTCTCGTTGCGCGCGCCGAAGAGGCGGTGGAGCGAGGGATTCCGGATCGCGCAATCGACGAGCAGTATCTTCTGTGTATCGCTGAGCGAGAGGACCCGCGCGAGCGAGGCGACGATCGTCGTCGTCCCTTC
>DHHN01000024.1:10405-12153 GCA_002403295.1 bacterium UBP1_UBA4771 | reverse complement strand
CGCTGCCGGCCGCGATCCCGCTCGGCCCTTCGAAGCGCGTCGTATATCTTGCTCATGAAGAACCCCCCGATCGCCGCGGGCGCGCTAGGCGCGCGGCTTCGCGGCCCGGTGCTTGCCGGACGACATCCCCGGCGATTCGAGCTCCCGGATTCCCTCCCGCACGAGGCGGCCGTCGACGACGCGCGTGTTGGCCACGTACGCGACGAGGAGCACCCGGTCGCAGAGAATATTGATGAGGCGGGGAATGCCGCTGGAGTAATGAAACACCTCGTCGAACGAATCGGACGTGAAATGAACCGCGTTGCCGCGCCGCCCCGCCACGTCGAGACGGTAGCGGATATAGCTCTCCACGTCCTCGCGATCGAGCATCGAAATGCGGCAGATGCCCGGGATGCGCTGGCGAAGCTGCCGGAGCTCGTTCATGTTGAGCAGCGTCTCGAGCTCGGGCTGCCCGACGAGCATGATCTGGAGAAGCTTGCGGTCGCGCGTTTCGAGGTTCGAGAGCATGCGAAGCTCCTCGAGCACGTCGGGGCTCAGGTTCTGCGCTTCGTCGATGATGAGAACGGCGTTCCGGTTGTCCTCGTTCTGCCGGATGAGGAACTCGTTCAGGAGCAGCAGCATCTGCGCCTTGTTGAGCCCGTCGGCCTCGAGCCCGAAATCCTTGCAGATGAGGAAGAGGAGCTGGTCGAAGGGGAACCTCGTCGAGAAGACGAAGGCGACCTCGAGCGAGGGCTCGAAGAGATCGATGAACGCGCCGACGATCGTCGTTTTGCCGACCCCCACCTCGCCGGTCATCGCGATGAATCCCTTGCGCTGGAAGACCCCGTAGGTGACGTACGCGAGCGCGTCGCGATGGCTCACGCTCCGGTAGAGGAAACGCGGGTCGGGCGTCACGTTGAACGGCAGCTCCTTGAACCCGAAGAATTCCTCGTACATGGTCGTCCGTCATTTCCTCATCGTCTCGGGGAAATTGGCGAGCACCGGAAGCCCGAGCGTCTCCTCGGCCTCCGCGATGCTCTTGATCGAATGGTCGAGGTTGTCCACGAAGAAGGCGAGTCCGAGCGCGACGACGAGGCTGAAGATGGGCCCGAGCGCCATGCGCACGTAATCGCGCGTCTTCTTCCGGTACGCGTCGCTCGCCGGGTTGAGGATCGTGATCGTCCATTCCGGATTGCTCGCGACCTTGATCCGCGCGGACATGTGCTGGTCGACCACGTCCTCGTACGTCGATTGGAGCTTCGCGAGCGTCGACTGGACGCGCTCGAGCTCCACCTCTTTGCGCGGATACGCCTCCCGCTGCGCCGCGAGCTCGCCGACGAGGCCGCGGATCGTGCCCTCGCGTTCCGCGAGCACGTCGAGCTGCATGCGGTTCATGAGAATCTGCGTGTCCACTTCCTTCGAGAGCATCGCGTGGACGTCCTCGATCTGGCTGCGGACGCGCAGGAGCTCGGGGTTGCGGTCGGTGAACTTCGCCGCGAGCTCGGATTCCTGCATCGCGAGCGCATGGATCTTGACGCGGAGATTCGAGATGACGGCCGCTTCGATCTGGGAATCGGTGAGCCCGCTCGAGGCCGCCGCGAGCTCCTCGACGGTGCTCGCGCGGAGCCGCTCGAGACTCGCGATGACCGTCTCGAGCCGGACCCGGTCGAGGATCGCCGTGTTGAGGTTGCTCTCGTACACCGACAGGCGATCGAGGAGATTCCGGCGCTGGATCGTGAGATCGACGATGTCCCATTCCTGCAGGAGCG
>DHHN01000024.1:5276-10326 GCA_002403295.1 bacterium UBP1_UBA4771 | reverse complement strand
CCGCCTTGCAGAACCTCGGGTCGCCGGAATTGTAGGTGACCCAGATGACGTTCGACGTCGAGACCACCCCGGCGTTGACCCTGCCGAGCACGATCGGCTGCGAGACGCGGGGATCATCCCCGAGGAACCGCGGGAGCAGCTTCCTCGCGGCGTCGACGACGACCTGGGATTTTATCATCTCGATCTGCGAGGAGATCTCCTCTTCCCAGGTGAGGGTGCGTATGCTGCCGTCGAAGACGCCCGGCGCCTCGCCGCGCCGCACGAGCATCTTGGCGGTCGATTCGTACATCGCGGGCTGCCGCAGCGTCATGATGACGGTGACGACGACCGCGACCGCCACGATCCCGGCGATGACCCATTTGCGACGGAAAACGACCTCGAGGAAGTCCTTTACGGTCGATTCCCGCCGTACCTCGCCGATGCCTTCCGCGCCGCTCGCCATCAGAAGTTCCCTATCCGCCGGTAATAATNNTCCATCGGCTTGCTCAGGATATCGTAGAGGATGGAAGTGAAATCCTGCGCCTTGCCGACCCGGGATTTCGGAACGAGGACGATGTCCCCGGCCTGCAGGGGCACGTTGAGATCGAACCGCTTGCCGTCGGCGACGTCCCCGTAATCGATCTGGATGCCGACGACGTGCGCGGGGCCGATCTTCCGTATGATGAGCACTCCGTTCGAGCCGCTCCTCGGCATCGGCCCGCGGCCGAGAGCGAGGGCGGAAAGAAGCGTCATGCCCCGCTCGTAGGGATATCCGCCCGGCGTCAATACCTCGCCGAGCACGTACACGACCTGCCGGGCGAATCGTCTGACGATCACGCTGACGTCCGGGTCGCGGAGGAACTCCGCGTAGCGCGAGGTGATGACGGAGTCGAGCATCGACGGGGTCATTCCCGCGGCCGTTATATCGCCCACGAGGGGGATCGTGATCCGCCCGTCGGGGCGCACGGATATTTCGTTCCGGTTGAACTCGCGATTGAAGGTGAACACGATTTCGAGCTCGTCCCCGTGGCCGATGACGTACTCATCCTCCTCCGGAGCGAGCGGTATGCTGTCGAGCTCGAGGGTCCCGCTCTCGACGAGCCCCTCCCGGTTGGTGAAGAGCCTGTTTCCTCCGCCGCATCCGCAGAGGACGAGCGCCGCCGCGCACGCCGCGCACGCGAGCCTCGCACCGCGATAACCCGACCCCTGCATCAAGAACCCTTTCTCCCGCGCCGGCATGTCGTAACCGCGCACAATTAGAACCACTTTATGAAAATGGATACACTCTGTCAATTTCTATAAAAAGCAAGATGCGTGCCGCTCGAGCCTAGTAGGCCCCCTTCCTGGCTATGACCGCCGGGATGGTCTGCATCATGATCTTGAGATCCGTAACGTAGCTTCTTTTACGGACATACTCGAGATCGAGACGCATCCATTCCTGGAACCCGATGTGGCTCCTGCCCGCGATTTGCCAGAAGCAGGTGATACCCGGCGTCACATCGAGGCGCCTGCGCTGCCAGGGGAGGTATTGGGAGACCTCGGAGGGGAGGTTCGGCCGGGGCCCGACGATGCTCATCTCTCCCCGAAGAACGTTCAGGAGTTGGGGAAGCTCGTCGAGACTCGACCTGCGGAGGAATCTGCCGACGTGGGTGATCCGCGGATCTTCTCTTATCTTGAAAACGGGGCCGTCGACGCCGCTCAGCGGACGAAGCGCGTCTATGACGCTCTCGGCCCCCGGGACCATGGAACGGAACTTGTAGAAATTGAACGTCTTGCCGTCTTTTCCGATCCGCTTCTGCTTGAAGAAGATAGGGCCGGGCGAATCGAGGCGGATGAGAATGGCGACGACCGGGATGATCGGCAGGAAGAGCACGAGCAGGAACCCGGCGACCGCGATGTCCGTCAGACGCTTCAGCGCCGCGTAGACCCTGCTCGGACGCGACGGGTTGAGCTCGATGATGCTCGCGACGGGCTCCTTGCTGCAGATCGCTTCTTGCATCTCAGGGGACCCAGCCATGGTGCGCCTCCATAAATGAGAAACCCGG
The DNA here is from genome assembly GCA_002403295.1 of bacterium UBP1_UBA4771. Lineage (GTDB taxonomy): Bacteria > Krumholzibacteriota > Krumholzibacteriia > Krumholzibacteriales > Krumholzibacteriaceae > SSS58A. The sequence continues at coordinate 8,302 of DHHN01000024.1, read as the reverse complement.
GCGGAGTCTTCCGCCCGGGCATAAAGAGAACGTTTGCAATAGAAACGTCACTTTAAAGCGGGCGGAACGCCTCTCGAAAGCTCCAAAGCGAATTCCTATAGCAAACGCTCTCTAGGTCCCTCCTATTCCGGAATCCATGGTACCACAATCGGGGGGGGGTTGTCAACCGCGAAAACGGCGATCGAGGCGGTCAGCGCGCGCTCCAGATGAGATACACGCCGCCGAGAATGACGAGGGCACCGCACGCCTTCTTGAGAACGACGGCGCCCTTCGAGCGCTCGTTCCAGTTGAGATACCGCTGCACCATGCTCGTGAAGGTGCCCGCGAGCACGATCACGCCGCAGTGGCCGATGGCGTAGAAGAGAACGAGCGAAACGGCGAGGACCGGCTTCGCGGAGGCCACGCTGAAGGCGACGGCGAGCATCGGCGCCATGTACGCGAAGGTGCAGGGGCCGAGAGCGACGCCGAAGGCGAGCCCGATGAGGAGCGCCGCGAGCGCTCCCTTTCTCTTCATCCTCGGCTGGTTCGCCGCTCCGAGAAACGGAATCGTGATGACCTCGAGCAGGTGCAGGCCGATCACGAAAAAGATCGCGGCGACGAAATAGTTTCCCGTCTTCCCGACGTCCCCCATGAGGCGGCCCATCATCCCGGTGACGGCGCCGATCAGGGCGATCGTCGCGAGGATGCCGAGGGAGAAGAGACCGGAGAGCGCGAACGCGCGCCTCTTCGTGACGATCCCCTGCCCGTCGATGAACCCGACGATGAGCGGGATGCTCGAGAGGTGGCACGGGCTGAGAAGGATGCTCAGGACACCCCACACCGCCGACGCGACGAGCGCGACGAGCGGCCCGGCCTGCAGCGCTCCGGCGAGGCGCTCGAAAAGGGAGGTCATCGCCGCACGCCCTTCTGTTCGAGAACCTTCACGAGATCGTCCTTCGGAAAGAACCCCTCGTGGCGGAAGTACTCCTTGCCGTCCTTGTCGAGAAAGACCTGCGTCGGTATGATCCGGATGCCGTATTTCTGCGCGTACGGCTTTCCCGCCGGCGTATATATGTCGTGGAAGACGACCCTCACCTTTCCGGCGTACTCCTTTTCGATCTCCTTCATGATCGGCTGCATCTTCTTGCAGGGAATGCATCGATCCGAGCCGAGCTCGATGAACGTGACGACGTACGTATCGTCCCGCGTGGTCGATGTATCCGCGCCCGGCGCCTCGCCGGCCGTCTTTCCGCCGCGGACCCGCGTCTCTCTCCCGGCGGCGGCGTCCTTTTTGTCCTGCGAGCATGCGATCCCCGTGAAGAGCGCGATAGCCAGCGCCGCCGCGACGGCGATCCGACTGTTCATCCATAACTCCTTTCCGGCGAGCCGCCGGGTTCCGGGATTCATTTCAGCAACGCTTCGATCTGGGCCGCCGACAGGACCTTGCCCGCGGCCTTGACCTCTCCGTCCACCACGAGGGCGGGGGTGATCATCACGCCGAATCGCATGATCTCCGCGATCTTGTCGACCTTTTCGATCCGCGCCTCGACGCCGAGCGTCCTGACCGCCTCTTCGGCGTTGGCCATGAGGGTCTTGCACTTCGGGCAGCCGGTGCCGAGAATCTGTATCTTCATCACCGCGCCTCCTTCCATTCCATCATCGCGCGATCGCTCCGTACAGCATGCCGCTGAGCGTCGCCATCGCGATCACGAGAGAAACGAACACGACGGTCTTCCTCGTTCCGAGGATGCTCCTGATGACGAGCATGTTCGGCAGGCTCAGCGCCGGCCCCGCGAGCAGCAGCGCGAGGGCCGGCCCCTTGCCCATGCCGCTCCCGATGAGCCCCTGCAGAATCGGCACCTCCGTCAGGGTGGCGAAGTACATGAACGCCCCCGCGAAGGAGGCGAAGAAATTGGCGGACAGGGAATTGCCGCCGACGGCCCGGGCGACCCACGACGAGGGTATCAGGCCCTCGTGCCCCACGCGGCCGAGGAGCGCCCCGGCGACGAGCACCCCCATGAGGAGGAGCGGCAGAATCTGCTTCGCGAACCCCCACGTGGAAGAGAACCATTCCGAGGTCTCTCCCCCGCCGGTGCTCGTGAAGATGGAGATCCCGACGACGCCGGCCGCGAAGGGCACGAGCGGCCGGCCCGGAAAGAGCAGCGCGAGAACGGCGACGGACACGGCGGTCGCGGCCGTTTTCCACCAGGCGACCTCGAACCAGAAGATCAGCATGACGCCGAGCGCCGCGGCGAAGAGCGAGGTGACGATCCATTTCGCGCCGTGGAGAGCGGCCCACGCGCCCGTCGCCTCGGCGGGTTTCCCCCAGTTGGCGAACACGAGGATCCCCACCATCACCGCGAAATAGAGCGCGTTCTTCCAGAGGGGCCGCTTCGTCTCGGGCTCGGGCATCGCCGCCTGCGCCGCGGCCTTCGCCTCCTCCTCCCGGCGGAACACAAGATGCATCGACACGCCGATGACGACGCTGAAGACGACCGCGCCCGCCGCGCGGGCGACGCCCATCTCGAAGCCCAGCACGCGGGCGGTGAGGACGACGGCGAGCACGTTGATGGCGGGCCCCGAGTAGAGAAAGGCCGTGGCGGGCCCGAGACCCGCCCCCATCCTGTATATCCCCGCGAAGAGCGGCAGCACCGTGCACGAGCAGACCGCGAGGACCGTTCCCGAAACCGAGGCCACCCCGTACGCGAGCGCCTTGTTCGCGCGCGCGCCGAGGTATTTCATGACGGAGGCCTGACTGACGAAGACCGCGATGGCGCCCGCGATGAAAAACGCCGGGATGAGGCACAGCAGCACGTGCTCGCGCGCGTACCATTTGACGAGCTCGAAGGCCTCGACGACCGCGTTGTCGAATCGATGGGTGCCGACCGGAAGGTAGAAGCACGCGAGAAAGACCGCCGCCATGAGCACGAGCTTCTTCCACTCATCCGTCCATCTCATTCGGAAATCCTCCCGCCCCGCGCCCGGCCCGCCGATCGGCCCCGGATGTCAGCGCGCAAGCTTCGCGTACGCCCCGGCGTTCTCCTTGA
>DHHN01000024.1:0-5185 GCA_002403295.1 bacterium UBP1_UBA4771 | reverse complement strand
GCTCGACGAGCCGGCACACGCAGCATTCGCCCTTGCTCAGCTCCTCGATCATGAACAGCCGCGTCGGGTGCCCGAGGGCCTTCAGGGCCCTCGCCTTCGCGACGCGGAGCGATTGCTCCCTGCTCGTCATACGGTTCCCCCTTCGCGATGTTATCATATTTGGTAGAATAGCCAAATCATGCCGGGAGGTCAACGAATTTTTCAGGAAGCGCGGCGGCGGGCGATGTCGAAGAGGCGCGCGAGGCCGAACGCGGCGAATATCGCGATGACCGGCTCGACCGGCGCGCGGGATCTCAGCGAGCCGTAGAATACGAGCGCCGTCGCCGTATGCACGACGACGATCGCGTGGAGCACGAGGAGTCGCCGCGCCTCCCGCGCCGAGACGAGGAGACCGGCGAGAAAGAGCGGTATCGCGACGATCGAATAGACGAAGACGACGTCGATCGAGCTCGCGGCCCTGCCGAGGACGCGCCCCCTGTCCCACCACCATCCGCTTTTCACGCCCGAGAGCCCCGACTCCGCGCCGAGGCGCCAGAAGCGGACGAACTTCCAGAGCGCCATGCGCGGGACGGCCGATCGGTTTTCGGCGAGAAACGCCCTGCCGAGACGCCATGCCTCGCGATCCCGCGCGATCTCGCCCTCTTTCTCGAGGATCCCCCCCCAACCCGGCAGGGCGGCGATGGGCGCCACCCCCCCGCGATATGCCGGCTCGTCCCGGACGAGCGGGTTGTTCCCCTGGTAGAAGGTGATGCCGCCGTGCGTCGTGAAGAGCACGGGCGCGCCGAGGCGGACCTCGTTGCGGATCGCCCACGGCGAGCACGCCGCGGCGAGGCCCGCGCAAAATAGGGCCGCGCGCGAGAGGCGGGACGAAGTTCCCCCCGTCCCGGCGAAAAGCGCCCCCGCCGCCGCGATGAGAGCCACGGGGAAAAGCGTCGGCCGCGCCAGGCTCCCGAGCCCGAAGAGGGCTCCCGCGAGGAGAACGGGACCGGGCGATCGCCCGTCCCGCGCGCCGCCCGAGAGAACCGCGACGGCGGCGAGCATCAGGACGATGCAGAGATTCTCCGCGAGAAGGTACGAGCTCAAGAAGATGAGCGACGGATTCGCGGCGGCGAGCAGGGCGGCGAGGAACGGAACGCCGCGGCGCCCGGGAAAGACGCGCTTCGCCGCCACGTACACGAGCGGCACGACGAGCGTTCCGAGAAGGATCGCGAGGAGCCGTCCGGTCTCCGGCCGCGGGCCGGCGAGCCGGTACGCCCCCGCGAGCGCGAGGGGCCACAGCGGCGGCCTCCCGGCGGTCGGCTCGCCCCCGCCCCCGGCAAAGCCGCCCCCCGCGGCGAGAGACGAAGCGAGCGCGTGGTAGTCCACCTCGTCGCCCCGCAGCGGCGCGTGAAATCCGACGATCTCGAAGCAAAAGAGCATCCGGGCGGCCGCCGCCGTCAGCACGACGGCGGCGAGCGCGAGCGCCGCTCTCCGTCGGCAGGCGGCGCTCCCTTTTTCGGCGGACAGTTCCACGGCTCGGGCGGCTTCACATGCGACCCGGCGCGCCCGCCCCGCGCGCTCAGGAGACGATGAACGAATGGAGAAGCGGAATCACGACCTCGTGCCGTCCCGTGATCGCGATCGAGGCGCCCCCGAAGCCGGAGGGGCGCGCGAGCACGTTCGTGCGAGGCCGGTAATGCTGGATCATGTCGAGGTTCGCCGTGACGAGCCGGTCGAACGGCGCGCCGAGGTTGCGCGCGACGCTGAAGGCCTTGAGGAAGACCTCGGGACAGATGACGGCGGAGCCGGCGTTGACGGCGACCCCTCCCGCGCGCCCGAGCCGCTCGATCCGCGAGGCGAGAATCCGGAAATCGCGCGCCGAGAGCTCGCCCCAGGCGGCGCCGTCGAACGCGGGATGCTGGTGCAGGATATCGGTGCCGATCGCGACGTGCACCGTCGCGGGGACGCCGAGGCGGCTCGCCGCGGCGAGCACGCTGTACGCCGCGTGCGGCGCGCGCGAGTCCTCCAGGGCGCGCCCGAGCGCCTCGCCGAGCCCCCGCCCCTCGCTCCTCCCTCGATGGACGGCCTCGAAGCACCCGTCGGCCGTCTCCCGCGCGAATCCGAAAACGCCGCGCTCGAGATTCCTCGCGACGTCCTCGGAGGTCTCCCCGAACGAGGCGATCTCGAAATCGTGTATCGCGGCCGCACCGTTCATGGCGACCGCGGTGACGTACCCGCTGCGCATGAGATCGATCACGTATCGCGAGAGGCCGCACTTGACGACGTGCGCCCCCATCATCCAGACGATCTCCCGATCCTTCGCCGCGGCGCTTTCACGGATCGCGCGCGCCAGCTCCTCGATCCCGCGCGCGGCGTCCGCCGCCGGGGGCCCGCCCCGCCCGCGCGCCGACGCACCCCCGGCGGCGGGGTCGCCGAAATCGCGGATCGTCACGACGCTCCCTCGCTCGCGGATGGAGTTCGTCCGGACGCGGGAGAGATCGATCTCTTCGAAATCACTGGGCACTCGCGGGGACGTCCCTTCGCTCGATCACGCGATGCTCGTCGCCGCTCAGGCGATACTCCTTGAGCACCGCCTCGAAGGCGCCGACGACGACCTTCGAGCGGAGCAGCACCGGCATTTTGACCGTATCATCCGTTACCCATATTGTCAATTTGCCCTTGTTCTCGAAAATGCTCGTCGTCTGGAGCACCGGCTCGACGACGAGACAATCGAACTCTCCCGCCGGCACCTTGACCCGCTCGCGGCGAAGCACCTTTATGAAGATCGGATAGTTCTTGCCGTCGGTGTGATTGGCCATCGCGATCGCCTCGCCGACATCGAGCCGAAGCGTTCTCGCGTAGTAGAGAGCGCTCAGGATATCCTGCGTGTTCGGCGGAATGGGAACCCGCTTGTCCGCGTAGATCGCGACATGCGCCTTCTGATCGAAGATGACCTTCGTGTCCCTCTTGAATTTCCCCTCGCGAAGGTGCTTCTCGAAGCGCAGGCTGTAGAGGTTGTCGTAGTCCACGAAGGAGTCGTGACGGTCGCGAACCTTGAATATGCGGTCGAAGGCTTTGTTCGTCCGCGCCGTCGAGATGACGTGATACGCCCGGACGCTGTCGAGCATCGCGATGTTTCTCACCTCGAGCGTCGCGTCTCCCGCATATATGAGACCGTACTGTATGGCGAACGTGAGAAGCTCCCCCTCCCCGTAGGGCACGATCTCGGGAAAACGGTGCACGAGCTTGAAGCCCTCGAGCCGCGGATCGGAGGCGGCCGCGCCGCTCTGCGGCTCCCGGGAGCCCGGCGTTTCCTGCCCCGCCGCCGCGCTCCAAACCATCGATTGCCCTAATATGAGGACGGATACAAGGGTCGCGGCGGCGATTGACCGGCGCGCATGATATAATATTTTACTTTCAGTCATAGATGCATCCCATTTCCATTATGTGTGTTGCACATTTGCATGTCCGACCCGCCCATCCCTCCGCGTCGATCCCCTGCATAAGCGATGCAATTGCCGTGCACGCTCGCTCGGAAATCGCCCGCTTCGGCCGTCAGGAGCCCGTCTCGAGCCGCGCGCCCGCGACCTCCCGGTATATTTCGAGCGTTCGCTCGACCGTCGCCGAGATGTCGAAACGCGCGGCCCTCGCCCTTCCCGCCTCCCCCATCCGCGCGCGCAGATCCGGACGCTCCATGAGCCTCGCGAGCGCCGCGGCGAGCGATTCGGCGTCCCCCGGCGGAACGAGGATCGCGCACTCGGGAGAAACCGCCTCGGGAATTCCCCCCGTTTCGCTCGCGACGACGGCGAGTCCCGCGGCCATCGCGGCGAGCAGAGCGGTCGAGAGCCCCTCCTCGAGAGACGGGAGCGCGAAGAGATCGAATGCGCCGAGCGTCTCCTCGAGCGGGCGGTCCCGTCGCGCGAGGATCACGGATTCCCCGAGTCCCGCGCGGGCGGCGCGTTCCGCGAGGCGCGGGCCGAGACTCCCGTCGCCGACGAGCACGAATCTCGCGGCGAGGCCGCGGGAGCGCATCGCCGCCGCGGCGTCGACGAGCGTCGCGAGGCCCTTCTCGGCCTCGAACGCGGCGACGGACCCGATGACGAACTCGTCGGCCGCGACACCCCACGCCCTCCTCGCCGCTCCGCCTTCCGGGCGCGCGAATCGCGCCGTATCGACGCCGCTCGGAACGATCGTCATCTTCCCGGCGGGGACGCCGATGCGCGCGAGGCTCTCCGCGGCCGCCCGCGATATGGGAATGAAATGAGCCACGCCCCGCCGGTATTTCAGGAGCGAAAACGGCGTCGGCGGGATTCCGAACGCCACGCGTCTCGAAACGACGAGCGGCGGGGGCGACGGAACCGCGGCGCGGGCGAGCCACAGGTGCGTATGCGCGCCGGCCGTCAGCGCGTGGCAGACGCCGGGACGCCAGAGCGAGATGAAACGCGCGAGGGCGGCGGGCGTGCGGGCGGGCCACCGCTCGAACGCGAAGGTCCGGCACTCGATCGCCTCGAGCGCCGCGCGGGCCGCCGTCGGAGCGCCCGCCCGGCACGCGATCGCGACCTCGCATCCGCGCGCGGCGAGCCCCCGCGCGAGCGCGATCGTCTGATGCTCCCCGCCCCTGAACCCGGGCTCGCCGTTCGCGAGAAGCACCCTCATGACAATCCAGCCTCCCGGAACAGGGCGGCGCAGCGCTCCCCGATCCGCGCCGTGTTGAACTCGGCGCGCACGTACGCGCCCCCCGCGCGGCCGAGCGCCTCGCGCAGGGTTGCGTCGGCGGCGAGACGCGCGATCGCGGCGGCGAGCGCATGGGCGTCTCCCGCGGGGACGGCGAGGAGATGCTCCCCGCCCCGCAGGATCTCGCGCAGGGCGGGCGTATCGGCCGTGACCACGGGCCTCCCGACCGCGAGCGCCTGAAAGACCTTGTTCGGAACGACCATTCCCGTTTTCGGCGTCACGCCGAAGACGCCGAGCACGACGTCGGCCGACGCGACGACGCCCGGAAGCTCGCGCGGCGGGACGGGCGGCCGGAACTCCGCCCTCTCCGGCGGCAACCCGGCCGCCCCGCGGACCGCCGCCCCGTGCGTCTGTCCCGCGCCGACGAAGACGAAACGCACCGGCTCGCGCCGCAGAAGATGCGCCGCCTCCACGATCGTCTCCGCGCCGTGAAGCGGCAAGAACGACCCGTAGAAGAGAACGGTGACGGGGA
>DHHN01000181.1:7490-13728 GCA_002403295.1 bacterium UBP1_UBA4771 | reverse complement strand
TCGGGCCAGACCATGAGGTTGTCGAGGAAGAGCGTGTCTCCGGGAGCGCCGTCGTTCGTGGGAACCCCGGGAGTGCCGAGCGTGTCCGCGAGGGCCTCCGCCATCTCCTCCGGATTGACGAACCCCGAGTAGATCTGAGAGCGCGAATCGTCGTTGAAATCGGTCTCCCGTCCGGCGCCGGCGTGGATGACGGCGACGGCGTCGTACCGGCCGAAATCCACGGCGTCGTCGCGCTCGAGCACGACCTTGATGAGAATCTCCGCCATCCGCTCCTTCCAGAGCTTGCTGTCGCCGTAGTACGCCTCGCTCCGGTCGAGCGCGACGACGCCGCCCATGAGCTCGAGACGAAGGTCGAAGGCGCCGAGCGAGGCGCCGTCGAAATACTCGGCGAGATGCCGCAGCTCGTTCGCGTAATAGAGCGAATCGAACTGGGCCTTGAAGCTCCTGTCCGCGAACGAAACGCGGAACACGCACACGCGGAGCGAATCGACGCGCGCGGGGCCTTCCCCGAGAAGCCCCCCTACCGCGGCGCGCTGATACGATCCGAGGGTTTGTCCGCGCGGCGGCGCCGGCTTCGGAGCGCCGGCGGCTCCGGCAGCGGAGCGGGAGGCGCCGCTCGAGAGGAGCAGCGCGCAGAGGAGCGTCGTCGCGAGCCGTGTTCGTTTCATAGGGCGATTATTTTACGCGGCCGGGAGAGTATTCGCAAGGGCTATAAATGATCCGGGGAGAACGAAGTCCTCGTGCCGCCCCTGTACGACATTTGATTTCTTCGTTCTCCCCTTCGGCCGACCTTCGCGGGTAACACGAACCGTGAGAAGCGTATGCCAGCGCTCTACCCGGTGGTTCGTTGCTCGGACTCATCGTCCCGTGTCCATGCTACCCTCTCAACGATGGGGGGAATCGCTGACCTTTCGGCCAAGGTCGTTGTGCGCGTTTTCGGGCCGGGCATCGAACTCCTCGACGATATTGAGGGGTCGTTCCCCGAGCCGCTGCCCGGAGCGGCCGGAGCGAGGTCGCGGTTGCCGGGGGCGGTTTGATACGCCCACCAGAAGGTGACGTAACTCCCGGTTACCGCCGTCACGTACAGCTTCGCGTAGTGGTATCCGTCCGTTTCGACGAGTCTCGCGACGTAGCAATGGCCCGCGATCGCCTCGACGCTGCGGGAGGGCGACCAACCCTCGACCGGAGCGTAGTTGATCGCGTCGAAATCGCCGACGTATCCATAGTCCTGTATCTCCACGCCCGCGCGGTATGCCGCGATGAGGGCGACGCCGGTCGAGCCGGAGAAAAATATGTCCGTGGTCGAGAGGTTGTACGCCTGGGGAACGTTGCTCAGGCTCGAGAGATCGTACCCCGCGTTCGCCGGGAGCGACGCGAAATCGTCCAGCGTGATGCGCCCCTCGGGACGCGGCGTTCCGCTGACCTCTTCATAGCTCAGGTCGCTTTCGAGTCCGCCGTCGTCGAACGCGGTCACGGCGTAGTAATGCCGGACGCCGTTCGCCGTCTCGAGATCCTCGAAGCAGAACTCCCACGCCGTGGAAGCGCCGACGAGCACGGTCCCGATGTAGTAGTACTGCCCGTAGAAACTCGCTCCGCGGTACACGTCGTATCCCTCGATATCGCTCTCCTGATTCGCCCACCAGCAGATCTGCACCGTGCCGTCGAGATTGATCGAGTAGACGTTGCGCGGCGCGGACGGAGGACAGTTCGCCGGAACGGGGACCTCGACCACGCGCTCCTTCTCCCCGCATGAAATGAGAAGAAGGATGATTATCGTCGCCGCCGCCATTAGCCTGTTCATCGTTCGCTTCCTCCGTTTCCTCCATAACGCAACCGGTGTGCCATGGAACGAACCGGGCGGCAAATCGGCGGCGGATCATCGCATGAAATCAAGCAACTCGAGTAATTTCAAGCGATTGCCGATCCGAGAAAAACGAGGTCTCGTCGCGTCGGGGACACGGGACGCTTTGGCGTGCGGCGCGTTCATGTCATCGGAACTCGACAGAAGTGTCCTATTCGATGGACAGAATCGGCGATTCCAGCGAAATTGGATTATAAAAGGATGATCATGGAAGGGCGGCGCGGCGCCATCCGAAGAAAGTGATAGTCAGGGGCATAAGACGCGAGCACCGGAGGGGATGTCCATACTCGCTTTCCTAAGGATCTCGCCATTCCAAAGGTTACTTATACCCCTGACGAATACGATGTTATGCTAGAAACAACAGGCGGGTCAAGAAAAAACTTGCGGAAACTTGCGCAAACCGAAAAAAAATCAAGCGGAGAGACACCGCCGATTCCCTGTCGTAGAGACCCCACCTTTTCCCCTTAGAGCTCCAGGAGAACCTGACCGAACGCGACAAGGAATATTTGCTGTCCCTCCGCTTCGCCGATCCCCTTCGCCAACCGATACCTGATGGTATGCAATGGCACGAGTCGTACCAATCGCGCCGATGAAAGCAATTTGAGTCGCCGGCGCAACTAATTAATAATCAATAAGTTGGAAATTGCCACCGAACTCGAGGGGCGTCCGGGACCATGCTGCTTTCGGGATGGAGGCAAGATCATTGACAACGCCGGCGGCCGCCGCGGCATTCCGTTGCAAATAAATGCGTTGGAGTGTAAAACATCTTTACTGCGCCTGTATAGATTATTTATAAAGGCCGCTGAGGGACCAGGGGTGACGGCCGAGGGACACGGCTATTATTTCGGGATTGCGGGAACCCCTCAATACCCTTCCGCGATCTTGAGGTCGCGGATCTTCTTGAGGAGCGTCGGATAGCTTATACGCAGCTCGTTCGAGGCGGCGCTGCGATTCCACCCGTTCCTGATGAGGCATTCGGAGATCACGCGCTTCTCGAGATCCTTCACGCGGTCGTGAAGCGCGAGGCGATGCCGCCGCATCGAGGAGGCATCGGCCTCGTCGAAGGAGATCCCTTCGGGGGTGATGAGCCCGTCCTCGTCGGTGAGAATCACCGCTCGCTTGACGATCTTCTCGAGCTCGCGCACGTTGCCCGGCCATTCGTAGCTCGCCAGCAGGGCGAGCGCCTCCTCGGAGAAGCCGCGGACGTGCTTCGTCATCCGGTCGCGAAATACCTTGAGGTAATACTCCGCGAGGAGGTGGATATCCTCGATCCGCTCGCGCAGCGGCGGTATCGTGATCGGAAAGTCGTTGATCCGGTAATAGAGGTCCTCGAGCATCGAGCCGTCCCTGACCATCGACAAGAGATCGTGCTTCGAGGCGAACACGAGCCGCACGTTCACGGGAACCATGTCGTTGCTCCCGACGGGGCGCACCTTCATCGTGTCGAGGAACTGGAGGAGTTTCCCCTGGAGCACGATGGACGTCTTGGAGATCTCGTCGAGGAAAACCGTCCCGCCGTCCGCTTCCGCGAGCAGGCCCTTCTTGTCGCAGACGGCGCCGGTGAACGAGCCTTTCGCGTGTCCGAAAAGCTCGCTTTCGAGGATCGTCTCGGGAAGCGCGGCGCAGTTCACATGGACGAATTTGCGCTCGCGGCGAGGGCTCAAGGCATGTATGGCGTGCGCGACGAGCCCCTTCCCCGTGCCCGTCTCCCCCATGAGCAGCACCGTCGCGTCGGATTGCGCGACCTTCTCGGCCAACCCGAGCACCCGGAGCATCCGGTCGTTTCGCGTGATGACGTGGCGGAAATCGCCGGGGCGTTTTCGCGCGTCGTCGCTCACGGCCGCGGATCGCGCGGCGCTCCCCTGCACGAGAAACTCGATGAACGAGGCGTACGACGCGACGATGTCGGGCACCTGGCCGACGCGCGGCGGTTCCTTTCCGTCGGCGCCGGACTGGAAGAAGAGAAGGCCGTACGGCTCGCGATCGCGGCAGAGCGGATGAACGTAGATAGGCCCTCCGTTGCCGGGAAGGACGTCGCGGATCGCGGCCGTGCGCCTGTCGCGGAGCACGTCCGTGAGGAGCGCGCCGGATGCGCAATCGGCGTCTTCGCGGCCGAGAAACCATTCGGTGATCATCCGCGCCGCCGGCTCCGGAACGTCCCGCCTCGCGAGAATGGTCGCCGCGCGGCCGCCCGCGCCGCCCGCGCCGCCCGCGAGAAGCGCGACGAACCCGTGCCGGAACGTGATCTTCCCGAGCAGATCGTCGAGGAGGTGGTCCAGCACCGTCTTGAGGTGGGGATTCTGCGCGAGGAAACCGGAGAACTCGCCGGAAATCCCCATGCCTTCCGGCGCCGGAGAGAGATCGCCGGCGACTTCGTCCTCTATGCTTCGCCGCATTCTTCTCGCGCGGCGCATGAGGTTCCGGTCCCTGAGGTCCTCGGCGAGGCGCTGCGCCTCGTAGAGATGCAGGAGACACTCGTCGCGGTTCTTGAGCTCGCGCTCGATGCGCGCCATGAGGAGATGGCCGTCCACGAGGTCGCGGAACTCGTCGGCCCCCTCGAAGTGGGCGAGAGAGCCGAGAACGAATTTGCGGGCTCGAAGATGCGCCTCCGTGCCGGCGTTCGCGATCATGTTCTCGGCGAAAAGGAGCCCCGTCTTGTGAGATTCGTACAGATTGTTCGAATCGCGGAAGGTCTTGATGCTGTCGGCGATGAAGCGCTCCGATTCGCCGGGGTTGTCGAGCATCGCGTGGGCCAGACCGAGCGTCCGCTGGATGTAGCCGATCTCATGCACCTCGCCGCACTTGCGGGCCACCTCGAGGGCTCGGACGCCCACGGCGACCGCCTCTTCGGCTTTGCGCTGCTTGAGGAATATCTCGGTCTCCCGTCTCAGAACCTCCGCCACGATATCCCCCTCGGCGGAAATTTTCTTGCCCCGCGAAAGGGCTGTCGAGTAGTTCTGAAGCGCTCCGTCGAGATCGCCGCGGGCCGTCATGAGATCGCCGAGATACTCGTCGGCGAGCGCGATCTCCCGCCCGAATCCCCTTCGCTCGGCGAGAACGCGCGCCTCGAGCAGATGCTTCTCGGAGGCGGCGAACTCGCCCGTTCTCGCTTGGGTGAGGCCGAGCTCGAGCGTGCTTCGCACGTACAGAAGCTCGTTCCCCGAAAGCTGCGCCATCTTCCGCGCGCTCGCGAAGGTGCTCGTGGCGCTCGCGAAGTCGCGCGACTTGAGGTGGGTGATGCCGAGGTTCAGCGTCACGCGCACGCGGTGCTGCACGAGCCCCATCTTCTCGCAGAGAACGAGCGCGCGGTTGAAAAAATGGACGGCCCGCTGGAAACGGCACGCATCCTTGTGGAAAATCCCGAGGCTGTTCAGCACGTGCGCCTCGCCGACGAGATCGTCGATGCGCCGGTAGGATGCGAGGGCGTCGAGGAAATATTGCTCCGCCTCTTCCCGCTTCCCGAGCCGGTAATGGCAAACCGCGAGGAGCACCTGTACGCGGCCGACCTCGCGGTGCTCATCCGAGGTGCGAAGCAGCCGGTAGGCCGTGAACGCCTCGTGGAGCGCCTTGTCGACGGCGCCGTGCTCTCGGAGAATGATGCCGCGCAGCCGCGCGAGCGTGCCCTTGCTGAACGCGTCGTTTTCGTCGCAGTTGGCCTCGGCGCTCTTGAGAAAGGTCGCCGCTTCGTGAAGCAGCCCCTTCTCGATGTAGCACGCGCTTATCTTCCGGTAGATCCGCAGCAGATCGGCCGGCTGCGGGGCGGCGTGAATCTTCTGCAGCGATTTCTCGTAATACTCGAGCGCCACGGAGAAGTTCTCCGTGGAAAAATGCATATCCCCGAGCTCTTCCTCGGAGCCTATCGCGTTGTATTTCGGCCCGGACTTCTTCTTCGGATACTCGAACTCGTCCTTGCCGTGGGGGTCTCTAGGCATCGGTCACTCCCAGGGACAGATGGTCGGCGAAACCATCATTCAAGGTTCGAGACGCTTCGTATGCTCTACTCCAACGGTCTCGTTTCCCCGCCGATCGACATCCCCGAGGATCCGCAGAGGGGCCTTCGGATCGGGGATGAGCTCGTTGCCGGTGTTCCTGCCGTTGCCGAAATCATCGGCGTCACCGCCAAGGATATAGCCCGCTCCGCCTCCCGCCGTCCCGGCGCCGCCCATGTAATAGAAAAACGATCCGCAGAAGGGGAATGCGTTCACGCGGAACATGGCGACGATGGACTGGATTCGATACCCGAACGAGGGACGCATTGCCAGAGCGGCCGAGGAGGTGAAGATGGTGAGAACCAAGATCGCAGAGAGGAGAACCAGGAGCCTTCTCATGCTACCATCTCCTTCTTGCCTGGAGCCTTTCGGCTCCCACACGCACACA
>DHHN01000181.1:1933-7384 GCA_002403295.1 bacterium UBP1_UBA4771 | reverse complement strand
GCCGTTTCCTTCCGGAACTCGACCCCGTATTTCTCCAGCTTCTTGTACAGATTGCTCCGCTGCATATCGAGCTGCCTCGCCGTTCGCGAGACGTTGCCGTTGTTCTCGCGGAGCTTCCTCTCGAGATACTCCTTCTCCATGAAATCCTTGAACTCCTGGTATGTTTTCAGCCCGAAGGGATCCTTCCGCGCGTCCTCCTCGCGCACGATGGTGAGCGCGGGAAGGTCGTCGCGGCGGATCACCTCGCCGCTCGTGAGGATGCAGAGGCGCTCGATGAGGTTGCGCAGCTCGCGCACGTTTCCGGGCCATGCGTAATCCATGAGCGCGTCGAGGGCGTCGGAAGAGAGCTTTTTCGTCGAACGGCCGAGCTCGCCGGCGACTTCGCGCAGGAAATATTCGGCCAGTATCTTTATATCCGATTTGCGCTCGCGGAGCGGCGGGATGAGGACCGGGACGACGTTCAGCCGGTAGAAGAGATCCTCCCGGAACCGCCCCTTCCCCGCCTCCTCGATGAGATTCTTGTTCGTCGCGGCGAGCACCCGCACGTCCACGTGCTTCGTCTCGGCGCCCCCCACGCGCTCGAAGGCCGATTCCTGCAGGACGCGCAGCACCTTCGCCTGCGCCGACAGGCTCATATCCCCCACCTCGTCGAGGAAGAGCGAGCCGCCGTCTGCGAGCTCGAACTTGCCGATGCGCTGGGAGACGGCGCCGGTGAAGGATCCCTTCTCGTGGCCGAAGAGCTCGCTCTCGATGAGATCCTCGGGGATCGCGGCGCAGTTCACCTCGACGAAGGGCTCCCCCGCCCGCTTCGAGAGCTCGTGGAGCTTGCGGGCGACGAGCTCCTTGCCGGTGCCGTTCTCGCCCATGATAAGGACGCGAGCGTTCGTCGGCGCGACGCGTTTCACCGTCTCCAGAATGGAGAGCATCTCGGGATGCTCCCCGATCATCTCCGTTTTCAGCCCGACGCGCCTCTCGAGCTGGACGTTCCGGCGAGCGAGCTCCGCCTGCGCGAGGCCGTTGCGAATCGTGAGCAGCAGCCGCTCCATGTCGATCGGCTTCTCGAGGAAATCGAACGCGCCGAGCTTCGTCGCCTCGACCGCCGTGCCGATGGTCCCGTGTCCCGAGATGATGATGACGGGCAGCGCGGGATGCTGCTCCCTGAGCGATCCGAGCACCTCGAGCCCGTCCATGCCGGGCATCTTGACATCGAGCAGCACGATGTCGACCCGCTCGCTCGCGGCGAGATCGATCGCGGCGCGGCCGTCGGCGGCGGTGAACGTTTTGAATTTCTCGAACGAGAGAAGCCGCTCGAGGGAGCTCCGGATGCTCTCCTCGTCGTCGACGATGAGAACGCGCTTGCTCATCCGCTAGACACCTCCTCCCGCGAGCACGACGCCCCAGCGCAGGTCCCGCGTCGTCACGATGAACTCCCGCGCGCCGAGCGCGCCGAGCAGCGATTCGGCGAGCATGATCCCGGCGGGCAGAAGCCGGACGCGGCCGGGATGGAAGGGCAACGATCCCGCCTTCCCCGAGCGAAGGACGCCGGCGAGCGCCATCCTCACCAGCCGGAGATCCTCGACGGTCATCCGCTCGGTTTCCTCGAACGCGGCCGGGAGACCGCGCGCCATGCGTCGCATCGTGGCGACCGAGACCGCCGTCCCTCCCGTGACGAGGATTGTAGGGCGTTCCGAGAACGCCGGCAAGCCATAAACGCCGGATCCGGGGGCGGGCAGGGCGGGGTCGTGGGATTCGAGAAGCTCCGCGATGCGGGGCGCGTCGGCCTCCCCCCCACCGCGGGGAACGAGCGCCGCGTGGACGCGGTGCGTGCCGACGGGAAGCCCGGCGAAATCGTCCATCGCCGTCCCGCGTCCCCACGACACCTCGGTGCTCGTGCCGCCGATGTCGACGAGGCAAAGCTCTCTGCGGCGGTCCGCGAAGAAGGCCGCTCCCGTGTAGCCGAACGAGGCCTCCTCGCGCTGCGAAAGAACGCGGACCGCCATGCCCGTCTCCCGCTCGATCGCCCCGGCGACCGCGGAGGCGTTCCGCGCCTCCCGGAGCGCATTCGTCGCGACGATCGCGGGCGCAGGACACCCCGCGCCGCGCGAGATTTCGAGGAGCTCCCCGAGCAGCCCGAGCGCCCGCGAGAGCGCCGGCGGCCCGATCGCGCCGTTCCCGACGAGATCGTCGCCCCAGCCGATGTGGCGGCGTTCGTCGTGGACATCGACGCGCCGGAGCCGGCCGTCGTCGAGCCGCCCGACCTCCGGAAACTCCCCCTCGACGACGAGCAGCCGGAAGGAACTGCTCCCGAGATCGCAGCAGCCGCGGATCTCTCTTTTTCGGTGTGACGAGCCCCCGCTTTTCCGTATCATGTCCGAGGAGCGCCCGGAGTCGCGCGACGCATGGATAAACGAATCATCAACGACCTCTCCGCGAACGAGCTCGCCGAGGCGATCGCCGCCATGGGCGAGAAGCGTCATCGCGCGGTCCAGATTCTCAAGTGGCTCTACCAGAAAGGCGCCGCGAGCTTCGCCGGGATGACGAACCTTCCCCGCGGGCTGCGCGAGCGCCTCGACGAACGATTCATCATCTCGGCTCCGCGGCTCGTCGAGAGCATACGCTCGAGCGCCGATGCGAGCCAGAAGTTTCTGCTCGAAGCAGCCGACGGCGCTCTCGTCGAAACGGTCCTCATGGAGGCGGACGGACACAGGACGATATGCGTCTCGAGCCAGGTCGGCTGCCCGCTCGGCTGTTCCTTCTGCCGGACGGGAGACGGCGGCTTTGAACGCGACCTGTCGAGCGGAGAGATCCTCGGCCAGATTCTCTTCTTCAAGTCCGGCTACCTGCCGCCGCGGCGGCGCTTCAACATCGTCTTCATGGGGATGGGCGAGCCGTTGCTCAACATGAGAAACCTCGCGGCGGCGATCGGGATCCTGAACGCCGAGGAGGGTTTCGGGCTCGGAGAGAAGCGGATCACGGTGAGCACGATCGGCATTCCCGACCGGATCCGGGAGCTCGCCGCGGCGAATCCGCGGTTCTCCCTCGCGCTCTCCCTCAACGCGACGACGGACGCGGCGCGAAAGCGCCTTATGCCCGCCGCGCGAGATCTCGACGACACGCTCGCCGCGGCGCGCGAGTTCGCCCGCGCGCGGCGCGCCCGCGTCACGCTCGAATACGTCCTTATCGCCGGCGAGAACGATTCGGACGATGACGCGCGCCGGCTCGCGGCGCTCTCGGCGGGCGGCCCGTTCAAACTGAACCTCATACCGTTCAACGAATGGGAAGGCTGCCCGCACCGCCGCTCCGACGAGGATCGGATCGAGCGCTTCGTCGCCCTGCTTCTGCCGACCGCGCCCGCGGTCACCGTCCGGCGCAGCCAGGGGAACGACATACGCGCGGCCTGCGGCCAGCTGCGCCTGCGACGGCGCTCGCGCGATTGACCCGCCGGTATTCCCCGAAGCCGTCGCTCGAGAGAAACGGAACTTATCGAATGAGAAGCATCTTGCCGGCCGCGGAGAAGCGGCCCGCGCGAACGCGGCAGAGATACATGCCGCTCGAGACGGGATTGCCGCGCTCGTCCTTTCCGTCCCAACGCGCTTCGAGATCGCCGCCCGCGGCGGGACCCCGATGGAGCTCCCGGACGAGCGAGCCGTCGACGCGATAGACGGCGAGCGAAACCCCGCCGGGTTCCGCGACGGCGGCGGCGCTCAGCGCGGCGCGGATCGTCGTCGTCGGATTGAACGGATTCGGATAGTTCGAGATCGCGCACGCAAGCGGGGCGGGCGTCACGATGCTCACGACGCGCTCGCCCGCGACGAGCGAGACGAAGAATTGCTCGAGGCCCGGCACCTCGTCGGGAAGCGGCAGATCGGGATTCTCGATGGTGCGCGAGACGCAGGCTTCGGGACCTCCGAAGAGATACCGGAAATCCTCCGCGAAGATCTCGACCGGGCGGTTCATGTGAGCCGCGTCGGCGCTGAACCGCGCCGTGTCGGTGATCCCGCGGACCTCGAGGTACTCCTCCCAGGCCCCGCCCCTCGCCTCGGGCGCGTACCGCCGCTGGAACACGTGCCCGAGCTCGTGGGTGACGATCCACGCGACGCGCGAGCGCGATATCTCGAACACCCCCGGAGACAGGAAAATGTCGGTGCCGCAGGCGGTGCTCGTCGGGAAGCCGCTTCGCGGATACGGCAGAACGTAAACGCTCGCGGCGACGCCGATGTCGTTGCCCGAAACGTCGATGACGGAGAGGGCGTCGAGGACCCATTCGACTTTCATGGGATGAAAGGCCCCGTCGCCCTTGTTCGCGATCTGCGGATCGTCGATGTCCTCGATCAGAATATAGGCGACGCCTCCTGGAAGCTCGAATATGAGCCTCCCGAGCTCGTCGCGACATGCGGTCGATAGAATGTCTTCCGGAGAATAGAGAATGATCTCGAGGCCGTTATGAAGAGTGAGGGAATTTTCACCAAATGCCGCCGATGGCGCAAACGATCCGAACGCGCAGAAAAACGCCGCGGCCGCAGCCGCTATTTTAATTGAATATAGTGAGTTAGGTCTCTTCATCTCTTCGCCGTCCAGCCCGGCCGCCGATCGGCCCGGGAGTCTTGTCCCCGGGCAGTTGCAACGTTGGGTCCCGCCCGGCGATATGGACCCGCCCCGCGGCCCGTACCGGCGCCGGTCCCGTGCATCCGCCCGCGGAATGGCGCCTTTGGCAATGCATAACCGATTGTTAATCTGTACGTTAAATAATAGGCGATTCGAGCCGACGACATTCTCGGGCGGCGCGGAGAGCTGGAAAATATCGGGTATCGCCTAGAAAAGGGATGTCGCCGCGTTCACGGAACGGGGCTTTTGCCCCAACGGGTTCATCCGGCGAAGCACCTCGGCGTGATTAATTAATTATTATTTAATGAGTTAAAAGATTTATCCATGAATTGGCGCCAGTGCGCGATATTCCCCGCGACCGGGAAGAGAAGCATCTGTTCGCTAGAAATCCGTGCCGGCCGTGAGATAGAACGCAGGCTGTCCCGTGCCGTCGCTCGCGATCTCGAGACGCATGATGTCGCGCAGCGGCGATATGATCTCGATGCCGAGACCGGCCGTCGAGTGAAAAACCGACGTGTCGATATCGAGCAAGCTGTTCGTGAGGGTCCCCGTATCGACGAATGCCGTCCAGTTGAATGCGATGTCGAACTCTCCGATCTTCGGAATGCGGAGAATCCGCTGGCCGAGAAAGCGGGCGCGGTACTGCAGGGTCCCCACGAGCTTCACCCTGCCGCGCTCGCCGTCGTTCGAATAGCCGCGCACGTCACTCACGCCGCCGAGCCTCATGTCGTAATACGTCGGCAGATCGCCTTCCCGGACGTCCGACCGAACCGCGACGATGAAGGAGCGCTCGGCGCCAACGGGAAGGTAGAAATAGCCGGACGCCCCGTAGAAGATGTAGCTTTC
>DHHN01000181.1:0-1817 GCA_002403295.1 bacterium UBP1_UBA4771 | reverse complement strand
ACGCTCGGTTTGAACCAGATCTGCCGCACGAGATTCCGCGACAGCGGAATGCCGACGCCGACGCCGGTGAAGACGCGCTCCCGCACGTACTCCTCATTCGCGTCGCCGGGCTCTTCCATTCTGCGGTACGCCCCGGCGTCGACGCCGAGCCGGACGCGCCTCCCGGCGAACCACGGGTTGCTCCACGAGAACCCCGCGCCCTGCTCTTTTTCCTGCCGCCGGATCGCCGACAGAGAGAGGTTCTCCGCGTTGCCGCGGAAGTTCTTCACCTTCCAGGTGAAGCCGTAGCTCAGCCCCTTTTCGAAATCGTAGTTCACGACGGGATACGGAAAACGCATGAAGAGCCCGGGCCGGTCGACGACCGACACGATGAGGCGGCAGACGCCCGGCGCCGATTGCTCGGCGTCGAGATCCACCTCGGCGAAATAGCCGAGACCGCGCAGGAACGCGGCGTCGCGCCGGATGAGCTTCTCGTCGAGACGGCTTCCCGGCTTCGTCGCCATCTCGCGAAGGATGGCCGCGGACTTCGTGCGCGTGTTTCCGGTGACGACGATCGTGTCGATCGAGCAGCCGTAGTAGGGGCCGAGGTTGCGGCAGGTCTCCTCGATGCCGCCTTCGGAGCCGTCCGCCGCGATCGAGCGCGAGCTCCCCGCTCCCGCGAGCCGCTCGAAGAGGCCGGCGCGCGCCGGGAGCCGTCCGCCGGTCGCGTCCCCGGGCGCGGGGGCGCCCGCCCGGGCGACGCACGGATCCGGGCCGGCAGCGGCCATGAACGAGAAAAGGAGAACCTTCGCGAAGGTCCTCCCCGGCCCGGCCGGCGCGCGGCGCCTCATATCGGCGCGTGAATGATTCACGCCATAAGATAATACGCCGCGCCCGTCAAAGTCAAAACGCTATCTCTCCGCGGCTCCCCCGGCCCCGGGGGACACGATCTCCCTGCCGCGGCCCCCGGCGCGCGAGAGGATGAAGGCGCCCGTGCCCGCGAGAAGCGCCGCGAACTGCGCGAGCCCGCCCACCGTCCGGAGCACGCCGCGAGCCAACCCGAATATCGGGCTCATCGACATGAAGCTCGCGATGATGCCGAGGATCGCCAGCATGAAAAGGCCCGCGATCGCGTGAAGATAGATCGAATCGCCTTCGATCCCGAACTTGCGGAAGACGAACGAGCCGAGAGCGAGGGCGCTTGCGGAGTAACCGATGCCGAGGAGGGCGGCGAAGCTCAGCGCGAGCAGCACCGCCACGGGAATCCCCACGATGGTGATCGCGAGGATGACGCCCAGTATGATGACGAGCACGAACCCGCCGAAGAAGAAGAGAAGTCCCATGCCGAGCGATTTCAAGACGGCGCCGGCGGCGTAGTCGGCCGTGGCGCGCATGCGGACGGGTATGAAGAACAGCAGGATGAGCATGAGAAGGATGCCGATGAGGAACGCGGCGATCTTCGCGATCCCCCCGACGACGCTCTCGCCCAACACGCCGATCGGGTAGGAGAGTCCGCGGCGATGATAGCCGCCGATGACGGCGGTCTCGCCGCGCACGATCGATCCGTCCTCGCGTTTGACGCTTCCGAAGATCGACACGACCTCGCCGTTGACGATCGCATCCGGCCCGAGCTCGACGCTCCCGAATATCGCGGCCACGTCCCCCGTGACCTTGCCGTCGATGCGTATGTCGGACGCGATCGCGACGACGTTGCCGTTGACGAGCTCGTTCTCGCCGATCGTGACGTCGCGCGCGACCTGCACGATATCCGAGCCCTTGACATGAAAGAACCGCTTCGCGTCGTACTCGTCGCCGAGAAGCGCCGCGAGGGATTCGGG
>DHHN01000075.1 GCA_002403295.1 bacterium UBP1_UBA4771 | reverse complement strand
ACGGGCGCGCCGGAGCGGGAGCGGCCGATGAGGCCGCCCGCGCGGGCGCCGAACGACGGGAGGTTCGACATGGGAGACGATAACAAGCGGTGCTGGAACGCCGCCGGCACGGGCGCGTGCGTCGGTCCGTTCTGGTTCGCGGCGTGGCTTTTCACGATCGCGTTCCTGAAGCTCACCTTCTGGAAGGCGGTGTTCGCGATAGTGATCTGGCCGTACTACATCGGCGCGTTCTTCCGGAAATAGCGCCCCCCCTGAACGGGCGCGAACGCGGGCCGGATATGAAACGGGGGAACCGCTACCGGTTTCCGCGTTCGCGTCGGCGAGCCGCCGCGGCGACGCGCGGCGGCGCAGCGGGTGGTGTCAGAACATCCCCTCCCTGACCTGATTTCTCGAACGCCTGTCGCCGAGACGGACAACCCGGGGCGTGTCGATCCCGTCGTTCTCGGGCACGGGGGTCTCGCGTTTCGCCCGGCCGAGCTCGATGATGCTCCGGAGCTGCTTCAGGATATCGGAGCCCTCGAGCGCCGCGGCGCCCTCGTCATAATAGTCGAACCACGGAAGGTCGGCCGCCGTGTATACCGCGGCCGTCGGCGGCACGGTGGGCGGCGCCTCGCCCGTGATCGCCCGCCAAACGAGCGAGTTCGCGATGTGGACGAAGCAGCGGCTCGAGCGGGAGCGGTCCCAGTCATCGAAGTCGAACGGGTCCTCGTAGATCTCCTGACGCATGCGGCCGCCGGGCGCGAGTCCCATGTCCGGGGCCGACGCCATGCTGATGCAGCTTTGCTCTTCGAGGAGGCTATCCCGCCGATCCCGTTTCGGAAATCGCCGCTCGAACACCTCGCGCTTCATCGGGTAGACGACGATCTGGAGCCCGCCGATCTCCCCCTTTCCCGTGATCTGCTCCTCGGCGGTGTATCCGGCGCCGAGCGGCATCGCGACGAACTGCCGGATGATCCCCTTCTCGACGCAGAATCCGTCGAGCCACGGCTGCTTCGGAACGACGAGGTAGTCCTGCGGCACGCCATGCAATCCGTTCGTCCACTGCTCCCCGGATACGGCGTCTATCTTGCCCGCCGCGATCTTGACGGCGAAAGGATACCGCGCTCCGCGGCCGCGGATGTACGCGGAATGGAAATTGAGCCACATCGCCTCGGCCTGATGCATCGGCAGCATGATGCCGCCGTGCTCGAGCCACCCGGCGGGGACGCCGTCCGCGAAATCGTCGACGTGCTTGAGCGGGAACGCCCCGAGCCCCGGTGGCAGGAAATGATCCCTGCCGTCGTCGGGGATGCGGAGCGTGCGCTCGAACTCGATCTCGAACCGCGCCTCCGGATGCACCTCGGGGAACGAGAAAACGAGCTTGTCGCGCTTGAGCTCTATCATCGGTCTCCTCCTCCGGTTACCAGTTGCCGTCGCGCACCTCGCGGACGAGGCGAAGCATCGCGTGATCCGGCATGTTCTTCATCTCGCGGATGAGCTCGGCGAAGAGCTGCGGGCGCTGCAGTATCGCTTTCTGAAGATCGCTCGAGATCTTTCCAGCCATGGCGAGCAGCGCGTCCGGATCTTCTCCGAGCGCCTCCGCCAAGAGCTTGATCTTGGCCTCGGAGGGAGGGGGCTGCTCGCCGCGCTCGACCTTGCTGAGGTACGAGGGCTCGACGTCGATCCTCGCCGCGATCTTTCTCAGGGAGAATTCCGGGTTCTTCGCCCGCAGCTCCTCCCGACGCTCTCTTACGTATTCGCCGAAATGTTTCATCATGCGTGTATTATATACTACATAGTACACGATGTCAAGTGGGTGATTTGCGCAAATCTCGCAACGCCTTATTTATCAATACAATAAAAATATGCTTGCGCGTCGGGCGGAGCGTATTTAACCTCTTTTCGAGGCGGCGCCCATCGAGAAAGGGAGAGATCATGCAGCCGTATCCGAAACTGCTCATCGAGACGGCGGGGATCGAGATTCCGCTCGTCGGATTCTACGACGCGCCCGACGCCAAGCCTTTCGAGCCCCTCGCCGTTCCGAAGGGCGGCGCGCACGTGTGCGTATTCGCGTTCTACAAGAGCTGGGTCGCGGGGGAGACGCTCCTCGTGACGAAGGACGACTACGGCTGCGGAGGGGCGGGGCGGGCGTGGTGCGGGATCGAAACCCGTTCGCGCGAGGAGTTCGTTCGCTTCCTCGCCGACGAGGAGGGGCTCAAGGCCTCGCGCGATCTCATGAACCGCTGGCTCGACGCGAGCCCGCCGTACCGCCGCGAGCACGAGAACCTGCTCGTCGGCCCGCTGCGCGCCGACCAGTACCGCTATCTCAAGACCGTGACCTTCTACGTCAACCCCGATCAGCTCGCGCTGCTCGCCATCGGCGCGCAGTACGAGAGCGCGCCGGAGGATCCGCCGCCGGTGATCGCGCCCTTCGGCTCGGGGTGCGGCCAGATGGTCGGCGTCTTCAAGGACCTCGGCGTCGCCCAGGCCGCGATCGGCTCGACCGACATCGCGATGCGGCAGTATCTTCCGCCAGACGTGCTCGCGTTCACCGTGACCAAGCCGATGTACGAGCGGCTCGCGGCGCTCGATGAGAGGAGCTTTCTCACGAAGCCCTTCTGGAAGCGGCTGCGGGCGGCTCGGACGCGGAGCTAGCGCGCCCCTCCCGGCCGCGGCTCTCGTCGCCCGCCGCGGCGGCGAAGGCACACATATTGCTCCGCTTTTGTAATTGACATTTGGGCGTCTAAATGTATATTATGAAGCCATGATTGCGAGGCCCTACTGGATGGCGCGGGTGCGCGCCGCATGGCGGCGGCGGCCCGTCGCCTGGCTCGCCGGCGTTCGCCGCGTCGGCAAGACGACGCTTGCCCGAATGCTGCCCGACGCCGTGTATCTCAACTGCGATCTGCCTTCCGCGGCGAGGCGGCTCGAGGATCCGGAGCTCTTCTTCCGGGCGCAGCCGCGGGGAACGACGATCATACTCGACGAAGTGCACCGGCTGGCCGATCCGAGCCGGGCGCTCAAGATCGCCGCCGACGAATTCCCATCGCTGCGCATCCTCGCGACGGGCTCCTCGACGCTCGCCGCGACGCGCAAATTCAGGGACAGCCTGACGGGGCGGAAAGAAATCGTTTCCCTGTTCCCCGTTCTCTGGCCCGAGTGCGAGGGCGAGTTCGGCATCCGGGATCTCGACAGGCGCCTCCATCGCGGCGGATTGCCGGAAGTGCTGCTGACCAAAAGGTCCGACGATTCGTTCTACGCCGAATGGATGGACAGCTTCTACGCGCGCGACATTCAGGAGCTCTTCGCGATACGCGAACGAACCGGATTCCTCGCGTTGCTGCGCGTCATGCTCCGGCAGAGCGGCGGGCTCGCGGATTACTCGGCGCTGTCCCGCGAATGCGACATCAGCCGGCACAGCGTCAAGGCGTACCTCGAGGCGATGGCGGCGGCGTACGCGCTTTCGGCGCTGCCGCCGTTCCATGGCGGGGGGCGGCGTGAGCTGCTGCGCCGCCCGAAGGTGTACGGATTCGATACCGGATTCGTTTCGTTCGTGCGGGGGTGGCGGGACATTCGAGAGGAGGACCGCGGATTGCTGTGGGAGCATCTCGTGCTCGACGTCCTGCGCGCGGCGAG
The DNA here is from genome assembly GCA_002403295.1 of bacterium UBP1_UBA4771. Classification (GTDB taxonomy): domain Bacteria; phylum Krumholzibacteriota; class Krumholzibacteriia; order Krumholzibacteriales; family Krumholzibacteriaceae; genus SSS58A. Next base: position 414 of record DHHN01000075.1, on the reverse strand, counting down.
GCGGGAAGAGGGTCTGTTTTACTGGCGCGACAAGGCCGGACGGGAGATCGACTTCGTGGTGCGGCGCGGACGCGCCGCGGATGCCGTGGAGTGCAAGATCAATCCCGATCGATTCGACGCGGGATCGCTCCGCGTTTTCCGCGAGCTGTACGCGTCGGGCCGCAACTTCGTCGTTTGCCCCGGCGTGCGAGAGCCGTACGAGCGCCGAATCGGCACGCTCGTCGTTCGCGTCGTCGGATGCAGCGACCTCATGCGGGCGATCGAATCCGCGAGATAACGGGGCGGCATCGGCGAACGCGTGAAAAAAGCCCCCTGCCGGGCGAACCGGCGGGGGGCTGCGCGTTTCACCTTCGAACCGGGCTCAGCGCTTCGGCAGCACGTTCTCGAGAGGCGTGTATTTGAGCTTGAAGGCCT
>DHHN01000122.1 GCA_002403295.1 bacterium UBP1_UBA4771 | reverse complement strand
GCGCGAGGATCGACGCGATCGCGGGGTGGGGCAGAAACACCTTTCCTTTCTTTTCCGCGTTCTCGAGGTATTTCTCCCAGAGCCCCCCCTCCAGGGGGCCGGGGCGGTAGAGGGAGATGATGTTCACGAGCTCGTCGAAAGACGACGGCTTGATCCGCATGAGGTGGTCCTTGATCCCCTGGCTTTCGAGGAGATAGACGCCCTCGGTCTCTCCGGACCCCATGAGCGCGTACACGTGCGAATCGTCGAGCGCCGGCGGCATCCATTGCCGGGCGTCGGACGGGCCCGGCGACGCGAGGTCCTTCCCCGTCCTCGTGCGGAATAGTCCGACCGTTTCGGCGATCGCCGCGAGAAAATGCGAATGCTGGATGCCGATGAGCCAGCCACCGCACGACTCGATCGCGCGGGCGCCGATCTTGGCGAAGCGGTCGCCCGCGGGGCCGCCGACGTACGACACGAATCCGTCCATCTCGCGGGGGAGAATGACGATGCGCGAGCTGTCGAGGGTCGCGTGGAAGAGCCTGCCCTGCAGCGCGTAAGCGGCGTGGAGCGCGCTTCTCGCGAGCGGCTCGGCGGTGTAGAGCCGGTGAACCTCCGGCGAGGCCGCGAGAAGCGAGGCGAGGGTGCGATGCCGCCGCTCGAACGCGCGGATACGGGCGAGTTCGCCGCGGAGCTCCGCTGGCAGCCCGAGGATCTCGGCGACCTCTTTCGCGATCGTCGCGAGCGACATCTCCTCTCGCGTCATCTGATAGGTGGGCGTGTATCCGGGAAGGAGCGAATCGATGATGCCGACGAGCTCTTCCTTTTTCGGCTCCGACGTTATGAACTCGACGGGCGGCGGCGCGCCGCGCGCCGCCGCGGAATACGACTCGAAGAACAGATCGTGATCCGCGGGATCGAGCGGCGTGATCTCGATGCAGTGGGCGACGACGCTCTCGAGAAGCGGGCTCCCCATGATCTCTATCCAGATGCCGCGCGCCGACGCCTGCGAAACGAGCTGGCGCATGAAGAGGAGGAATCCCGCGAGCCCTTCCTCGCGGGCGCTGCGGAGCTCCCGCTCGACGAGACGGGCGAGATGCGCCCGCTCATCGGGCTGACGATTGTGGTACGCGAGCTTGAACCGGCGCCGGCACCGGTCGGCGAGGGCCTCGTCCTGATTCTGAAGACGCGAGAACGCGATCCGTCCCGCGCGGGGCAGATCGACGGCGCACCGCTCCGCGATCTCGCCCGATCGCTCGAACACGTCGTCCCCGCCGACCGCGAAGAGCGGCCGCAACTCGCGCTCCCGCTTCATGTAGTACTCCTCCGCCCGGGGTTCCGCTTCGTCCTCCGGCCGTTTTTTCCCGATGAGCCTCGAGATGCGGTAGTGGCCGACATCCTCCTTGACCCCGTACCGGTCGTTGTTCGTCACGACCGTCCCGATATCCGCCTTGCCGGCGAGGACCACGAGCTGCTCGGCCACGAGGGCCTCCTGCTGCGTGCCGTGATTCATGAGCTCGACGAAAAAGTTCCCGCGGCCGCATATCTCGACGAGCTTCAACAGCACGTCCCGCGCGCGCCCGAGGGTGCCGTGCAGGACCGCCTGCCCCGCCTCGCCGCGGATGCAGCCGCTCAGCACGATGAGCCCTTCGCGATGCGTCGCGAGCTCCTCCGCCGCGACGAATCCGCCGCGATCCCGCGAAGAATGAAGCGATACGAGGGAGCAGAGGTTGCGGTATCCGGCATTGTTCTCGGCGAGCACGGTCAGATGATACAGTCCCGGCGCGCCGGCAAGCGAGGCGTGCTGGAGCTCGGCGCCGAAAACGGGTTTGATGCCCGCCCGGCGGGCGATCTCGGCGAACTCGTAGTGTCCGTACGTTGAGCCGTGATCCGTGAGGCCGACGGCGCCGAAGCCGAGAAAAGAGGCCCGCGAGACGAGATCGGCGAGCGTGAACAGACTCTCCCCGTTGCTGTAGACGCTGTGGACGTGAAGCGGGACGTACGGCACCGCGGATACCTCCCGAAGCGGCCGCAACGATACTACTAAACGTTTGTGTAGATTGCAATGAAATACTCGCGAACGCCGATCTCCTTCGAACCGGCCCCACAAATATCGCCCGACAATTATTGCTCTATGAAAACGGTTCGTCGATGCGTTACAATGCGCCCATAAAGAAGCGCGCTCTTCACCCGCGCATCTCGGCTCAACTCGAAACAGACAATCGACGGAGGTGGCGATCATGGCCGATCCCACGCGGAACAACGAGTACGACCGCATGGCAAAGGAGAACGAGCGCCTCCGGAACGCCGTCGAGGAGCTCTCGATCCTGAACGACATCGCGGCCGCGATCGGCTCGACCTCATCTCTCGACCGGATCATCGAGCTCATCGTCCACAAGTGCATCAAGCACCTCAAGGTCGAACAAGCGACGATCACGCTCCTCGACGCGAGTCGCACGGACGCGCAGTTCCGCACGATGATACGCGGCGCCGACACCTCGCACGAGATCCTCCCGTACCGCCTCGACGCCGAGCTCACGGGCTGGATGCTCAAGAACCAGAGACCGCTCATCGTGAACGACCTCGCGAGCGACGATCGTTTCCAGATGAAGGATCAGGACAGCAGCAACGTGCGATCGCTTCTCAGCGCGCCGCTCCTGCTGAAAGGGCGGATCATCGGCCTCCTGAACCTCTTCAACAAGCGGACGGGCGACTTTTCCGAGGCGGACGCCCGGCTTCTCGGAATCATCGCGGGGCAATCGGCGCAAATCATCGAAAACGCCCGGCTCGCGACGGAGGAGCAGGCGCTGAAGCTCATGCAGGAGGAGATGCGGCTCGCCTGCAAGATCCAGATGGATCTCCTTCCCAAGGAACCGCCCCTCGTTCCGCGATACGACATCGCCGGAACGAGCATCCCCGCGAAGATGGTCGGCGGCGATTATTTCGACTATATCAGGATCGACGACGGCTCCATCGCCCTGTGCCTCGGCGACGTATCGGGCAAGGGGATGCCGGCGGCGCTCCTCATGGCGCATCTCCAGGCGACCCTGCGAGCCCAGACCGCGGTCTGCCGCGGCCCGAAGGAGTGTCTCGAGCGTTCGAACGCGCTTCTCTACCGGAGCACCGACGCGGACAAGTTCGCGACGCTCTTCTACGGCGTCCTCGATATCGCCGCCGATCGCTTCACGTACGTGAACGCGGGACACAACTACCCGCTCCTGCTCAAGGTCGGATGCAATCCGGAACGAGTCGATCTCGGGGGTCTCGTGCTCGGCTGCATGGAGGAGTTTCTCTACAGCGAGGGGGAGATCGAACTCGCCCCGGGCGACCTTCTCCTCGTCTATTCCGACGGTATCACCGAATCGACGAACGCGAACGAGGAGGAGTACGGCGAGCAGCGGCTCGCCGTCCTGCTCGGGGAGCAATGCGGGAGGCGCGCGTCCGAAATCATCGAGACGATCGTCGAATCGGTGCGGGGTCACGCCGGCGGCGCCGCCCAGTCCGACGACATAACCCTGCTCGTCATCAGACGGGAGTCCTGAAGCGAACGGGGCGTCGCGCTCGATCGCCGCGGGGCATCGGGTTCCGCCTCGTGTCACACGATGAAGCAATCGTTCGCAAGAAACGTTTCGTCGCTCGAGGAGCTCTTCGGTTTCATCGAGCGGTTCGCCGAGGCGCAGACGCTCGGCGAGGGCGTGCGATTCGTCGTCCGTCTCGCCGTCGAAGAGCTCTTCACGAATCTCGTCCGCCACAATACGGGCGGCGGCGCCGCCATCGACGTCAGCCTCGACCGCGACGGCGGCGAGCTCATCATCCGATTGGCCGATTTCGACGTGGATCCCGTCTCGGTGGATCCCGACCGCCCGGTCGACGTCGACCTGCCGCTCGCCGAGCGGACCCCCGGAGGACTCGGCATTCATCTCGTGAAGAGCATGGTCGACAGCCTGACATACGAATACGAGCACCGCACGTTTCGCGTCACCGCGATCAAACACCTGGAGGACACGCATGTTTGACGTGATCCGCAGCGAATCCGGCCCGCTTCGGTTCGTGGGACGCCTCGACGCCTCGCAGGTCGACAAGACGCGCGCCGTCCTCGACACGATATCGGAGTCATGCGTGATCGACTTCGCGGCGCTCGAATACATATCGAGCGCCGGACTCGGCGCGCTGCTCGCGACACAGAAGCGCCTCGGCGACGCGGGACACAGCTTGACGCTCGCGCATCTCAACAAGCACATACGGGAAATATTCCGCATCGCGGGGTTCGATATCGTTTTTCCGATCGAATAGACTGATTTCCGAACGGACGATCGCGCGCACGCGCGATGTGCGATAAACGGGTTTGCGCAATCTCTCAATCAGCGGCTTTTCTCCGCCAACGTTTCTCCACCAACTATTGCCCGGCCGATTTGTAGTTAGGGCGAAGGGGGAAGCGTATGAAGAAGATGACCTCCCCCATGGATCGGGAAACCTTCGGAGCGGTGGTCCATCGATACGGCAAGGCCATCTTCAACGTGGCATACCGGATCGTGAACGATTACGAGGACGCAATGGACATCACGCAAACGACATTTACGAAAACGTACGAGCGGTTGGACCGGTACGATCCCTCACACAATATCTTCAACTGGCTCTACAAGATCGCCGTGCACGAATCGATCAATTTCGCGAAGCATAGGAGCCGCACGGTGCCGCTCGACGACGATTTCGCTCCCGCTCCCGAGACCACCGACGAAACCTGCATACAGAACGAAACGAGCAAACGGATCCAGACTGCGCTCATGACGATACCTCCCGATTACCGGACGGTCGTCGTTCTGCGGCATTTTCACGATCTCTCCTACGCAGAAATCGCGGCCGTTCTCGATATTCCCGAAAAAACGGTCAAATCGAGGCTATTCTCGGGGCGGCGGATGTTGAGAGACTCGCTCCTGAAAACGGGGTATGCGCCATGACGGAAAAACGATGGCAGGAACTCATGAACCGGGAGCTCGACGGCGCCAATTCGCCGGAGGAAAGCGCGGCGCTTCGCTCCCACCTCGCGGCGAGCGAAGAGGGTCGGCGGCAGTTCGACGAGCTCGGCCGGATGGCCCGGATGTTCACGGAGGCCGGCGACGTGAAGCCGCCGGCCTCGATGGAGGCGAAGATCATCGACGCCATCGCGTCTCGCGAGGCCCTCGCCGGGCGCGATCGGGGCTTTTTCCTCGATTTCCTGAGCCCCCGCCGGAAGATCGCCTACGCCTTCGCGACGGGGCTCGCCGTCGGCATCATTATTTTCATTATCCTGTACCAGGCGCTGAGCGGCGGGAACCAGCTCGACGTGAGAGATCTCTACGGCGCCCTCGCCGAGCGGGAGCAGTCAGGGGCCGTCATCGACGCACAGTCGGCTGCGATCGCCGTGCCGGGATGCATCGGCACGGCGATCGTCCAGTACCGCGACCAGGCGGTGTTCGTGAGCGCCTCGGTCGAAGCGGACGATGGCGTCGAGATCGAAATCGCGCCCGGAGCGGAGCTCGCCCTGCGGAGCTTCCGGGCACCGGCGTGCGGCCCGTACGCCCTCCGCGCCTCGGGCGCGGGCATTGCCGTGAGCCTCGGCGGGCGATGCGAATTCGTCGCCGTGTTCGGCGACGCCGGCGGCGCGCGGCCGCCCGTCCGCATCAGCGTGGCCGGCGCCGGGGGAACGCTGTTCGAGCAAACGATCGAACTGGGGCGGAACTGAGAGCGGCTCGATATTTCGACACCAACCTTTCGCCATTCGATTTGTAGTGATAGTGGAACGCGCAACCACAGGGTAGGCATGCGGTAACTGGCTCATTTCCGAGAGGAGGTTCGAGATGGCACGGGGACGATTCTTGCTCGGCGGAATCGTGATCGTCGCGGTTATCGTGATCGCGTATTTCGCCCTCGTCTACCAGCCCCCGTCGAAGGACGACACGACGGGCGCTATCGGAACGGCCGCGAAGTACCGTTCCGAACAGATAACCGAACAGGACGTGGTGCTCGCGGATCAGGGATACGCCGAATCGCCCGAATACCAGATGACGGCGGAAGAGGCGGCCGCGCTCTTCGAACGCGCCACGCCGGCGCTCCGCGTCGAGCTCCTGAAGCGCGCGCCTTCGTTCGAACAGGCCGATGTCTTCAACAAGCTGACGCCCGCGGAGCAGTTCGCGCTCTGGAAGTCGATCCCGGCGCAGGCGCGGACGGAGCTCTTCGCCCGCCTGCCGCGCCCGGCTCAAACGGAGGTCGCCGAGCGATCCGGTTTCGCGATCGACGACTACCATCGGACATCGATATCGATGCAGGAGCGCTCCGAAATGCTCTCGCGCGCTCCCGAAATCGCTTGCGCGCGGATGCTCGGCGAGGCGACCGTGCAGGAAAAGGCTTCCTTCATGGCCCTCGCGCCGGCGGAGCGCCAGGTTCAGTGCCTCGGGCGCTGCGAGTTCGAGAAGAAGTCGCGCATGCTTCAGCGCGTGACGCCCGATGAGTTCGCCGCGGTCATGAAGAACTGCCCGCCGGCGGAACGGTCGTTCGTGTTCTACCGCTCGACGCCGTTCGAGAAGGCGCAGGTGTTCCAGAGCATGCCGCTCGAGGAACGCGTTTCCTTCCTCAAGAGAGCGCCAGCGGTCGAGCTCGGCAAGTTCTTTGTCCACGCGACTCCCCAGGAGCGAGTGGAGTTCTTCGAGCGCCTCGGCGCCCCGGAGAAGGCGGCGTTTCTCGGCAAGTTCTCGCTCACGATGGAAGCCTGGAACAAGCTTCCCGTCGAGGAGCGGAGCCGGATCATGATGGAGCGGCTCACGCCCGATGAGCACGGCAGGCTCGCGTCGATCGCGATGGATCGGACGACCGCTCTGTTCGAGCGCGCCAATTTCACCCAGCAAGCGAAGGTCATCAATCTCGCCTCTCTCGAGGAGCGCGCGAACTTCGTTGCCAGGATGACGCCCGATCAGGCCGCAATGGTCGTCGCGAGAACGGTCGATCCGGTGGCGGACTTCTTCGGCCGGGCGCCGGAAGCCGAACTCAGCGCCCTCATGAAAAGCGTTTCGGTGCAGGAAAAGGCGACCGCATACTTCGGCAAGACGACCCCGCAGGAGCAGGTCAGCATGTTCGAGCGCCTGCCGCAGCGGGATCAGGAAGCGGTCCTCGCGCGCGCCAACATGAACGTGCAGGCGTTCAAGGATCTCCCGCTCAAGGAGCGCGCCGATTTCATCGCACGGAACGCCGCGGTTCAGGAAAAGGCCGCGTGCATCGATCTCGCCTCCGCGAAGGATCGGGCATGCCTCGTTCATCGCGTCGACATGGCCGCGCGTAGAGATCTCGCCGGCCGCACGTCGCTCTCCCAGCGCGCGGACTTCGTCTCGCGCGCGTCGGAGATGAACCAGGCGTTCATGGCCCAGCGCGCGACGATGCAGCAGCGCGCCGAGCTCTTCGGCCTCGCGTCGCAGCCAGAGAAGGAGGCGCTTCTCGCACGGGCGCCCGTCGCCGTGTACGCCGCGCTTCTGAAGGACGCCACCGTCGCCGAGCGGGCCAACCTCTTCAAGCTCGGCAAGGGCGATCTGCGGGTCGCGCTCTTCGCTCGCTGCGCGCCCGAGATGCAGCGCGTCTACTTCGAGCGCAGCGGTGTTCGGCCCGAAGTCTTCGAACGCGAATCCACTCCCGCAAAGGCCGAGATGCTCGCGCGCGCGAGCGAAGCGGAGATGGCCGCGATGATCAACCTCGCGACCGTGCAGGAGAAGGCCGCGCTGTGCAAGGACCTCTCGGCGCAGGAGCGGGCCAACATCATGAAGGCCGCGCCCATGGAGGCGAAGTCGATTCTCATGGACGGCGCGACGTTCAGGGAAGTCGCCGCGATCATGGGCCGCGTCACTCCGGAGAAGGCGGCGGGCGTATTCGAGCGCACGTGGGCGGCGCTCGATCGCTCGACACCGATGATGGAACGGTCCGCCGCACCGGCGCAGGAGCGCACGACGGCCACGAAGGAATAGTCCCGGAAACGCGGGACTCTCGCAGGGGTCCGCGGGGGGACGGGGCAACCACCTCCCCCCGCGGATGCCGTATTGGAGGGGGGGTTGAACCATCCATCCATTATGATGATAACAAAGCAGTTAGCACGTGCCGGCCGATCGCCGCTCCGCGGTCTGGCCCTCGTTCTCTTCCTATCCGCCCTCCCGGCTGCGGGAAACGCCGG
>DHHN01000002.1 GCA_002403295.1 bacterium UBP1_UBA4771 | reverse complement strand
CATTCGCCGAACGTCGCGGCGATCCGCGTGCTCCGCAGGGGCAAGGTGCGCCGGGCGAAGCTCTTCTACCTGCGCAAGCTCATGGGCAAGGCCGCCCGCATCGAGGAGAGGACGGAGAGGACGGAGGAATGACCGCGCGGGGCCGGATCGCCTTCGATGAGCTGATCCGGTTCGACCGCCTCCGCTGCGCGCCGCCGGTGCGGACGCTCGCGGGAGTGGACGAGGCCGGGCGCGGGGCGCTCGCGGGCCCCGTGGTCGCCGCGGCCGTCGTGTGCGAGCCGTGCGAGGCCCTCTCGCGCGTCCGCGACTCCAAGCTCGTCTCCGAGCGCGAGCGCGAGCGGCTCCGCGATCTCATCGTCGAGCGATGCGCCGCCCTCGGGATCGGCGTCGTCGAGCCCGGCGAGATCGACCGCATGAACATACTGCGGGCGACGCTCGAGGCGATGCGGGCCGCGATCGAGAATCTCTCCGTCGCGCCCGATCTCGTGCTCGTCGACGGGATCCATCTGCCCCCGGCGGCGTATCCCGCCGCGGCGATCCCCGGGGGAGACCGCAAGAGCTTCGTCGTCGCGGCGGCGTCGATCGTCGCCAAGGTCGCGAGGGACCGCATCATGCGGGAACGAGCGGCGGTCTTTCACGGCTACGGCTTCACGAGTAACAAGGGATACGGCACGAGGGAACATATAGAGGCGATACGGCGGAACGGACGAACGGAGTTCCACCGGATGAGCTTCCGGATTCGAGAGCAGCTTCGGTTGGAATGGGGCGGCGGGGGGCCGGACAAACGGTGAGCGGCGCGGGACGTCCCGGAAAGGGGCGGCGGTGGCGGATGGGAACGTGGACGCCGGAAGGCGCGGCGAGCGGATCGCGGCCGATTATCTGGAACTCGCCGGGTGCGCGGTCGTCGGGCGCAACGTGCGCGCCGGGCACCTTGAGATCGATCTCGTCGTGCGCGACGGCTCGTGCCTCGCGTTCGTCGAGGTGAAGATGCGGCGCGGCACGGCGTTCGGCGGCGCGCTCGAAGCGATCCATCCCGAGAAGCTCCGGCGTCTTCGCGAAGCGGCGCGGAGATTCCTCGCCGAGAGGCCGGAAGCGCGCCGCGCGGAGGAGTACCGCTTCGATCTCGTGGCGCTCGACGTCGACCCGGGGGGCGGGGGGATGGTGCTCCGGCATCTGCGGGGCATCCGATAGAAAATGGCTTGATTTAATCGGGTATGCTCTCTATCTTTTCGACATACGAAGAACCACGGTCGTCAAGGAGGGATTCACGACAATGAGATCCAGGATAGCGATTCTGGCCTTCTTTATCGTATTCGCCGTCTCCGGATGCGGCACCGTCGACAAGTTCGTGAAGAAGGATATCCCCGTACAGGAGATGGACAAACTCGGCGATACCTATGTCGGCAGGACCGCCTGGACGAGAGCCCTCCTCATCGATCTCGGCCCCGAGGGAGTCATCGACCGCGACGTGAAGGTCAAGATCGTGAATCTCGATCTCCACTGGAACGGCGCGATCACGGTCGAGGGACCGGGCCGCCGCCGCATCCGCCACGGTCTCGATATCGAGCGCCCGCTCACCATGCAGGCGGTCGAAGGGAAGCTGAACCGGCTCTTCTGGTTCCACAACCCCGAATACCGCTACCGCATGAATCTGCGCAAGTACGGCAAGAAGACGGCCAAGGCCATCTTCGATCACCAGCTCTTCAAGGGCATGAAGCGGGAAGCCGCGCTCGAATCGTGGGGATTTCCGGACGAGATGAAGAGCATCGATCTCGGCGGAAGCGTTCAGGAGCAGTGGATCTACCTGGACGTTCGTCAGAAAACGAAGAAGCGCTACGTCTATATCGTCGACGGCAACGTCGATAACTGGGAAGAGTAGACCGCGGCCGGCGCCCTCATCCCCCGGCGGCTCGGCGCGAAGATGAACGGCGAAATCTCCCCGGGATAAAAAAGTCCCCGCTGGAAAGCGGGGGGATTGTCCTGGGACACATCTCTTATTCAAGAGCTGAGCCCGCGGTTAATTTTTCTCCAAGACAACCCGCCAACACTATTTCAGCAGGGACCTCCATTTCCATTATATCCCCGTTTGCCGCCGGTGTCAACGAGGCAGCGTGCATTTCATCAGAGAATCGGGCGTGCATATCGAAAATTTATCCGCCCGTCCGGTTCCCCTGCGCGAGCCAGAGGCCGAAGAGCACGACCGCGCTCCCGAGAACGAAGAGGCCGGTGATCTCCTCTCCGAAGAGAAAGTGGCCGAAGAGCGCGGCGAGCGGCGGGTTGAGATAGACGTAGGAGGCCACCTCGGTCGCCGGGAGGCGGGAGAGGGCGGCGACCCAGATGAGAAATCCCACGATCGTGCACAGCACCGACAGATGCGCGAGCGCCGCCCACTGCTCCCACGAGAAGGCGGCCATCGTGCGGAAGAAATCCGCGTCGGCGAACGCGAGAAAGGGGAGCGTGCCGATGACGAGGGTGAGGTAGGTGACGACCACGGGTGAGGCGCGGCCGAGGAGGCTTTTGCCGACGATCGTGTAGATCGACCAGGAGAGGGGGGCGAGCGCGGTGACGAGCACGTAGCGAAGCTCGGCGCCTTCCACGGAGGCGATGCCGGCGAGCCCCACGCGGCCCCAGCGCACGACGAGGTACAATCCCGCGAATGCGAGGACGATTCCGAGCACGCGGCGCGTCGGCACCCGCTCCTTGAGGAACAGGATGGCGAGGACGAGAATGAAGAGGGGGGAGAGCGTCGTGAGGAGCGAGGCCGCGCCCGGCTTGACCCCGCCCTGACCGGTGTACAGAAAAAAGTTGTAGCCCGCGACCCCGGTGAGCCCCATGGCGATCACCCCGAGCGGCGCCGAGCGGAGGATCGAAACCGTGTCCCGGCGCCGGCCCGGCGAGAGCAGGAGGTACAGGAGGCAAAAGACGGACACCGGCAGGAACCGCGCGAGAACGAGCTCCATCGGGTCGAGCGTCTCGAGGAGGTACTTGATGGCCGTGAAGGAGTTGGCCCAGATCACGAAGAGCAGCACGAGGAGCGCCCGCATCGCCGGGGCGGGGATGGACCGTGTATGCGAGGCCGGTGTCGGCGTCATGAGAAACCTCTCGGAACGCTGAGGAGCGTCTTGAAACGATGGGGCGAGATATGGTACAATAGTACCATGCAGGGCGGCAAGTAAAGCATCGTGGGTCTGCAACAGCGAAAGGATGTGGGGGCAATGGTCAAGCGCATCATTATCCTCATGGCCCTCGCAGCCCTGCTCGGAGCCACCGCCGCCGAGGCGGTCACCGCCGGAAAGGGCAAGCGAGGCCGAAACCTCACCCGTTCGACGTATTACGCCACCCAGCTCCGGAACGACAAGCTCGCCGTGTACGAGGAGCACGGGTATCCCGTTCACCGGCTCCGGGAGCGGTGCGCCGGCCGCGTCGTCGAGCGCTGGACGTATTACGAGCTCGGCCTCGAGTTCACCTTCGACGAATCCTCGACGATCGTCGCGACGAGGAGCTTTTCGCCGGAGGATAGGCGCGAGCGGATCGAGCGGTTTCCCGAATACCGGTACTGAGGATTCCCGCAGCTCGGGTGCGTGAGGGCTGACCGTCTCAGCCCGGGAACGGGGGCGATGGAGATTTTATCCCTCGCCCCC
>DHHN01000082.1:3225-6347 GCA_002403295.1 bacterium UBP1_UBA4771 | reverse complement strand
CGGCTCGGCCGCTCGTGAAAAAACGGGGGTTGCCTCGCGGCAGCCCCCGTTTCGTTTGCGCGGCCCATCGAAGCCGGCTCAGCGTTTCCCGCGTTTCGCCGTCTTTTCGAGAAGCCTCTCGTGCAGCTCGCCGTGCAGAAACTGGGCGTAGAGCTCTATTCGCTCCTTCTTCGTGATCCGCCGCAGCGTCACCGACATGCCGGGAACCGAGAAGCGATAGGTTTTTTGCGCCATCTCCCGCGACGGATCCTCCGCCCTGAACGTCCGCTCGTAGGCGACCTCGAGTTCCGCTTTGCGCAGCTCGAGGTTCATGAGGCCGGTGTCGCGGAAATAGACGATGACCTCCATGAGACGCCCCTGAAAGAAGGCGCATCGCACGTAGTCGACATCGAGCCGCCCATCGAGAGAGGCGGAGAAGGTGTACAGCTCGCCGCGGTATCCGAGCGGCGGATCGGGAGCGCGCGCGATCCGCGCGAATCCCGCGGCGCGCGCGAAGACCTCCTCCTTCGTCTCGCCGAGGAAAAAGCCGAACACGTCCCCGGGGAGTCGGAGATCGGTTCCCCCGCCGCCCTTCGAGCAGGCCGATGCGGCGAGCAGCGCGAGACAGGCGAGCGCGGCGGCGAGAGGCCGCCGGGCGGGGATTCGATCACGCTTCGGCACGGCGCGCTTCACTCCCTTCGGGCGCGAGAAAGCGATCGTACAGGAGGAGCCCGACGATCGTCAGCGCGCCGATTGCGGCGAAGATCGCCCAGAAGAGCTGCGGCCGCCCGGCGCCCTTCGCGACCTTCTGATAAAGGAACGCTCCGAGGTTGTTTCCGACGAGGCTCCCGATGATGCCGTAGAGGAACGAATATCCCATGTACACGGCCACCTTGTCGCGCGGGGCGATCCGTCCGATGTAGCTGAAGTACTTCGGATGGCACGTCATCTCGCCGATCGAGAAGACGATCATTCCGGCGACGATCGCGGCGCCGCCGCCCGAGAGGGCAAAGATCACGAACCCCGCCGTGCCGATCGCGATGCCGGCGATCATCGTCGGCAGGGCGCGGAAACCTTTCACGATCCGGCTCACGAACACCTGCAGGAGGATGATGGTGCCGGCGTTGATGCTCGTCACGTAGGCGACGTCGAAACGGATCTCGGCGTCTTTCTTGAACAGGCGCGCCGCGGCCGTGAGCGCGCGGTCGGCGGGGGTCATGTCGACGAAGTCGACGATGTACCAGAGCACCGTCTGGAACATCTGAAAGTAGAGGAGCCAGAAGCCGGAGTAGATGACGATCATGAGGACGAAGCGCCAGTTGCCGAGCACGAGCGCCGCGTCCGAGACGACGCGGCCGAGCCCCTTCGAGCTCGCGGGGCGCTCCGGTTCCTTGTATGCGACGGCGGTGAGAACGAGCATGAGCGCGCACCAGACCGCCGAGGCGATGAACACGTACGACCAGCTGAATCCCCTGAGGTAGCTCACGAGTATGGGGGAGAGGAACGCGCCGAGATTGATCATCCAGTAGTAAATGCCGAAGCCGAGCGAGCGGTTCCGGTCGTTCGTCGTGCGCGCGATCGTTCCCGAGAGGATCGATTTGAAGACGCCGCTTCCGACGGCGACGAGCAGCAGCGTCAGGAACACGACGCCGTAGCGGGAGACGTGCCCCGTCGCGAAGTAGCCCACCGCGAGCATCGAGAAGGCGATCATGAGAAATCGCCGGTAGCCGTATCGCTCGGCGAGCGCGCCGCCGAGGATCGGCATGACGTACGTGAGCGTCATGACGATCGATTGCAGGAATCCGACCGCCGTTTCGCTGAAGCCGAGGCCGCCTTCGGCCGCGCTCGCGCGCAGATACACGGCGAGCACCGAGGCCATGCCGTAGTACGCGCCCCGCTCGAAGAGCTCCATGACGTTCGCGACCCAGAAGGTGCGGGGGAAGGAGCCCATCCCGTCGATTTTCTTCGTCGTTTCTGCCACCGCCGTCCGCCTTTCCCGAATGCGCGCCGCGCCCGCGAGGAGCCGCCGCCGTGCGGCGCGAGCTCGCCGGTGAAGGTCCAACAGTAGCAAAAAGGCCGCCGGGGCCGCTAGATTTTTCGGAGGGGTCGAAAGACGGAGAGGCGGAACGCGCGAGGCGCTCGATGCGCGCCCGCTCATTCTCCGCCCCGGCAAAGCGTCAGCAGGAGAACTTCATCCTGAACGAGCCGATCTCGATGGTGTCGCCGCTCCGGAGCTTGCGCTGGCGCACGCCCTTGCCGTTGAGGGAAACGCCGCAGCGGCTGTTCAGATCCTCGATGACGTAGCCCTCATCCGTTTTCACGATTGCCGCGTGCTCGTCGGAAACGAGGGAATCGTCGAGGCAGACGTCGCATCGAAGATTTCTGCCGAGCGTCGTTTTTTTCTTCTTGAGGGCGATCTCGAGGCCGGCGAACCAGCTGTTGACGATCGTGAGCCGTGCATTTTTATGCTCGCCTCTTGCATCCGCCAGTCCGACGTCCGCGCCGCGATGTGTCTTTTTCGAAGCCACGTTAGCGCACCTTCCTTGCACGGAGAATGGCCGTATCGGCCCCGTATTTCGTTCCGAAACGCGCTGTCTCGCAAGGATCGTACCATTCTCGGGGAAGGGAAGCGCATGGCGAGGCGGCGGGCGCCCGGCCGCGGGCTACTCGGCGGCCAGGAACGCCGCGCTCTCGCGGCGCCCCGAGGGCAGGAAGCTGATGCGAACCTCGCCGTTCCGGAAAGGTCGGCGGACCGTGAGGATGCTGTCCATGGCCCCCTCGACCGCCGTCTCCCCGAGCGGCGATCCGGGAGCGACGTCAAGCGTCCAGCCGGAGAAAACGTAGGTGCCCTGAAGCTCGGTGTACATGCAGCCGGCGAGCAGGCTCGAGAGGAGGCAGAAGAGGTTGTTGGCGCTCACGGTCCCCTTCTCGTTCGTGCAGACGCTCCAGGTGCGTCCGCGCGCGGGCCTGAGGTATCCCGGCTGTTGATTTTCGAGCAGCCGAAGGAGTCCCGACCGGTCCGTACCGTACCAGGGATTGTTCGGGTAGAGCTCGTAGAAGATGCCGTTCATGAGCCCGGCGAGCTCGGCATCCTGCTGCGGCGGGCGGCCGTTGCCGATCTGGATGAAACCGTCGCCGAGGCG
>DHHN01000082.1:0-3216 GCA_002403295.1 bacterium UBP1_UBA4771 | reverse complement strand
GTCGTCCTCGTGGCGGATGCCGTCGTCGTCGAAATCGATCTCGCCCGTCATGCTCTCGCGGACGGTCGGATTGAGGTACGCGCTGTACATGAAGTAATCGTGCATGATCCCGTCGACGGCGCCGCCTGTTCGATCTTGATACGACGCGATGAGATCGACCATCCTGTCGATGAGATCCATGTTCAACGCGCCATTCACGATCGGATCGAGCATGACGATGTCGCGCCAGATGAACACCGTGTCCTGCGTCGTCGTCCACGCCCAGTCGTCGCGCACCGCGTTGTAGTAGTCGAGGACGTACGGGAGGACGCGGCGGAGGTAGGCCGTGTCGGGATAGAGCGTGAGAACGCTCATGAGGGTCCGGTAGCCGATGATCCGGATATCGGGATTGAGGCGGCGGATCTCGCCGAGAACGCCCTCGGACCTGGGAGAGAAGCAATGCTCCATGGGGAAAATGATCATTTCGGCGCGAGCGGCGGCGCTGATCGTCGTTTCGTCCCAGGCGTCGAACGATTTCCAGTGAACGACCGCTTTCTCGGGATAGACGGCCGCGGCGGGAGAGTCGGGTGGTGCGGGCTCCATGGTTTCGTTCCGCGCGCAGGCCGCGAGAACCGCGAGCGCCAGTGCCAGGAGGATGCGGGTTCGATGATGCATAGTGCCCGGCAGACGTGCGCAATCGCCGAGTCCGTTTCGCTCTGCCAAACGGAACGATCGGAAACGATGCGGAACCGCCGGAAACGACCGGCGGTCCCGGCGCCCGGAATTCCGGCGCCCCGGATGGTCGCTGCATGGACGGTGCCCGTTTCGGCCCGACGGAAGGGCGGGAAAACGGCTCCTCCCGGCGCCGCCGGGAGAGGCGATCAGCTCCCTCAACCGCCCCTCAAGTAGGTGACGGTGAAGCTCGGGCGGAGCGACGGAACGAACGCTTCGCGCAGATGCGCGAGGGCGAAGCGTCCGGAGGTGGTGGAGGCGCTTCTCAAAAGGACGCCGTGATTCGTCGCCGGAGCGTCGATCCAGCCCCGCGCGAGCGCCGACGGGACGGGAAAGACGACGACGGTGTCCCCCGCGATCCTCGCGCGCGAGAGCGGCTCGCTCTCGAAGTCGCCTCCCTCCGCGAACCACGATTCGGCGCCGTCGACCGTGAGCCACGAAACCCCGGTCTGGATCCCGTTCTGACCCTCGATCCAGGTGCCGGTGTAGCTCGGCCGGAGCACGCGGTGCATCGCGACGGTGATCGATTCGGGGGGAGCCGCCTCGAAGGCGAGCGAGAGGCTCGCCGAGAGGACCCACGCGCAATCCGCTATGGCGGAGAGGTCCATCTTGAGGACGAGGCGCCGCTCGTATGGCGCCCCGGCGAGGGACACCGAGCCGATCGTGTCGAACGGCACGTTGCCGTAGCAGCGGTTTCGGAAATCGTTCGTCGGGCCGTTTTTGAGAAGCGCGTCCCGCGTGCCGTTGTACGACGCGTCCGGGGATATGCCGTCGCGGAAAACGACGGTCGCCGTATCGCCGGCGCCGGGCGGAAACACGGTATCGTCGTCGGCGCAGCCGGTGAGCGCCGCGACGAGAAGCGTGAGGACGGCAATGCCGCGGCGGGCCATGGCGTCATTTCCCCCTCGGCGAGCGGTATTTCACCGGATCGATCTCGTGCTTCTTCAGCAGGTCGTGGAGCGTGGGGCGGCTCACCTCGAGGCTCTCCGCGGCCGCCGAGACATTCCCCCGGGAACGCAGGAGCGCGGCGATGATGAGACGGCGCTCGAGCTCGTCGCGCGCCTCCTTGAGCGAGGCCGGCTCGACGGCGTCGGGGGACGGCGCGCGCCTCCCGCCGCCCGCGTCCGAGACGGTCCCGCCGGAAATCTCGGGAGCCGGGAGGTCGAGGTCCTCGGGCTGGATGAGTTTCCCCGCCGCCATGATGACGGCCCGCTTGACCCTGTTCTCGAGCTCGCGGACGTTGCCCGGCCAGGCGTGCCGGGAGAGCGCGAGCTGGGCGCTTTCGCCGAAACCACGAACGTTTCGCGAGTATTCGCGGTCGTACCGGTGGAGGAAGCGCGTCGCGAGCAGCAGAATGTCGTCGGCCCGCTCGCGGAGCGGCGGCAGCGCCACGCTCACGGTATTGATCCGGTAGAAGAGATCCTCGCGGAACGTCCCCGCGGCGAGCATCGTCGCGAGGTCGCGATTCGTCGCCGCGATGATCCTGACGTCAAGCTTGATGGATTCGCGCCCGCCGACGCGCTCGATCGCGCGGTCCTGCAGAAAGCGCAGGATCTTCACCTGGAGCGGCGGCGTGAGCTCGGCGATCTCGTCGAGAAAGATCGTGCCGGCGCCGGCCGTTTCGAACTTGCCGGGGCGCGTCTCGAACGCGCCGGTGAAGCTTCCCCGCTCGTGGCCGAAAAGCTCGCTCTCGAGGAGGTTCTCCGGTATGGCGCCGCAGTTGATCGGCACGAACGAGGCGCCGCGCCGCGGGCTTCGGCTGTGGATCGCGCGCGCGATGAGCTCCTTCCCCGTGCCGCTTTCGCCGGTTATGAGGATCGACACGTCCGTCGCGGCCACTCGCTTCACCGTTTCGAAGACGTCGAGCATCGGCTTCGACATCGCGACGATCCCCTCGAACTCGTGCGCGTCGCTTTCCTTTTTCTTGAGCAGGAGCATCTCGCTCTCGAGAGCGTAGAGATGCGCGGCGCGTCTGAGGATCAGACGCAGCTCGTCGATCGGGATCGTTTTCGAGCAGAAATCGTACGCGCCTCTCTCGATCGCCTTGAGCGCGTTCTCCCGCTCGTCGTGGCCGGTGAGGATGATCACCTTGAGATGCGGGTTGACGAGGAGGACGTCCTCGAGGATTGCGAGTCCGGCCACGTTCCACGGCTCGCCGGTGAGGGAAAGATCGAGCAGCATGAGCCCGGGCTTCCGCGCCTTGACCGCGGCGAGGGCGCCGGCCGCGTCCGCCGCCGTAAAGACGGTGAAGTCGTTCTTGAACGCCCATTCGAGCTGCTTGCGAATCGCCTCTTCGTCGTCGACGATGAGCAGGGTCTTCGCCGGCATCGATTATCAGCTCCCCGCCGCCGGAAGGGCCGGCAGCATGACGGTCACCGTCGCCCCCGCGCACGGCGGCCGCATTTCGATCGAGAGCACGAGCCCCACGCCGAGACCTTGCTTCTTCGTGCTGTGAAACGGATGGAACAGGTGCTCCCGGAGGTAGTCCGGATCAGATCGGAAGAG
>DHHN01000142.1 GCA_002403295.1 bacterium UBP1_UBA4771 | reverse complement strand
TCCCCATGATCGCCGCGGCGGCGGCGCGTCGCGGCGAGGGCGCCGAGACCGCCCTCCACACGAGCGCCGCGGTGAGCACCATGAGGGCCGCGCCGAGACCGTATCCGCGGAGCGAACCGCCCCACCTGATGACCGTGGCGTTCGCGGCGAGCAGCGCGAGGGAAACGAACGGAAGCGCGCGGCCGTACGCGTGCGCGCTCAACCAGAGAGAACCGAGCAGGGCGAGACCGACGAGAAAGCCGAGGCATCTGAGGCCGTGATCGCTCCCCGCGAGCCCGAGCGCCGACCAGCCCCGAACGGCCGCGGGAAAGAGCGCCGGAAACGACTCGTGCCCGAGCATGCGCCACGTTTCTCCGATCGTCTCGAAGGTCGAGAGGCGCACGAGCGAGGCCTCGTCGCGCCAGAGACCGCCGGCGCTCGCGAGAAAGACGGCATGGAGCGCGACGGCGGCGAGAGCGGCCGCGGCGCAGACCGCGCGCTCGACGCGCGCCGATGCGCGGAATCGATGCTCCGACGATCGCATCATCGGACCGATTGTACGGGATATGGCTCGCTGCCGTCCATCTCTCCTCGCATCCTCGCATACGCGGCCCAACGAGCGGCGAGGTCCTTGCGCAGCGCCTCGGCGCGATCGATTCTGCCGAGCGACTCATTGAGCGCTGCGGCTCGGAGGGTATACTCGGGGCGCGACGGATCGAGCCGCATCGCCGCTGTCGATGCATGGAGCGGGATTATGCGCATGCCCTCGTCGCTTGCCGCAGCGGAGAAGAGGTCGAGGTTGCGGGCGAGCACGGCTGGCTCGAACATCGTGATGAATGCGGCGATCGCGACGAGCAGGGCCAGGGCCGCGAGGTCGCCGCGCGAACGAGCTTCCACTCCCCGGAGCCGTTCGGCGAGACGCGCCCCATCGAGAGCCTGAACGAGCCACGCGAGCGAGCCGAGCGAGCCGAGGGCGGCGATCGCGAGCAGCACGAGCTCCATGCGTTCGGCCGGGAGGGTCAGCATCCCGCCCGCGAGGTTCCATCGCCAGAGACCGGATGCCTGCGGAAGAACCGCGAGCGCGACGACGATGAACGAAACCGTCCACAGGGCGCACGCGGCGCGCCTCGTGCGGCCGGCGGCGAAGAGGCCGAGGCCGGGAACGGCGAGGCCGAGGAGGAGAGCCGCCGCCGGGTGTCTCATCCATCCGGGAAGCCGCTTGATGAGCGGGCTCCTGCAGCGGCCGATGAGAAACACGCCGCGCGCCCACGCCGTAAATCCGAGAAACGCCGCGAGGCACGCGCCGACGAGCCAGAGAAAATCGCCCGTGCCGAACGCTCCGCGCGCTCCCGGAATGACGCCGTGCGCGCGGAGCGCGATCGCCGCCGCGGCGGCGCAGGATACGCCCGCGGCGGAAATCCATAACCTGCTGCGGCGCCCGCGGCGCGTCGCGAGGATCGAAAGCGGGCCCGCGAAGTACGAGAGAAACGCGAGCGCCGGCGAGCCCTTCTCGTCGAGGCGATCGAGCTTCGCCGACCGGGTCGAGTCGCGGCGGCCCACGGGCGATTCGCCGCCGCCCGCCGACTCATCGGGCTTATACACGGATGAGGTTTTCCCGGGAAGCGTGCTCTTCGAGACAGGATCGATCACGTACACTTTCTCGTTGGCGCTCATGATTCCCTCCTCGTGCCCGACGCGTCGCGCTGTTCCTCGTGGCTGCCAGAAACGAGTGCGAACGAAACACGGCGCATCGGGGCACGGGGCATATTCCGTGCCTCGCGAGAAGCCCTTCCAATAGTGGAACAGGAGGGCGTTATCTTACGAGGAGCAGCTTCTCGGCTCGCGTTTCGCCGAGCGCCGTCATCGTGCAGAAATAGAGACCGCTCGCGACGAAGCGCTCGCTGCCGCTCCGCCCGTTCCAGACAAGCCGGCCGGAACCGGGGGGCGCAGCGTCGTTCACGAGCGTTCGCACGAGTCCGCCCCGCGCGTCGTAGATTTCGATTCTGAGACGGCCGGCGGCCGGCATGAAATACTCGATCGTAGCCGTCGCGTTGAAGGGGTTCGGGGAGATCGAAAGGCGGAGAGCCGAAGGAATCCCGGGCGCATTGTCATCCGAGACGTCCGTCGTCGTGATCTCCGCCTCGACGGTGTCGGCGCCGTTGTCGCTGAAGCGGGCGGCGGCGGTCGTCCATGAGCCGTTGGCGATGGGTTCTATTCCGGGGGCCGTCTCGTACACGACGATTGAGCCGTAGTCGAGCGTCCGGGGCCGCATGGGATAGGACGTTCCGTCTATGACGAGCTCCGAGAGCACCGGGCAGTTCCCGTCCGCGTCGGTGTAGTCCACCTGCGCGATCGCCATGGCCCCGGAGCCTTCGACGGCGAGGCTCGAGAGGGCGGGGAGATTGTTCGGGACGGGGGCGATCGAGAACTCCCGCAGATAGCATCTCCCGCCCGGGCTTCGGTCGGCTTCGGCGGCCCCGCCGAGGAGCGTTATCCTCTGCGTGAAACCCGCGACGCCGATCCGCGGATCGGCCGGGTCGTACCACGACGCAAAGTAGGAGTTCGCCGCGAGGTCCGCGAGGGCGCAGGAGATCATGAGGGAGTTCGACTCTGGAAACTGCGTTACGACGACCTCGCCTATCTTCGAGAGATTGCCGAGGCCGGAACCGGTCACGAGATAGAGACCGGGGCTTATAACCCCCGCTTGCGTGTAGGTGTGCATGAGGGCGATCACGGTGTCCGGATCCGAGACGGCGGGATCGGCGATCCCGAGCAGATAGCCGAAGAAAGTGAGCCCCGACACGACGGGGAATCCGCCGCCCGCGTTTCGGAGAACCGCGTAGAGGCGGCTTGCAGAAAAGGAGATGCGGCAATCGACGAGATCGAGGTTGGTGTAGCCGTAGAGCGCGTCCCCCAACGCGTCCTCGGCGATGCGGCTGAGATCGGCGGGCGCCGGAGAAGCGCCGTCCGGGACGCGCACCGGCATGAGATCGAGCTCCGATCCCTGCACGAGCCGGAAGCCGTACCAGCGCGCTTCGGCTCCGGGCCCCGGCACGGTCGCCTCGAGCGTCGAGGGACCGTCGAGGACGGGCGCCATGTCGAGCTCCTGCACCCCGCCCTCGGCGTAGAGGATGCGGTTCGCGGCGCCCCCGCCCGTTGGATTCTCCATTCGAACGGTTACCGCGCCGCCGGGAAGAAGGGCGCTGTAGCGGATGTCGTTCCAATAGGAGTACGCATGGGTCTGCGAAGCGATCGCAACGATCAGGCAGGCGAGTGTCATCTTTCGCATCGCATTCCTCCTAGAAGCGGATTCCGACGAGGATGAGGTGGCTCTGGTTCTTGAGCGGCACGGGCTCGTTGTCTATGAGGATCCGTTCGTCCCCGAAAGGGACGTACGCGTAGGTCGGCATCGCGAGCGTGTTCCAGCCCATCGTGAAGCGGTGCTCAGCGAAAAAATTCCGCCCGCGGATCGAGATCTCGAGCCCGAGCCCATAGACGAAGCAGAAATCGAACATGTCCACTTCCGACATGTCGTCGTCGGCGCGGAGCGGCACCGTCTGCTCGCCGTCGTCGATCACCCCTGAGAGGGTGTAGCGGTCGCGCACCTTGAGCGAGAGCGCCGTGCCCGCGAGCGAATAGATCGAGTTGCGGCTCCATTGGAGCAGCTCGAATCGCAGAAGCACCGGGATCTCGATATAGTCCATGTCGTAGCCGACGTCGAGAACGGTCGGGATTTCGAGGATGTCGACGCCGATATCCTGTCGCGAGCCTTTCTGGACGTAGGCGATCTCCTGCTGGAGCGCGAACCGGGAGGTCACGGGAAAAATGATGAACGCGCTCGCCGCGAACGCCGTCCGCCATTCGCTCGTGACGGTGTATTCGGAGCCCCGCTCCTCGGTGCCGGCGTGCTGGGAAAGAGAGAACCCCGTCTTGAAGCCGAACGAGAGCTCGGCGAGCGCCCGGCCGGCGGGCAGCGGATCGAGGGAGGATTTCTCCGCGCCCGCGGCGGCCGCCGAGCGGAGCAGGGCCGCGACAAGGAGCGCCGCGGCGATGCGGACGGCGGCGCCGGCCGGATTACGCCCGCGCCGGGCGGGATCGCTGCGTCTCGTTGCGGAAGTCATGCGTCGCTCCCGTAGGCACGCGGGGCGGTCATTTCACGCCCAGTTGCCAGAAGAGGAATCCGAGCTCGTCGGTTTCGTCCTCGATGACCTTGCTCGCCGGCCTTCCCCCCGAGTGTCCCGCCTTGGTGTCGTAGAGGAGAAGGATCGGCGCGTCCCCTCCCGTTTTCGCCTGCAGGAGCGCCGCCATCTTGCGGGCGTGGAGCGTGTCGACGACGGCGTCGGCGCGCGTGGCCGGCGGCTTCGAACCGGCGAGGACGGCGCACGCGAAAAGGCCTATCACCATGATAAGCGTCATCGCCGCTATGCTGACGGCGCGTTCGACCGGCAAGGACCCCTTCGAGCCTTCCATTCGGGACCTCCCGCGGCCAGAACGACGGTC
>DHHN01000155.1:2702-11241 GCA_002403295.1 bacterium UBP1_UBA4771 | reverse complement strand
GACTCGCGGTACCAAATCTACTCGGGGTTCGTGAATCCCGAGGAGATGGCGGAGGCGCTCGCGGACACGCTCGGCACGCCCGGGGTTCCCGTGAACGACGGTGCTCCCGGCGATACGCTCTATCTCGACAACCTCATGGTCTGGCCCGAGGAGAGTTCGCAGGACGGCTACACCTTCGGGTCGCTCGGCATCTGCGCGTACCAGGTCGGGCTGCGGCTCGGCATGGTGCCGCTCTTCGACACGACTCCGGGGGATTTTCCCGATTCGCAGGGATGCGGCAATTTCGATCTCATGGGGTACGGCATCTACAACGCGCTCGGGTTCGTCCCGGCGTTTCCGTCGGCGTTCAACCGGTATCTCATGGGATGGGCGTCGCCGCTCGTCGTCTCGGGCGACGCCGATCTTCGGCTCGCGGACGTGAGCACCGCCGCGCCGCACGATACGGGGCTCGTCAAGATCGTCGTCAATCCATCGGAGTATTTCCTCGTCGAGAACAGGGTGCACGACGCGAATTTCAACGGCAGGTTCGACTTCATCGACCTCAACGGCAACGGCATACCCGAGAACGAGGACACGCTCCGCGGCGCGGAGTTCGATTTCTTCATCACGGCGACGTCCAACCTCCGGCCGAAACCCGACAGCGTCGTGACGGGGAGCGGCCTCCTCATCTGGCACGTCGACGAGACCGCGATCCGCCGGGCCCTCGAGGCGGGCGGTTACCCGAACGACGATCGTCTCTTCAAGGGAGTCGATCTCGAAGAGGCGGACGGCATCCAGGATCTCGACCGTCCCGGCGGCGGCTTCTCGTTCGGGAGCTTCTACGATTCGTACCGGGCCGGCAACAACGACCGTTTCGCCGCGGATACCGATCCCTCGAGCCATACGAACGGCGGCGCGCCGAGCGGCGTCGAGATATCCGCGATATCGGCCGCCGGGCGTTACATGACGTTCTCCGTCCGGTTTTCGCTCGGGATCGATTTCACGAGAGGCGAGTTTCCGGCGGGGCCCCTCCTGCTGAGCCCGGTCGTCATCCCCCTCGGCGCCTCGGAGGGCGGGGGCGTGATCATGGCCGCGGACTCGGGCTCGCTCCGGTTCGCCGTCGCCGGGTCGCAGGGCTGGCAGGGAGAGGTGCTGGAGATCGCGAACGCTCCGGGCGCGGAATGGATAGCCACGCCGGTCATCGCCGACGCGGCGCCTCCACGCGGGCCGGTCGTGTACGCCGTCTCGCGCGGAGGCGTGCTGCACGCCTACGAGCTGTCGGGCGCGCCGCACGCGATCGACGTCGATGGAACCCCCCACACGCTCCAGCTCCGGGGCGATGCGGCGTCGGCGCTCATGCTCATCGACGGCGGCGATCCGGCGGGGTACAAGCTCCTCGCCCTCAGCTCGACCGCCGACAGCACGTACCTCTGTTTGATCGGATGGGAGGGGATCACCCCCGGCCCCGGCTGGATCGCTAGGGGGATCGAGGGATTCGAGACGCCGCTCGCGAGGGGGCGGCTCGCCTCGACGCCGGCGCTCGGCGTCATGCGGAAACCTTCGGATGGGATCGACATGACGGGGGTGTACTTCGCCACGTTCGGCGAGGCGGCGCTTCGTTTCCATTTCCTGCCGCTCGCCGAAATCCCGGATCCCGGCGCGACGATCTCCTCGGCCCCGGTCGCCGTTCCCGAGCCGCGGGGTCTCCTCGCGCTGTCGTCGGGCGACATCGACGGGGATGGCCTCGACGAAGCGGTCGCGGCGATCCCCGGCTGGGGGCTCTGCTATATCGAATATTCTGGCGCCATGCGCCGCGCCCCCGTGCGGGGGAGCAAGCCCTCGGCGCCCATTCTCGCCGATATCGACGGCGACGGAACGCTCGAGACCGCTCTTCGAGACGAAGGGCATCTGTATCTCCTGTCGGGTTTCGGCGTTCCCGCGCGCGGATGGCCCATCGCGATCGATCCGGCCGTCGCCGCCGCGTACCGAACGGTTCCGGCCGTGCCGCCGGTCGCCGGAGACATCGACGGCGACGATCGCCCGGAAATTCTCTTCCGCGTCGGCGGCGACATTCACGCATTCGATTTCGAAGGGCGCGGGAGGCCGGGTTGGCCCCTTCCCGGCGAGGGCGCCTCCGGAGGATCGCTCGCGCTGCTCTCGGGAGAAGGGGGCAGGCAGTATATCGTGGATTGCGCCTCCGTCGCGGGTGCCGGAGCGGGCGGCGCCGTGTCGTCCATCCGCCGCTACGAGCCGGGAACGACGGTATCGAGCGAGCTTCAGCTCTGGCCGTGCTTCCGGCACGACGGCGGCGGCACCGGCCGCCAGGGGGCCTCGCCGGGCGGCGGCACCGCGGACCTCGCAGTGGATCCCTCGACCTTCATCGTGTATCCGAATCCCGCGGGAGGGTCGTCCTTCGCGGTCCGCGTGCTTGTTTCGAAGCCCGCGCGCGTGACCGTGACGATCATGAATCTCGAGGGGGAGAGGGTCGCATCCCGCGAGGGCCGACACGACTGGCCGGCGGGGAGCGCCGTGCCCTTCGAGGCCGCATTCGGCACGAAGGAGATGGCGAGCGGCGTCTATCTGTGCCGCATCGAGGTTTCGGGCGACGGATGGAGCTGGCGGGGATCGAAGAAATTCGCCGTCGTGAAATAGCCGTTCGGCCGAACGCGCGCGAACGGGCCGTTGACCGGACGCGCCGGCGACGTTACCATAAGAGTATATACCATGACGGGAGGAGCCATGAATCGCACACTCATCCGGATGATCGCCGCGGCGGCCTCGCTCGCGATGCCGCTCTCGGGTCTCTCCGCCCGGGAAGCGGGCACGAGCGGCTTTCTCTTTCTTCGCCTCGGCAGCGGCGCGCGCGCCGGCGGCATGGGGGAGGCCTTTACGGCGGTCGCCGACGACGCGGCGGGGATCTACTACAACCCGGCCGGCATGGCGGCGGTCGAGGGGGTCGAGCTCTGCGTCACGCACGCCGAGTGGGTGCAGGACATCCGGTTCGAGCAGATCACCGTGCTGAACGAGATGTTCGGCGGGACGGCGGGGTTGAGCTTCACGGGACTCTATTACGGCGAGATGGACCGATACGGGGACTATCCCTCGCTCGTTCCGGACGGCACCTTCGCTCCCTACGACCTCTCCATCGCCGGCGGATACGCCATGGACGTCCTGCCGAACCTATCCGTCGGCGCGGCGGTCAAGGTCATCTACGAGAAGATCGATTTCGAGTCGGCGACGGGCTGGGCGTTCGACGCGGGTCTCATGCACAAGAGCGCGATCGAGGGGCTCACGCTCGCCGCGTCGTTGCAGAACCTCGGCCCGCAGGCGAAGTTCGTCGAGGAGAAATTCTATCCGCCCTTCACGCTCCGGGGCGGCGCGGCGTACCGGTACGGGTCTCCGTGGCTGCACGGAAACGCGATCCTCGCCGCGGACGCGCTCTTTCCGAACGACGGGGACGCGAAGATACACCTCGGGCTCGAATACAACTACGGCTCGCACCTCTCGGTCCGCACCGGATACAAGGGCAACTACTACGCGCAGGGGTTCACGCTGGGAGCGGGCGTCAAGTACCGGAGCCTCGCGTTCGATTACGCCTACATGCCGCTCGATTTCGAGCTCGGGGACAGTCACCGGATCTCGATCCGCGTCGCCTCGCCGGCGCCGTAACGACGCAGGGCGATCTCCCCTCCCTCGATCGCCAGATAAGAGAAGTGGCGCTCCCAGTCTCCGATGATGGCGAAGGTCCGCCCGTCGAAGCGCTCGAGGCACGGGCGGTGGATGTGGCCCATCACGAATACGTCGTTTCCCCATTTGAAGAAGGCGTCCGGAGCCATCGCGGCGAGGGCGCGCGCGGAGCGCTCGGTGCGCTTCGACGTCACGCCCTTGCTCGCCCGCGAGAAGCGGCGCGCGAAGCCGTACAGGAGACCGGGAGGAAGCTCGCGTGCGAGCGCGACGACGGGTCGGCTTCGAATCACGGCCTTGAGGGCCTTGTAGGCGAGATCTCCGGGCAGCAGCGCGTCGCCGTGGGTCATGGTGACGCGGCGCCCCTGTATCTCGTGCGTCGCGAGCGGCGGGATCACCGAGAATCCGAGCGTGTCGGCGATGTGGCGGCCGAGCCACCAGTCGTGATTGCCGCCGGCGATGAATATCGCCGTTCCCCCGGCGCGAAGGGAACCGAGCGCGTCGAGGATGTCGTCGTAGAACGGCGGAACGAACCCGCGCGACTCGAACCAGAAGTCGAAGATGTCGCCGAGAAGATAGAGCCGGTCCGCGCCTTGGATGCGCGCGAGAAACGCTGTGAAGCGCTCCCGCTTCAGGCGCTCCTCGGGCGCGGACGCGTCGAATTTGAAATGCGCGTCGGAAAGGAAGTATGCCGCGTCCATCAAAGCGCCCGCTCCCGGCAAACGATGAGACTCCATTCGGCGTTACGGTCCTGATTCTACGACATCGCGCTCCGGAGGCGCCAAGCGAAAATGGGCCGGGTGCGCCGAATGTGCGGGAGACGGGAGCGGGGACGCGAGCCGCTCCGGCCGGTTTCGACGTCGTAACCATCGAAATCGCAACGAAATCGCCGAATTGCATTTTTCCGGTAATAATTCTTGACATGTTTCCGTCCTTCAGGTACAATTTTCTCTGGATTGGTGTGAAGCGGTGCTAGGAGAGTAAATCGTTCGCCAACGATACCTGCACGTAGAACCCCACCGAAACAAAAAAACTTTTTCGGGCGCCGGGTGTATAACCTGACGAGAGGTCTCACAAGGCTCGGTCATGGTGCGGGAATCGAAAGCGGGCAATCATGGACGAGGATGAACTGAGGGAAAAGGAAGAAATGAATCCGGATCCGAGAGTAAGCGAATACGCGGGGGAGAGAAGCTTGGACCTCTACCTGAAGGAAATCAACAACACGCCCCTTCTCACGCGGGAGCAGGAACGGGACCTCGCGAAGCGTATCCGCAAGGGGGACGAGAAGGCGCTTCACGATCTCGTGAAGGCGAACCTGCGTTTCGTCGTATCGATCGCGAAGCAGTACGTGAATCAGGGGCTTTCGCTGGCCGATCTCGTGAACGAGGGGAACCTCGGGCTCATCAAGGCGGCGTATCGTTTCGACGAGAAGCGGGGCTACAAGTTCATCTCCTACGCCGTGTGGTGGATCCGCCAGGCGATGCTCCAGGCGCTCGCCGAGCAGTCGCGCATCGTGCGGCTGCCGCTCAACCGCGCCGGCACGCTGTACCGCATCGGAAAGGCCGCCCGCCAGCTCGATCAGGAGCTCGGCCGCAGCCCCGAAGTCGACGAGATCGCGAAAAAGCTGAAGCTCCCGCATGACGAAGTGCGGGACACCATGCAGATCGCGAACAGCCATCTATCGCTCGATGCGTCCTTCGGGAACGACCAGGAGGAGAACTCGCTCGTCGACTACCTCGCCGACGACAATCTCGAGTCGCCGGACGAGCAGACCTACGTGAACGCCCTGAGCGACGACATGCAGAAAGCCCTCGACACCCTGACGGATCGCGAGCGCGCGATTCTCAGCCTCTACTTCGGACTCGAGGGAGAGGAGCCGCTCACGCTCGAAGAGATCGGCAAGCGCATGAACCTCACGCGGGAGCGCATCCGCCAGATCAAGGAAAAGGCGATACTGCGGCTTCGCCACAATTCGCGGAGCAAATACCTGAAGGGGTACGTGCAGGATTAGCCCGATCGGGGAAAAAAGCGCAGGAGTGGGCGGCGAACCGTTGGTTCGCCGCCCTTTTTGCTTTTTCCCGGTCCGAGCCGGCTCCGGCGGGTACGCGCCTTGCTACGGGAGGGGGTGGCAGGGAATATTCGCTTGACAGGGCCGCGCACGCGAAACTACCTTAACGGGAAGAGCGACGGCATTCGATACATGCGCGGGGCCCGGATGGACGGATTCAGCGAATGAAGCCGACGGATCGTTACATACGGTTTTTCTACGAGCGGGAAGACAACACGGGGGTGCGCTCCGTGCGCCTTCGGCGTTCGCACGCCGCCGCGGCCGTCGCGGGGATCGCCGGCGTCATCCTCACCGCGATCGTTCTCATCGCCGTCCGTTCCGGCGAGATCGTCCGCACCGCGACGGTTTCGAGCCTGCGGGCCGAAAACGAGCGGCTCAGGGGCGAGCTCGCTCGCTTCCGCGAGGATGCGGGCCTGCTGAAGAGCCGCATGGACGTCGGGTTCGAGCTTCAGAACCGCGCGCGGCTCATCGCGAGCCTCGATCCCATCCCGGATGACGTCTGGCGGGTCGGCGTCGGCGGTCCCGCGCCCGATCTCGGCCGGCTCGAGACCGCCTACCCCGAATCGCTCTTCACCGATATCGGCGCGGAGCTCGAGCGGATGATCCTCCAGTCGCAGCTCCAGCTCGAGAGCTATCGCGAGGTCATCTCGATCCTCGAGAACGAACGCGAGGTGAGGATGAGCACCCCGTCCATACGGCCGCTGCGGAGCGGATTCCTGTCGAGCCGCTACGGGCGCAGGATGGATCCCTTCCGCGGGGAGATCGTTCACCATCCCGGGATCGATTACCGCGCCCGCACCGGCACGCCGGTCATGGCCACGGCGGACGGCGCGGTGCGCATGGCGGGCCGAAACGGCGGCTACGGTCTCATGATCGAGCTCAACCATGGAAACGGTTTCAAAACGCGCTACGCGCATCTCTCGAAGATCCTCGTCGAGCGCGGACGGAAGGTGAAGCGCGGCGAGGTCATCGGCCTCGTGGGCAATACGGGGCATTCGACGGGCAGCCACCTGCATTACGAAGTGCTCCATCGCGGCGTTCACCGGGATCCCCTCCAGTACGTCATGACCGAGGGCGTTTGCCTCGATTGATCCGATCAGGCTCTTCCGCGAAATACCGTGAATTCTATTGTCAGGGCGCGCGCTCCCCGCTAGACTCCGTCCGATGTCCGCCGGTCGTTTCGTCTCGGAACCCCGGCGCATCCCCATGAGGTGTCGAATGATGATACGTCCCTTCGCGGCCGCCGCCGCGCTCATCTGCCTCGCCGCCGGCGCGGCGACCCCGGTCCGGTCCGCGCCGGTGACCGTCCGGAACGTGCGCTTCTACGCGGCCCCCGATCACACGAGGGTCGTCATCGACATGAGCGGCCCGGCCCGCTATTCCGTCCGATCGGTCGCCGCCCCGCATAGAATCGTGATCGAGCTTCCGTCCTGCGTCGCGGCGCAGAACGTCGAAAATATAAACGTCGGCGACGGCGTCATCGAACGCATCCGCGTGAACCGGCTCAAAGCCGGCGCGCAGATCGTGCTCGATGTGCCGCGCGAGACATCCTTCAACCATTTTTCCCTCAAGGCGGAGCAGGGGAGGCCCGATAGAATCGTCCTCGATCTCGCCCGCACGCTGAGCGACGCCGAGATCAAGAAGCGCCGCGCCGAGGCGAAACGGATCGCCGAAAGCCCCGGTTTCGTGATCGCGCTCGACGCCGGACACGGGGGCGACGATCCCGGCGCCGTCCATCACGGTATACAGGAGAAGACGCTCAACCTGAGGCTCGCCCGCATGCTCAAGGAGGAGATCGACCGCAGGAACGGGTACACGGCGGTGCTCATCCGCGACGGCGACTACTACATCCACTGGTACAAGCGCATACTCAAGGCCCGCGAGCACAACGCCGATGTGCTCATGAGCCTCCATTTCAACGGCCACGCGGACCGGAATCTCAGCGGCATCGAGCTCTACATCATCTCGCCCGAAGGCGTGGCGGGCGAGAACGCGGAAGCGGTCGCCGAACGCGAGCACCTCATGCAGGAGGTGCAGGGGCAGGGCGCCGTCGTGAACGGCGATCTCGAGTCGATCCTCTTCGACGTCACGCGCACGAACACGATGCAGCGCAGCGCGCTCCTCACCGAGGAGGTCGCTCGCGTGCTCAAGAAGGATCCACCGATCCCCTTCCGCGCGGTGCGGCAGCGGAACTTCGTCGTGCTGCGCGGCATCTCGATGCCCTCGATACTCGTCGAGGGCGGCTATCTTTCGAATAAAAAGGACGCCTCGATCGTCGCGAAGGACAGCTACCTGCGCTGGCTCGCGCGGTCGCTCGCGGACGGCGTCGCGGCGTTTCTCGAGAAGCATCCGCCGGCGTCGGAAAACGCCGGCGCGCGGTGAGGCGGACCCCATGCGCTGGGAATCGGTGGCGCGCGCCGTGACGGCGAACATCGCACTCAAGATCGTTTCGGTTTTCTTCGCCGTGCTTCTGTGGTTCTACGTGACCGCGCAGATCGAGGGCACGGAGACGGTGAAGATACCGCTCGAGATCGTGAACGTGCCGGAGAGCCTCATCGTCGTGAGCGACGCGCCGCGGCACATCGAGGTCACGATGCGGGGCGCGCGGAGCGATCTTCTCAAGATCCGCCTCTTCGGCAGCGCGCGTCTCGCGGTCGATCTCGCCGGCACCGAGGGGCGGCATCTCACCGTTCCTCTCTCGAAGGGAATGATCACGCTGCCGGAGGGCATCAAGCCCGCCGACGTCTCCATCAACGCGCCCCGCGCTCTCTCGATCATGCTCGAGGAGCGCGTGAGCGCCGCCCTTCC
>DHHN01000155.1:0-2639 GCA_002403295.1 bacterium UBP1_UBA4771 | reverse complement strand
GTCCGCACCGAGGCGATCGATATCGGCGGCCGCCGCGGAAAGGTGTCGCTCGAGGCGGCGATCGTCCGCCCGCGCGGAATCGAGATCGAGCCCCGGTCGGTGATCGTCGAGCTCGCGGTCGCCCGCCGCGCCGAGCGCACGATCGAGGGGATCTCGCCGACGCTCCTGCACGTCGAGGAGGGGGTCGTCGCCGAATTCTCGCCGGCGACCGCCGACCTCGTCGTCGAGGGTCCCGAAGAGCTCGTCCGGAGCCTCACCGCGGACGACGTTTCGATCATTCTGAGCATTCCCCCCGGGAGCCGGGGCACGCTCGCCGTCGATGCCGAGGTCATCCTGCCTGCCGGCATCGACAGCTTCCGGCTGTCGGTGAAATCCTTCGACGTGACGGTCTCGGCGAAACGGTGACGGATGATGGGCGACGAACGAGCGGCGGCCGATTTCAAGCGGGAACAGCGATACAGCGTCGTCTCGAACTACCTCAACCGGTGGGCCTCCGTCATCGTCTTCGCGGCCATCGTGGCGCTCGCGGCCGGCGCCGTCTTCGTGCGCACGACCGATCTCGCGCACCTGCGGGTCGTGATCGGCGTCTCCGCGTTCGATTCGACGCGGGCGCACGCGGCTCTCGAGTCGTTCGCGGAGTTCTGCCGGGAAAAATGGTGCGGGGACGTCCGCTGGCGCTACCTCGCTCCGGGGAGCGCGTTCGAGGGATGCGATCTCTATCTCGTGCCGGCG
This sequence comes from bacterium UBP1_UBA4771, assembly GCA_002403295.1. GTDB lineage: Bacteria > Krumholzibacteriota > Krumholzibacteriia > Krumholzibacteriales > Krumholzibacteriaceae > SSS58A. The sequence continues at coordinate 1,907 of DHHN01000155.1, read as the reverse complement.
CTCGCCGCCGCTCCGCGGCTCGCCGCGGGCAGCCTGGTCTGCCCGCTCCTCGTGACGGAGCGCGAAGCGCACCGGTATTCGCGGAGCGCCGTGATCGTGCGCCGCGGCGCGGGAGCGCTTCCCGGCGAGCCGCGCGTCATCTTCTCGGCTCCGGGATCGGCGGCGGGATTTCTCGCCCCCTACCGGGCGCTCGAGGCCGCCGGCGCGCCGCCCGCGGGCGGAACGTTCTCGTTCTCGGGAGAGCGCCCGCGGGACGAGCGGACCGTGCTCGCCGTCATCCACGGCATCTATGACGCGGGCGGGATCTCGCTCGAACGTCTCGCCGCCCTCGAGGCGTCCGGCGTCGTCGACGCGGGCGAGATCGAGGTCCTGTTCGAGGGAGAGGCGGTGCCCGAGCTCGTCATCGTCTGCGATCCGCCGCGCTACACGGCGGAGATGAGAACCTTCGCGCGCGCGTTCCGCAAGGCGTTCGACCAGGCTCCCCGCCTGCTCCGCAGGGAGCTCGCCGCGGCGGGGATGGCCGGGCTCTACGAGGCTCGCGAGGACGATCTCGGGCGCATCGCCGCTCTCGGCGGTCTGATCCCCCCGATCGTGGAGGGCGGCGCCCCGGCGGGGCGCTGAATCAGTGCGAGCGGCGTTCCGTGGAACCGGTTGACCGCGATGAATCCGACGGATATATTAGTGCGTCGCCGGCCGCGCACCGCGGCGGCGGGGGAGGCTCGTACGGCTCGCTGGACGAAGATACGGCGGTGGTTGCCGCTCGTCGCGTGGGTGGCTCTCATCTTCGGGGTCTCCTCGATCCCGCAGCTTTCGAGCGAGGACATAGGACTGCCGCGGGGATTCGACAAGGTCGTCCACTTCGGCGAATATCTCGTTCTCGCGGTTTTGTTCCGCCACGGGCTCCTCGGCGGGGCCGAGCAGCGCGAGGCCCCCATCGTGCTTCTCGTGCTCGCGACGGGGCTTCTCATCGCGGGGCTCGATGAGCTGTACCAGAGCCTCATCCCGGGACGGCACATGAGCGTGTACGATTTCGCGGCCGACGCGGCGGGACTCCTCGCCGGGATTCTCGTCGGCATGCGGATCGAGAGACCTGCCGGACGCGGCGCGGAGCAAGCATGAAATTCACGAGACCGCGCGGAACGAGCGACCTGTTCGGCGAGCGGATGGAACGCTGGCGCGAGGCGGAGCTCGCGCTCGCGGTCTATCTCCGTCGCTGCGGCTACGGCGAGATCCGCACTCCCGTGTTCGAGTCGACCGATCTCTTCGCGCGCACGGTCGGCGAGGCGACCGACATCGTCANNTCCGTCCGGAAAACACCGCCCCCGTGATGCGCGCCTATCTCGAGAACGGACTTCACCGCGCCGGCGGCATCGCCCGCTTCTACTACGTCGGCCCGATGTTCCGGTACGACAGGCCTCAGGCGGGCAGGTACCGGCAGTTTCACCAGATCGGCGCCGAAGCGATCGGCTCTTCCGGCCCCGCGATCGACGCCGAGATCATCGATACCGCTCTCGGGCTCTACCGGGAGCTCGGGTTTCCGCCGCTCGAGGTGCGGCTCAACAGCGTCGGGTGCCCCGCCTGCCGTCCCGCGTACAAGGACGTGCTTTCCGGGGCGCTCGCGTCGCACGTCTCCGAGCTCTGCGGCGCGTGCGCCGCTCGCGCCGCGGCGAACCCGCTCCGCGTCTTCGACTGCAAGGAATGCGGACCGGTCAAGGAAAAGTTGCCGCGTATCACGGAGCATCTGTGCGGCGATTGCCGCGCGCACTTCGAGANNGTTGCAGGGGATTCTCGACGACATGGAGATCCGCTTCGCGCTCGATCCGCTCCTCGTGCGCGGGCTCGATTACTACACGAAAACGGCGTTCGAGATCCTTCATCCGGGGCTCGGCGCGCAGAACGCGCTCTGC
>DHHN01000093.1:8214-22688 GCA_002403295.1 bacterium UBP1_UBA4771 | reverse complement strand
CGTATGTCGGGCTCTTTACCGACGCAAATCACGGCGTCTGCGACCTCTATCTCGTGGGCGGCTTCATGCCGTTCGATCTCTGGATCTGGTGGATCGCGCCGATCGTGGGCGTTCAGGCGGCCGAGTACAGGATCGTCGCTCCGGCGTACGTGATCCTCAGCACGGTGACGACGAACCCGGACATCAGCGTCACCCTCGGCGACCCGGTGGCCGGCATCAGCGTCGCGTTCTACGGCTGCAATCCGAGCTGGGTGTGGACGCAGAGGATTTCCTGCTACTTGACGGGCGCGGGCCCGGGCTTCATACAGATCGATAAGCGTCCGGACGTCGATCACATTCAGATCGCGAGCTGCGAGCTCGGTTACCCGATCTACACGGCGACCGTCCTGAACCACCTCGCCATCGGTCAGGGCTGCGAGGTCGCCACCGAGGAGTCGAGCTGGGGCGCGATAAAGAGCCTGTTCTAGGAACAAGCTTGATGGCTGCCTGATCGACATCAGGCATCTTGTGGATGCGGGGCTCTCCGGAAACGGAGGGCCCCACCTGTAATAAAAGAGTACGGGCGGTTTTACTGCTCAGCAACGTTCAGGGGAGGCAACGATCATGAAGAAACTGCTGTTGGCTCTTTCGATTCTCGCCCTCGCAACCCCGGTATTCGCCCAGAACGGGTACGTCGGGCTCTTCGCCGACGGCGATCACTCCGACTGCGACATCTATCTATCCGGAGGATTCATGCCGTTTGATCTCTGGATATGGTTCACGCATCCGCTGGGCGTGCAGGCGGCCGAGTATAAAGTCGTCGCCCCGGCGTATGTGATCCTCAGCACGGTGACGACGAATCCCGAGATCAGCGTCACCCTCGGCGACGTCGTGAACGGCATCAGCGTTGCCTTCTACGGATGCAACGTCGGCTGGGCTTGGACACAGAGGGTATCGTGCTACCTGACGGGCGCGGGCCCGGGCTACGTTCTCATAGATAAGCGTCCGGAAGTCGCGGCGATCCAGCTCTGCAGCTGCGAGGTCGGGTTTCCGATCTATCCGGCGACCGTCCTGAACCACCTCGCCATCGGTCAGGCCTGCGCGATCGCCACGGAGGAGTCGAGCTGGGGCGCGATAAAGAGCCTGTTCTAAACGCGAACACCCGGTGCGTTTTCGATTCGTCGATGGGGGCCCCGATGGGTCCCCATCGGCGTTTCAGCCCCCGTGCGGTCGCCCGCGTCTCTCCCGGGGGCGCCATTTTCGGCTTGTCTTTTCGCGCCCGGAGAAATAGATTGAAAAAGAGGACATTGGCGATTCCTCGCCGCTTCCGTGCTCTCCCTTTGCGTGCCCCTGGAAATGAGGTGAACCCCGTTTGATCGCACAATCGAGACGCGCGGCGATCGGCGCATGTGTCGTCGGGCTCATTGTCCGGGCCGGAAACGTTTCGGCCGGGCCGGCTTCGCACAGCGCCCGCCTCGTTTCCTCGGGCGCGGGCTTCGTTTCGTTCGAGGTCGTCTGCTCCGGCGCCCGCGTCGTGCCGGCGGGCGACGGGACGGTCCGTGTTCTCATCGACGGGTTCGGGACCTTTTCGCCGCCGGGGGCCGTGGAGCTCCCGGGGCGGACGTTTCACGTGGCGATACCTCCGGAGGGAAACCCGCGGATTTCGGTCTCCGTGATCGAGGAGGAGAGCTTCGGGCGCCTCGCGCTCTCGCGCGTTTTCGGCGAGCGTCTCGTCGAGGGGGAGGATGGCTTTCCGACGGGCGAGCGCTATCTTCCGCCCGATCCGTGGCGGGAGGGCGGGGCGCCGCCGCTCGCATCCGCGCTCGAGCCGTCCTTCATGGGGCGCCAGCGAGTGCTTCCGGTTCGGATCAATCCCCTCTCGGTCGACGAGCGGGGCGAGGCGCGTCTCGCGCGGCGCATCGCCGTCACGGTGAGCTTCGAGCGGTGGCGCGGGACCTCGGGGACGGCGGAAGGCGTGAGCGAGCCCCTCTCCGGCGCTTGGAAACGCCTCTACGACGGTCTTCTCGTGAATCCCGCGGACGCGGCGGCGTACCGGCTGCCCGTCGCCGGATCGCGCGTTTCCGCCGGGGCGGCGCTCGAGGGAAAGCGCCTCAAACTCCGCATACCGGAGACGGGGCTCTACGTGATGCGGGCCGATTCGCTCATCTCCGCGGGGCTCTCTCCGGGGCTCGTTCCGGGAGAGATCGCCCTCAGGAAGCATTACTACGATCCGGCCGCGCCCGGTTTCCTGCGCGCCGTCGACGTGCCGATCCTCATCGTCGAGAGCGAGGGCGGGAGCGAGGGCGTTTTCGAAGGCGCGGATCGCCTCTACTTCTATGCACTCGGCCTCAAGGACGACGCCGAGGCGGGTGATCCCGACGCGCTCTACACCGACAATAACGTTCTCTGGCTCGAGGAGGGATCGGCGGGAGCGTCCATGAGCCCCGGGATACCTCTCTCGAGCGTTTCCGAAATCCCTGTAACGACCCACCGGGTCGTGAAGCGGGAGCGCAAGGACACGGCGTTCATGAAGAACGCGGTGCCGGGCACGTTCGATTTCTATTTTCTCAAGGGATACGACGTGAGGGAGTACGCGCTCCCCTTCACCCTGCACGAGCCGGCCCCGGAGGGCGTCTGGTCGCTCACGATCCGGATTCAGGGCGGCGACGGACTCGGGCTTCCGCATACGCTCTCGTTCAGGATTCGGAACGGTTCGGGAACGAATCTCATCGGCACCGGAGGCTTCAACGCGAAGCAGGCGAGGACGTTCACGTTCGCCGATCTCCCGGCATCGTGGCTCGCGAACGGGACGAACGAGCTCCTCGTCACGTGCGACGCCGATTACAAGCATCTCGTGAACGACTTCACGGTGGAGTATCCGGGCCGGTTCGTCGCGCGGAACAACGCCCTCGAGTTCACGCTCGATCCGTTGGTCGTCATCGCGGGCATCGAGATCACGGGGTTCACCGTTTCCTCGGGGCGTCTCGTCGAGCTCACCGATCCCCGGCATCCGGTCTATCGGGAGCTCGGTCCGTCGGACTTCGCGGCGGACGGCGCCGGGTGGAAGCTCGTGCTCAATATCGAGGAGAGCATGTCGACGCGCCGGTTCGCGGCGCTCGGCGCCGCCGCCGGCACGACCCTTCCCGTGCGGTCGGTGTCGGTCGACGCGCCGTCGGCCCTTCGCGCGACGGCCGGACGCTTTCATACGCTCGTCATCTCGCACGGGGAGTTCCTGCAGCGGATCGGCGAGTATGCCGACTGGCGGCGGGGGCAGGGGTACCGCGTTTTCGTCGCGGACGTCGAGAACGTCTTCGACGAGTACAACGGCGGCCTGCCGCACGCGGCGGCGATCAAGCGGTTCATCAAGGACGCCTTCGACCGCTGGGGCGTCGAGTACGTGCTCCTCGTCGGCGACGCGAGCGAGGATCACAAGCGCGTCTATACCGCGCCGGCGGGCGAAAAGCGCGGGTCGCCCCCCGATTACGTGCCGTCGTACAGCTACGTGACGAGCGTCACGGGGACATACGACGACGAGACGGTCTGCTCGGACAAGTGGTACGCGTTTCTCGACGGCAATCCCGGCCCCGACCCCTACCCCGACGTCTTCGTCGGCCGCTTTCCCGTCGGGCGCGACGTGGAGCTCCGCGCGATCCTCAACAAGCTCTATCGCGCCGAGACCGCGGCCCCGGAAGACGCATGGCGCCGGCGGATCGTGCTCTTCGCGGACGACGCGTGGTCGGGCGGGGGATCCGACTACCGGTACCGGCCCTACGAGGGGGAGTTCCAGTGGAGCACCGACTCTTGCGGCGCCGTCGTCGAGCGCTCGCTCCCCGGGGGTTTCGAGATCAACCGGCTGTATCTGGCGCCCTATACCGACCCGGCGCATCCCGATCCCGCCGAGGCCGGTGCCGCGGTATTTTCACGCGCGCGCGAAGCGACGCGCCGGACCTTCACGCCCGCGCTCGTCGGGGCCCTCAACCGCGGCTGCCTCATCCACATGTTTCAGGGGCACGCGAATCGCGCGGTGCTCACGACGGAGCAGGCCTTCTCGCTCCAGATCTACGGCGATATCGACAGCCTGCGGACCGCCATCCCGTTCGTCTTCGCCGGGTTCGGCTGCCACATCAGCGATTTCGCCGTCTGGCAGGAGTATTCCTACGCGACGTACGTCGGTGGAGACGGAGATTGCATGAGCGAGCAGCTTCTCTTCAAGCCGGGGGGCGGCGCGATCTCCACCTACGCGAGCGACGGCTTCGAGTATCTCTCGCAGAACTCGGTGTTGGTCGTTCGCTTTTTCAAGAATTTCTTCCAGCGGCCGCCGGTCGATTCCGTCGCCCCGGGCTACGAGTACACGGGCGCCCACTGGATTCTCGGCGAGCTCGTCACGCGGACCGAAATCGAACAGATCGGCCAGACCGTCTACGGCCTCGACCAGATCATGCGATACCATCTCCTCGGCGATCCGATGCTGCGGGTGGATCCCGGCCCGCCGCTCATGAGGCTCGAGGCGGATTGGGGCGGCGGATTCGAGCCGCTCGGGGCCGAAGGGCTCCGCGCGAGGAACGGCACGAACGACGCGACGCTTCGCCTGACGGCGAGCGACGTCGTCGCGATCGGACCGGCCGCCCTCTCGATCGACGGGGTGAGCTGGACCGATTCGCTCGAAATAACGCCTCTTCGGGACGCGGACAGGACGTTTTACCGCTCCTATCGCGCCGACGTGCGCTACACGGTCGATCCCGCCGACGAGCTCCTCGTATGGACCGTCGCCGCGCCGGACGGCCGAGAGGCGGGGAGACTCGAGGTCGCGGTCGTGACGCGGCTCCGTCTCTTCTACAACGACTATCTCGAGATACTGCCGGGAGTGGAGAGCCCGCCGACGGGCACCTTCACCATCACGGCCGAGTTTCCCGCCTATCTGCGCGAGCCGCCGGCGCTCTCCATCGACGGGCTCAGGGAGGACGGAGTGCATTTCCGCGTGCCCGATCCCGCCGATTCCCTCCGCTGGGAAGCGTCGTTCGAACGCACGCTCCCCGCGGGCACGAGGGTCTTTACGATCAGAGCCGGGGAGTTCTCCCGGGATATCGTCTTTACCGTCACGGGCGACGAGCTCGTCGCCGACGCCTTCAATTTTCCGAACCCCTTCCGCGGCGAGACGAACATCGTCTATTCGCTGAACCTCGCCGCCGACGCGGGCCGGATCAACATATACAACGTGAGCGGCATTCTCGTGAGAAGCTTCGTTCTCACGCCGCACCAGCTTCGCGCCGCGAGCTTCGTAAGCCCTCACTCGATCGTCTGGGACGGGCGCGATCTCGCCGGAGACCGAGTCGCGAACGGAACGTACATCTACGTCCTGCGGATCGAGCGCGGCGGCCGGAGCGTCGATATCACGGGAAAAAGCGTCAAGCTCGAATAACCGGCGTGCCCGAACCGGCCCACGGCGGAGGGCGCGAGCCGCCGATCCCCCCTCGATCGCCCGCCGGCGCGGCTCGCAGACCGCCGATCCTCCGCGGCCGACCCCGCGAGGCGAGGCGCAAAAACATCTTTACCTCGTCCGATTCCATTCCGTACAATCGCTTCGAGCGGGATCCCCGGCGGCGCGGGCGATCCGGATCGCACTTCCGTCCCACCCTCCGGAGGCATGCGTTGAGAAAGCGTCTCGATGCTCTCAGGAAAAAGGAGAAGCGCCTCATCGTCGGCATGGAGACGGGGAGCGAGCCGGGAAAGCTCGGCGCGGTTCTCGTCGAGATATCCGGCAACGGAGACGAGACGGTACTCGCGATACTCGGTTTCGCGGCGCGTCCGGTGAGCCGGGAGCTCAGGGCCGCCCTCGGCGCGCTCGAGAGCGAGGAGACGTTCGGCTCGGACGAGCTCGCAGGCATCAACTTCCTCGTTCTTCACAACCTCACAAAGCTCTACGACGAGCTGCTCGAGGCCGCGGACGCGGCGGGCGACGAGATCGACGTCATCGGCCTCAAGTGCCTCGAAGCCGGCAAGTTCGCGTTCCCGGCGGATCCGGGCGGATTGAGCGAAATGACGAACCGCGTCGTCGCGAGCCGGTTTCGCCTCGGCGCGGACGACCGGGCCGGGGACTTTCTGTCCGTGAGGGAGCCGCTTCTTCAGGGAATCGTGAGCGAGATGATCGACCGGTGCGCGGTCGGCGACGACATGCGCGAGGCGGTCACCGTGGCGCTCCTCGCGAACGAGGCGATCTTCAGCGAGGGAGCGCTCGAGGGCGGCGCCGCCGCGGGATCGAAGAAGGGCTCGAGAAAATCCGTCGCCGCATCCGCCCATGCGTCCGAACCGGGCGGTTCGCCCTGTCTCTGCGGCGAGTTTTTCTTTCCCCGCTGAGGTCGAGCCGGCCATGCCGCGCTTCGCCGCGGGGAGTTTTCGGAGAATGGAACCATGAAATCGTTCGATCGCCGCCTCGCTCCGGCGCTCTTTTTATGCGCCCTCGCCCTCTCCGCATGCGCCGAGAAGCGTCCGTCCGCCGGGACGCCTTCGAGCCGTGACGCCATGCCGTCCGTCGCCCCGCGCCCCGTGGAACCACCTTCGCCCGTGGCGATACCGCCGGTGACGCCGGAGGCCGTCGCGCTGCTCGATTCGCCCCCGACCGTGCGTGTTCTCGTGCTCGAGAGCCGCGGGACGATTCGCCTTCGCGTCCCGGGGGCCTATGCCGTCGGCGACGACGCCGGGGGGAGCGCCGCCCGCATGGAGCGCGGGGGCGAGCTCTCCGTTCGCGCGTCGGACGGCGAGGTGGTGCTCGCCGAGGGCCGGCGCAGGGTCTTCGCCTCCCGGCGCATCTTCGTCGCCCCCGTCGACGGCGGCTTCGTTTCGGTCGACGGCGCCTCCTATCGGGGAGGCTTCCTCTTCGTCGCGTCGCGGGGCGGCGTGGCCGCGATCAACATCCTCGACGTCGACGAGTATCTCAAGGGGGTGCTTCCCTCGGAGATCGGCTACCTCAAGGACGCCCAGTACGAGGCGTTCCGCGCGCAGGCCATCGCGGCCCGTTCGTACGCCCTGAGCAAGCTCGACGAGAAGCGCGGGGAGATCTACGATCTCAACGCGACGGTGATGGATCAGGTGTACCGAGGCGCCTCGAGCGAGAGCGAGGCCGGGAACCGGGCCGTCGAGGAGACGCGCGGGCTCGTCTGCACCTTTCTCGGGGAGCCCGCGCGCGCGTATTACTGCTCCTGCTGCGGCGGGCACACGGCCGATATCCGCGCGGTCTGGCCGTGGAAGACGCCCTACCCCTACCTCTACGGCGTGCGGGATACCGTTCCCGGGACCGCGGGCGAATCGCTCTGCCGCGGCTCGCGGCATTTCCGCTGGCGGGCGCACTGGAGCGCGTCGACTCTCGGCGCCGTCCTTCAGCGGACGATCCCCCGGGAGCTTCGCGCGAGCGCGGGGGACGTCGGCAAGCCCCTCGACGTTCGCACGCTCGGCGTGGGCCGCGACGGGCGGGTTCTCGGGCTCGAGATCGAGACCGACCGCGAGAGCTTCACCGTGCAGGGCGACCGGATACGGTGGGTCCTGAAGCCCGATCCCGGCTCCGACGCCATCCTTCGGAGCACGCTGTTCAATATGGACGTGTCCCGCGCGGGCGGCCGGGTGGCCTCCGTCGACGTTCTCGGCGGCGGCAACGGCCACGGCGTCGGGATGTGCCAAACGGGCGCCATACGCATGGCCGAGCTCGGCTACCGGGGCGAGGATATCATCGCCCATTACTATCACGGCACGCGGATCGTGACGCTCTACCGGTGACCGATGACGCACCCGCCGCTGCAGACGCTCGCTCCCCATCTCATCGTGGGCCTCGCCGGGCCGGCTCTCACTCTCGGGGAGCGGTCGATCCTCTCGCGCTATCCCGTCTCCGGCGTCATCCTGTTCGACCGAAACGTCGCCGGCGCCCGCGCCGTCATGGAGCTCACGCAGGATCTCCGGCGTATCTATCGGGAAGCGCGCGGCGCCGTGCCGCTCATCGCCGCCGATCACGAGGGCGGGATCGTCTCGGTTCTCGCCCGGGCGATCGGCGTGCCGCCGACGCAGATGGCGGCAGGCCGGGCGGGGGACGCGGCGCTCTGCGGGAGGCTCTTCACGGAGAACGCGCGCCGGCTGCGCTCCTGCGGCGTGAACATGCTGCTCGGCCCCGTCGCCGACGTCAACTCCGAAACGCTGAACCCCGTCATCGGCTCGCGCAGCTTCGGCGAGGACGAGGCCCTCGTCTCGAATCTCACGGCGGTCGCCGTGAGCGCCGCGCGGAGGGAGGGTGTTCTCACCTGCCTCAAGCATTTCCCCGGGCACGGGCCGACCGTCATCGATTCGCACCTCGCGTTCACCGCGCTCTCCTCTTCGATGGACGAGCTCCGAAGGAACGACGTGCGCCCCTTCGCGGGGGGGATTCGCGCGGGCGCAGAGTGCGTCATGATGGGGCACATAGCTCCGCGGGGCCGGAAGCTGCCCGCATCGCTCGATCCGGAAATCGTCGGCGGGATGCTTCGCGGAGAGCTCGGATTCGACGGCGTCGTCATGACGGACGGGCTCGAGATGGAGGGAGCGAGGGTGGCGGCGAGCTCCGTCGAGGAGCTCTGCCGAAGATCCCTCGAGGCGGGATGCGACATGCTTCTCTTCTCGAAGGGAGCGGAGGAGGTCTTCGCCGCGCTGCAATCGCCCGGGAGCGACGCGCCGGGCGAGCGCGCGGGCGGCGGCGAGCGCGGCATATCCCCCGTTTCCGCCGCGCGCGTGAGGCGTCTTCTCGCTGCCGCCGCCGCGCGCGAGAGGGAATTCGAGCTTCCGGACGATTCGCGGGTCTACGAAGAGATCGCCCGAAGATCCATTCGGGTCGTCGACGGAGACCCCGGCGCCGGTCTTCCTCCGCGGGGCTGGCGGGCCGTATTCCATGCCGAGAGAGGCGAATTCGAGCGATTCCCCGTGCGTAGATTCATCGTCCGATCGCTCCGGAGCCTCGGCGCCGGAGAGCGGGCCGGCGGCGCGGCGGAGGATCGCGCGGCGGCAGCGGGCGCCGATGGCGCGGATTTTCGACTCGAGCCGCGGGCGGATGCGCCGAGCGGGCCGCCCCGCCTCGAATCGCGCGAGTATGTCGAGGCCGGCGCCGGCGAAGCGCCCGCCGACGTCGTTTTTCTCCTCAACCGCAGGCCCATCGACGCGGAAACCGCCGGACGCCTCGCGGCCGGCTCCTCCCTTGTGGTCGTCGCGGGATGGCCGTACGCCGCGGAGCTCCTGCCCCCGGGCGCCCGGGCGATCGTCACCTTCGGCCTGTACGACGCCGCGGCCGACCTCGTCGGCGCCTATGCCCGCGCCCAAGCCCGTGCCAAATAGCGATTGACACTCCCCGTTTTGTCTGTTATAAATGATTACGCTGGCGGAGGGTGTCGGCTTTTTTCGTTTTCCGGCCCGCCGCTTGCTCCGAGAATGACTCCATGGGCGGGGTCGTAGTTCAGCTTGGTTAGAACGCCTGCCTGTCACGCAGGAGGTCGCGAGTTCGAATCTCGTCGGCCCCGCCAGAAACTCGAAGGCCTCGCGGCAGGCGCCGCGGGGCCTTTTTTCGATGTGGGCGATGAAAGAGGGCGCCGGGAAAAACCCGGCGCCCTTTGGCTGTCGTGGGCCCGCGACCGGCGGTCCGGAACGGAGCCTAGAAGCGGTCGCGTCCGCCGCCTCTCCGTCCGCCGCCGCCGCCTCCGCCGCCGAATCCGCCCCCGCCGAATCCGCCGCCGCCGAATCCGCCGCCGCCGCCCCCGCCGAAGCGGTTGCCGCCTCTCGGCTTGTCCTCGCGCGGACGGGCTTCGCTGACCTTCAGCGCCCGGCCGTCGATTTCCTTGCCGTTGAGCTCGGCGATGGCCTTATCGGCCTCTTCCGGCTTTTCCATCTCGACGAAGCCGAAGCCCTTCGAGCGGCTCGTAAAGTTGTCCATAACGACCCGCGCGGAAATGACCTGGCCATACGGCGTAAAAAGCTGGTTCAGCTGATCGTCGTTCGTGTTGAACGAGAGGTTGCCCACGTAAATCTTCTTTGCCATTGCTGTCTAATCCTTTCAATCGTTCCGTTTGGAACGTTTTCGTCTATCGTCGAACGGCGTCTGCCTAGAAGCGGTCGCGTCCGCCGCCTCTCCGTCCGCCGCCGCCGCCTCCGCCGCCGAATCCGCCCCCGCCGAATCCGCCCCCGCCGCCTCTCGGCTTGTCCTCGCGGGGCTGGGCCTCGCTGACCTTCAGTGCCCGTCCGTCGACGCTCTTGCCGTTGAGCTCGGCGATCGCCTTGTCGGCCTCTTCGTTGTTGTCCATCTCGACGAAGCCGAATCCGCGGGAGCGGCTCGTGAACTTGTCGGTGATGACACTGGCCGAGCTGACCGCGCCGAAGGGCTGGAAAAGCTTCGAGAGATCGTCGTCCGTCGTGTTGAATGACAGGTTGCCGACGTAAATCTTCTTGGCCATGGTCACAGAATCCTTTCGTTCCTGTAATAATGGTCCGGGCGCCTGGGAGCAACCCCGGGGTCCTCTATCCGAATCTATGGAAAACGCCGGCTCGCCCTAGAAGCGGTCGCGTCCGCCGCCTCTCCGTCCGCCGCCGCCGCCTCCGCCGAAGCCGCCGNNCCGCCGAAGCCGCCGCCGCCGCCTCTCGGCTTGTCCTCGCGGGGCTGGGCCTCGTTGACCTTCAGTGCCCGTCCGTCGACGCTCTTGCCGTTGAGCTCGGCGATCGCCTTGTCGGCCTCTTCGTTGTTGTCCATCTCGACGAAGCCGAATCCGCGGGAGCGGCTCGTGAACTTGTCGGTGATGACACGGGCCGAGCTGACCGCGCCGAACGGCTGGAAAAGCTTCGAGAGATCGTCATCCGTCGTATTGAATGACAGGTTGCCGACATAAATCTTCTTAGCCATACGTAACAGAGTCCTTTCGCGAACAAGAAACCAGCAAACGATCGAATTACCGGGAACTGCGAGTCTCATGAACGGATACGACCATCACTCCTTTCGGGCGGTTTCCACCGGCGCCGTTCGAATACCGTGCGCGGGCGCCGGATGCAGGGATATCACAAGAGGGGTATCGAAGAGGCATGTCCCGGTGAGTTAGTAGGGCAGGAGCGAACCGTTTCGATAGGTCTTGTGCATCACGCAATCTTGAAAACCGCAGCTATCTTTCCGTTACCAAGTCCTCCACATGCGTTGAGTGGTATGCAATGAGTATACCTGCAAAGCCTTTTTAGCGCCAGTATTATTTTTTTGGGGGGGGGTGGGGGGCGGCGGAGCGCCTCCGGCTACCTCTTCAGTATCTCGAGGAGGTCGGCCTCGATCGATACGGCCGGCGCCTCGACGATCCTCCCGATTTCCGCCCCGCCTCGGTACACGATGATGCTCTCGACGGCCGTGACGCCGTACCGGGCGCGCACGCGCCGGGACCAGTCGAGGAGCTTTCCCGTGAGGACCGCGTCCGGCTTCGCGCGCGAGCTCTCGACCGCGTACATTCTCAGGCTCGCCGGGTCCAGCCCGACGGCGTCGGCGACCTTCCAGAAGCGCGGCACCTCGCGGTGCGAATCGCCGCACCAGGTGCCGAGAACGACGACTATCTCGATCCCGCCGAGCAGCCCGCCGATCTCGCCGAGGATCGCTTCGTCGGGCCGGTACTCGAAATACTCCGCGTCCCAGCCGGCGAGGCCGTTCGCGATATCCTCCCTCGTGACGGCGCCGAGAATGACCTTCGCGCCGTCCGTTTTCTCGAGAACCGTGGCGCCGAGAGCGGGCAAAGCCGGCTCCGCCGCGGAGCCGGGGGCCGCCTCGCCGGCGGTTTCGGCCGGTTTGCCGGCGGGGTAGAGGTCGTACCACCAATCGGGCTCGCTCTTGAGGAACCGGTCGAACCACGCGATGATCGATTTCGACCAGAGCTCGCGCTTGGGACGCTCGAGGATGAAATGGTTCTGCCCGTCGAAGCGCAGGTATTCGACCGTCTTTCCGAGGAGCTTGAGGGCCGTGAACATCTGCTCGCTCTCCCCCGGCGGCACGTTCGTGTCCGCCGCGCCGTGGGTGAGGAGGAGCGGGGTCGCGATCCGGTCGGCGCCGAAAAGGGGGCTCCGGTCCACGTAGATGTCGCGCCGGTTCCACGGAAAGCTGCCCGCCGCGGAGACGGCGTTGTACGAGTACCCCCAGTATCCCTCTCCCCAGTAGCTTCCGATGAAGCTGATGCCGGCGTGCGAAACGGCCGCGGCGAACATGTCCGTTTTCGTGACGATGAGCTGCGTCATGAAGCCCCCGAAGGAGGCGCCGATGCATCCGAGCCGCGAGCCGTCGACGAACGGGTGCGCCCCGACGAATTTCTTCACCCCCTCGATGACCTCTTGGGCGGCGATCTCGCCCCAGTCGTTCACGTGGCCCGCCGAGAACTCCTGCCCGTAGCCGGTGGCGCCGCTCGGCTGCAGGACGTACACCACGTAGCCGTGCGCGGCCCAGAGGTTCTTCGGGTAGCGCCCGCCGTAGCTGCGGTCGACCGGGGAGGTGCCGCCGTAGTAGTACACGATGCAGGGGTATTTCCCCGCCGGGTCGAAGTCCGGCGGCAGGTAGTAGTGGCCGTCGATCGTCTTCCCGGACGATGCCGTGAATGTCCACGCGTTCACGTCTCCCTGCCTCACTCCGTCGAATTTGCCGGCGTTCGGATCGTGGATCATGCGGGAGGCGCCCTTCGCGAGATCGATCGCGTACAGCCGGGGCGGCTCGGTCGCCCCGGCGCCGACGAACACGGCGGCGGAACGATCGAGGGCGAAGTCGTGGTCGGCCGAGACCTCGAAGCCGGTCTCGATGCGGCGGAAGCTCTTCGTTTTCGGGTTGCAGCGGAAAAGCCCCGTGTAGGCGCGGTCCTCGGCGACGATATAGATGTTTCCGTCGGCCCGCGACCAATGCGCGCGCTGAACCGCAGGGTCGAAATCCCTCGTGAGCGGCTCCGCGCGCTTCGTCGCGGGATCGAACAGGAAGAGCTGCCCGTCGTACTCGTTCGGCGTGGTCCCCGCGGACACCGTTACGCCGGCGGTCCCGAAGGCGGAGGGGCCCGCCTCGAACAGGATCGTTCTCCCGTCCGGGGAGTACGAGACGCCGTCGAGCCAGCCTCCCTTCCAGAGGAGCTCGGCGCTTCCGCTCTCGAGATCGACGACGTGGATCTCCGTCGCGCCGTACGGGCGTTCGGAGAGATCCTCGTAGCGCCGCGTGACGAGGGCGCGCTTGCCGTCCGGGTGCACATCCTCGACGGCGGTGCCGTGAGGCCCCGCGGTGAGGCGGCGCGTATGGCCTCCCGGCACCGTCGAGAGGTAGAGAAAAGAGCGGTCGCCTCCCGTGTCCCAGCGATCCTCGATGCTCGTGAGGTGCTTCACGCCGCGCTTGTCCGGCTCTCGTTTCTCGCTCGCCGAGTAGAGCAGAAACGAGCCGTCGGGGGCCCACCGGTATCTCTCGAGATTCTTCGCGCGATCGACCGGGCTCGTTATCTCCCCCGAGGCGAGATCGACGACGCGGATCGAGCCGAGCGATCCCTCGCCGCGCACGAGGTACGAGAGCCGGTTGCCGGCCGGAGCCCACTGAATATTCGCGACGCCCTTGAGATCGGACATCGCGCGGACGAGCGCCCCGTCCTTCGTCCGGCGGATCTCGATCCGGCGCTCCGGCGATTCGCTCCCCGGCTGGCGCGAGCTCACCGTGAGAGCCGCGAGGGCGCCGTCCGGGGAGAGCGCGACGTCCGCGATCGTCGCGATGTCGAGGATGTCGCCGAGCGCGAGGGGGCGCGAAGGCGAGAGGGAGACGGACGGCCGCGGATCGCCCCGTTTCGCCGCGGCGACGCTCGCGTCGACGCGCCAGTCGCCCGTTGTGTCGGAGGGCATGCGGACCGTCTTGACGACGAGAAGGTGCGCGCCGCGCTCGAGCTTCGCCTCCGCCGATTTCGCGGCGGCGGGAGAGCCCGATTCGCTTTTCAGAATCTCGGCGCCGTCGATCGTGAGCCGGAACGCGCCCGTGCCGCGCGCGCTCACCTTCACCTTCATCCAGCGGGGAACCTCGAGGTACGCGGCGAAATAGGCGACGGCCGGCGCGCCGCCGGGGTCGCCCGCGGCGGCGCCGTTCGTGTCGGCCGTCGCGGCGCGCCAGACGGCGGTCCGTCCGAAGAGAAGCGCGTGCGTCCGTCCCGCGACGGGCTCGAGCGACGCGGGCGGGATATCCTCGGCGGCGAGAAGGGCCGGCGCGTCGAGCCGCTTCCCCTCGTCCGCCCCGAAGACCGGCGCGGGGGAGGTGATCGGTCCGAGAACGAGCCAGCGGTCGATGCGGACCGACACCGTATCGGCGGCGTCCGCCGGCCTTTCCTGCGCGCTCGCCGCGGCCGGCGTCGAGGGAACCGGGACCGCGGCGAGGAGCATCGAAACGAAGAGCGGCACGGCGATGCGTTTCATGCAAATCCTCTCTTGCGCGGCGCGTGAGGCCGCGAGAAAACCGTTCTGGTTCATTACAGGGCGCG
>DHHN01000093.1:6939-8039 GCA_002403295.1 bacterium UBP1_UBA4771 | reverse complement strand
GGCGCGGCCGCCAAGGCGTGGCTCCCGTTCAACGAGGGGATGACGCTCGCCGCGCGCGAGCGAAAGCCCGTCGTCATAGATTTCTATACGTCGTGGTGCCACTGGTGCTCGGTGATGGACCGAGAGACCTTCTCCGATGCCGCGGTGAGGAAGTATCTCGCGGAGCATTTCGTGGCGATCCGCGTCGACGCCGAGAACCGGGCGGATTCGCTCTTCTACAAAGGCGGGACCTACACGCCCTTCACCCTCGGCAGGCGGTTCGGCGTGCGGGCGTTTCCCTCGCTCGCCTATCTCGACGCCGATCAGGAGCTCGTGACGGTCGTCCCCGGCTTCGTGCCGGCCAAGACCTTTCTGCCCATCCTTCAGTACATGCAGAAGGAGTGCTACAAGCAGCGGATGACCTTCGAGGAATACATGAAGCGAAACGGCGATTGCGATTCGGCGAAAACGGGGGCATGAGCCCCCGCGAAACGGGAAGGAGTGCGTGCAATGAGAATCGGAGTGTTGACGGGAGGCGGGGACGCGCCGGGACTCAATCCCGCGATCGCGGGCGTCGTGGAGCGCGCCGCGATAGACGGCATCGAGGTCGTCGGCCTCAAGCGCGGCTGGGAAGCGCTCTCCATACGCGAGAACGACCACCACATCGTGAAGCTCGGTCCGGAGATCGTCCGCGAGTGGAGCCGGCTCGGCGGGAGCAAGATCCAGTGCAGCCGGACGAACCCCGTCAAGCAGGACAACGACCGGACGGATCTCGTCAAGGAGAACATGAAGAAGTGGGGTCTCGACGCCGTCATCGCGATCGGCGGCGAGGACACGCTCGGCGCGGCCGAGGTGCTTCACGAGCGCGGGGTTCCGGTCGTCGGCATCCCGAAGACGATCGACCGCGACCTCGCCGGCACCGAGTACACGCTCGGCTACGACACGGCGCTCAACGTGATCTGCGAGAGCGCCGAGCGCGTGGCGCACACCGCCGAGTCGCACGAGACGATCTTCTTCCTCGAGGTGATGGGAAGGCACGCCGGATGGCTCGCCCTCCGGGGCGGGGAGTCGGCCTTCGCCGACGTCGTCCTGATTCCCGAACACTCCTTCGCCATTCACAA
>DHHN01000093.1:6205-6883 GCA_002403295.1 bacterium UBP1_UBA4771 | reverse complement strand
GCGGTCCGCCGCGACAGCAAGCTCGACGAGTTCGGGCACTACAGCCTCGGCGGCGTCGGCGATTACCTCAAGGGGCTCCTCGAGCACGAGTTCAAGCACACGCGCTACACCGCGCTCGCCTACCTGCAGCGCGGCGCGCCGCCGACGCAGCGCGACCGGCAGATCGGCCGCCGGTTCGGACACAGCGCCGTCGAGCTCGTCAAGGACGGGAAGTTCGGCCACATGGTCGCCGTGCAGCGGTCGAAGCTCGCCGTCGTGTCGCTGCGCGAGGTGCGCAAGTCGCCGCGCCTCGTCGACGTGGACAAGCTCTACGATCGCGAGCGGCTCAACGTGAAGATCGAGAATCCGCTCCTCGAGGGATAGCGCTCGAGAGGAGGACGGTTCGCGCGGGCGCCACCTGCCGGGGGCGCCCTTTTTCTTGCGCGAATCGCCGCCCGCGCGGCGCCCGGGCCGGTATCAGCCGCGGCGGAATATCGCGACGATCTCGGCGTGATAGGTCGCGGGGAAGAGATCGATGAGATTGAGACCGTAGAGAACGTAGCCCGCTTCGATGAGCGCGGCGGCGTCGCGCGCGAAGGTCGGCGGGTCGCACGAGACGAAGATGATCTCGGCGGGCCGCAGCCGCAGGAGCCCCGCGAGCAGCGCCTTCGGAACGCCGAATCGCGGCGGATCGACGAG
>DHHN01000093.1:2862-6112 GCA_002403295.1 bacterium UBP1_UBA4771 | reverse complement strand
GCGAGCGCCGTCGTGAAGAAGCCCACGCCGCAGTAGAGATCGAGGAGCTTCCGGGGGACCGCCCGCGGCAGCGATCGCACGAGCTGCTGGAGGTCCCCGCCGAGCAGGGCGTTCACCTGAAAAAACGAGTCGGGGCTCACGGGGTAGAGAAGCGAGCCGCCCTCCATGAGAATCTCCGGCGGACCGACGCGGTCGAGGAGCCCCCAGAAGTGAACGTTCCCGTACCGGTCGATACGGATGCGCACCTCGGTGAGGGGCTCGAACGCCTCGGGCGGCAGCGCGGCGATCGCCGCGCGCATCGCCTCCGGGAGGAGGAGGCAGCCCGCCGGCGGAAAGGGCACGAGCGATTCGGATTCCCGCATGAGAAAGCCGGGCCGCCGCTCCTCGTCCACCTTGAAGACGGCGTGATTGCGGTACCCGTACCTCGACGGCGACGGGATGACGCGGTCCACGCCGGTCTCGATCTTGCCGATCCGGGAGAGATCCTCGAGGACGGCCTGTTTCTTGACGGCGAGCTCGTCCTCGTAGCCGAGGTGCTGCAGGTGGCACCCGCCGCAGACGCCGAAGACGGGGCACTCGGGCTCGCGGCGAACCGTCGCGGGCTCGACGATCCGCTCGATGCGGGCGAAGATAACGCGCTTTCGCTCGCGCACCGGCGCGCATTCGACCCGGTCGCCCGGCGCCGCGTACGGCACGAAGACGGTCTTGTCCTCGAAGAAGGCGAGTCCGTAGCCGCCGTGCACGATCTTCTTGATCTCGAGAATCATGGGGTAAAGGTATACCAGCGCGCAGCCCGATGTGGAACACAAATCGACTGCGCGGCGCCCCGCGAGGGGAAGTTGTCCTTTACCGGTGTCCCTTCGGAATCTATACTTCCCCCATGCGCATCGGAATGATGATGAAATGGAAGGTCCCGCCGATGAACGTCCGCGTTTCGAACGAGGCGGGAACCCTCTCGGCCGACGGGCACGAGGTCCATTTCCTCGTCGAGCGCCGGCGGGGCGAGCGGGCCGAGGAGACGGTCGGGGCGGTGCGCCTCGCCCGCGGCGTCGAGATGTCGCCGCTCCGCGAGATCGCGCACCGGTACACGTTCAACTTCACCTTCCGGGACCCGCTCTGGGCGCGGGCCATCGACCGCTTTGCCCGCGAGCGCGCGATCGAGGCGCTGCACGTGAACGATCTGCCGCTCGTGAAGGAGGCGGTCCGCGCGGGACGGCGTCTCGGCCTGCCCGTCGTGGCCGATCTCCACGAGAACTATCCGGCGGGTCTTCAGGTCTGGTACACGAGCGCCCTCAAGAAGCGGACGATCTACTCCCACGGGCGGTGGTCGCGCTACGAGCGGGAGATCCTGCGCGAGG
Source organism: bacterium UBP1_UBA4771 (assembly GCA_002403295.1). Taxonomy (GTDB): domain Bacteria; phylum Krumholzibacteriota; class Krumholzibacteriia; order Krumholzibacteriales; family Krumholzibacteriaceae; genus SSS58A. Next base: position 4,754 of record DHHN01000093.1, on the reverse strand, counting down.
TCGACGCCGTGATCGTCGTGATCGAGGAGGCGCGCGAGCGCGTCGCCGCGCTCGGCGTGCCGCCGGATAAGATCCTCGTCGTGCCGAACACCGTTCCCGCCGGTGCCGGCGGCGTTCCGATCGACGGGCGCATCGTCGGCCGCTACCGCGGCCGGTTCGTCGTCTCCTACATCGGCGGCTTCGCGCCGCATCGCGGGCTCGACACGGCGATCCGCTCGCTGCCGCTCCTTCGGGACGCCGTGCCGGGGCTTCTCCTCGTTCTCGTCGGCGGCGGCAACGACGCGTACCGGCGCCGTCTCGAGGCGCTCGCGAGCGGGCTCGGCTGCGCGGACCTCGTCGAGTGGACGGGCTGGAAGCGGCAGGACGAGATCTGGAGCTACATCGAGGCGAGCGACGTCTGCCTCGTCCCGCACGCGCGCAATCCCCACACCGACACGACGATACCGAACAAGATATTCCAGTATCTCATGCGCGGACGGCCGGTGATCGTGAGCGATTGCCCGCCGCTGCGGCGCGTCGCCGAGGATACGGGCGGCGGGCTCGTCTTCGCGTGGCGGAGCCCCGCCGAGCTCGCCGCGCGCGTCGTCGAGCTCCACCGCGACCCGGAGCGGCGGCGCGCGATGGCCGCGGCGGGACGCCGAGCGGTGCTCGAACGTTACGCGTGGGAGCGGACGGCCGCGCCGCTCGTCGATCTCTACCGGACACTCTCGGCAAGGAAGGCGCGATGAAGAACACGGGCGGACGGATGACGGTCAAGCTGCTCGATCTCGCGGCGCAGTACGCGACCATCAGGGGCGAGATCCGCGGGGCGATCGACGAGGTGCTCGAGAGTCAGCAGTTCATTCTCGGCCCGCGCGTCGAGGAGCTCGAGCGGGCGATCGCCTCGTACTGCGGCGCCGCGCACGCCGTCGGCGTCGCGTCGGGAAGCGACGCCATCCTGCTCGCGCTCATGGCGCTCGGCGTCGGGGCGGGGGACGAGGTCGTGACGACGCCCTACACCTTCTTCTCGACGGCGAGCTCGATCACCCGCCTCGGGGCGAAGCCGGTCTTCGCCGACATCGATCCACGCACCTGCAATATAGATCCCGCCCGAGCGGCGGCGCTCATCGGGCCGCGAACGAAGGCGGTCCTCGTGGTGCATCTGTTCGGCCAGACGGCCGACATGGATCCGATCATGGAGACTGCGTTCGCGCGCGGCGTTCCCGTCATCGAGGACGCCTGCCAGTCGATCGGCGCGCGCTACAAGGGGCGGCCGGCAGGCTCGATCGGCGTCGCGGGCTGCCTGTCCTTCTTTCCGTCGAAGAATCTCGGCGGCCTCGGCGACGGCGGCATGGTCGTCACCTCCGACGCCGCCCTCGCCGATATCGCGCGGACGCTGCGCGTCCACGGCGGGCGCGAGCGCTACTATCACGACGTCGTCGGGATCAACAGCCGTCTCGACGCGCTGCAGGCCGCCGCGCTCCTCGTCAAGATGCGGCACCTCGAGGACTGGCACGAGGGGCGGCGCCGGAACGCCGCCTGGTACGACGAGCGTCTCGCCGGCGTCCCGGGCCTCGAAACCCCGCGCGTCGAGGCGCACAACCGGAGCGTCTACAACCAGTACGTCATCCGCTCCCGCGATCGCGACGCGCTCATGGCGTTCCTCCGGGAGAGCGGCGTCGGGTGCGAGGTCTACTATCCCGTTCCGCTCCACCTCCAGCGGTGCTTCGCCTATCTCGGCGGCCGCGAGGGAGATTGTCCCGAGGCCGAGCGGGCCGCGCGGGAGAGCCTCGCGCTTCCGGTCTATCCGGAGCTCCCGCCGGCGGAGCGGGAGTACGTCGCCGCGAGGATCCGGGAGTTCGCGGAGCGGCGTCGAGCGCAAGGCGGAGAGCGGTGAAGATCGTCTGTTTCTC
>DHHN01000093.1:0-2714 GCA_002403295.1 bacterium UBP1_UBA4771 | reverse complement strand
CGGTTTCTCTGGAACGTCGTCATCTGGTGCTGGCTCCAGACGATCTTTCTCGCGACGGGGTTTCACCGCGGGGAGCGCGTGTTTTACGTGTCGAACATATATTACGCGGCCGTTCTGCCGTTCCTGCGGCGCGCGATGACGCTCTACGACTGCAACGACGACCACCTCGCGTTTCCCCATACGCCCCGCTGGGCGGCGGGATATTTCCGGCGGCTCGTCCGCGCTGCCGATCTCGTCGTCGCGGTGAGCACGCGGCTCGCGGAGCTTCTCGGCGAGGCGGGCGCCGAGCGGGTCCATCTCGTCGGCAACGGGGTCGATTACGAGCTGTTCCGGGCCGCGGCGGAGTTGGGAATCCCCGAGGAGATGAGGAGCATCCCGCGGCCGGTCATCGGCTACTCGGGCGCCGTGGCGCAGTGGTTCGATTTCGAGCTGCTCGATCTCGTCGCCTCCTCGTTCCCGCACGCCTCGATCGTCATGGTCGGGCCTCTCTTCGGCGAGCGGGAGGCGGATCTCCGCGCGCTCGCCGCCCGCCGCGGAAACGTCCGCCATCTCGGTTCGAAGCCGTACGAGCGCCTCGGCGCGTACATCGCGGCGATGGACGTCTGCATCATTCCGCTCAAGACGAACGAGCTCATGCGCTCGGCCGATCCGAACAAGCTGTACGAGTACGCGGCGTGCGGGCGGCCGATCGTCACGATGAGGCACTCCGACGACCTCGCGGCGCTCGGCGGTCTCATTCACGTCGCCTCCTCGAACGAGGAATTCGTCGAGGCGATCGGGCTCGCCCTCGCCTCGGGGGCGAACGAGACGAAGCTCCGCGATTTCGCGCGCGCCCGAAGCTGGCAGGCCCGCGCGAACGAGATCGCGTCGCTCATCGGGGAGACGATCGCGCGGCGGGATGCCCGCGCGGCGGGGGTGCCCCGCGCGTAACCCGGCCGGATCACGGTATCGAAAGGAGCATGCATGAAGGTTCGATCCGCGGCGCCAGTATTCGCGGCCCTGCTCGCGGCGGCGCTCGCCGCCCTCTCGTGCGGGAAGCGGGAAGGGACCTCGCCGCTCTTCGTTCTCGAGGAGCTCGAGGCGGCCTCGGCCGTGAAGGATTCGCTCGACCGCCTCGCGCGCCTCGAGATCTTCATCCGCAACAACCGGAGCCATATCTATCGCGGCGTCGCCTACGAGCGCGTATTCGAAACGATGGCCGAGCGGCTCGGGGACGCGGGCGGAGCGATGCGCTTTCTCCGCGAGAGCCTCTCGGACGAGGAGGATCCGGCGATGCGCGGCGCGCTCCAGCTCCTCAAGTTCCGGTATCTATTCGGCACGGACCGCGCCGCGGCGCTCGCCTTCGCCGATACCCTGGCCGCCTCGGAGCGCTCGCCGCGCCTCTTCATGATGATGGGCTACTACTGCATGGATCCGTCGGTCGATCCCGCGCGCGCGACGGCACTTTTTCTCAGAGCGGCCGATCTTTCCCGCGGCGATCACGAGCGGTCGCAGGCGTACGCCATGGCCGGCGCGATGCTCGAGGAGCGGGGGGAGCGCGGCGAGGCGAAACGGTATCTCTCGATGGCGGCGGGCAATCCCGAGGCGGACCGCGCCCTCGGCGAAATCCTCTGGGCCGAGGGAAAACGGGAAGAGGCGATCGATCTCCTCGTCGCGTGCGTCGCCCGGATGCCGGGGACCCGCGCCGCGGTCAAGCTCGACAGCCTTCACGCGCTCGTCCGGTCCGGGACGCGGGACCTCGATGAGCGGATCATGGCGGTCCGCGTCGGGGACGAGGGCCTCCTGCCGGAGGCGTCATTCGTCGATCTCGAGGGGAGGCGCCACGATCTCGCGACGCTTCGCGGCACGAAGCTCGTGATCTACGCCCTGAGCCCGACGTGAATGCCCTGCGTTGCGGAGTTTCCGCAACTCGAGACGCTCAAGGGGCGCGAGAAGGAGCTCGGATTCCGGTTCTTCGGGCTCGAGGTGAGGGGCTATCTAAAACTCATGCGGGACGTGATGCGGGACAAGAAGGCGACCTTCACGATCCTGCTCGACGACCGGCGGTTCGCGCGGGAAACCCTCCAGATACCTGGCACGCCGACCACCTTCATCGTGGACGCCGAGGGGCGCATCCGCTGCCGGCTCATAGGCGCCGCGCCCGGCATCGACGAGATTATTGCGGAAGTGCTTTCGAGGATCTGAGTCCGGAAAAACTTTCGGGGTTCCCGCCAGATTTGTGAGCCCAAGGTGCTGTGCTGCAAGTCCCCAGCGGGAACCCCTACTCGTTCTCTCCCGGTCTCTCTCTCACTGCTGAGACCAATCGGAATATAATAAGAAATAGTTGCTAGTCAATAGCTATTCTTTAAAAATATAAATTGCTGAATTGCTCAAAAGACCTTGAGAGTAATAATATTATGGTTTTTAACGTATTACGCGACGACGGCAATATTCATAATTAGGGTGTTTTGCCTATTAGTGCGGGGACGCATTCAGGAAGGTTTCGGGAGCATTTCAGAGGCCGGACGAGGCGAGCCGGTGGGCTGCCCGGAGAGGCTCCGGGATCCGGTATCGGGGCGCGCACGAGAGCACGATCTTGACGGCCCGCTCGAGGCTCACGAGGTGCCCCACCGAGACGTAGAGAGGTTTCGTGCCGTCCCGTGTCCGGAGCGCCGTTCCGATCGTTCGCCCGGCGGGATTTCTGATGGGAGATCTGCCGCCGCGGAGCCGGCCGG
>DHHN01000051.1:6309-6757 GCA_002403295.1 bacterium UBP1_UBA4771 | reverse complement strand
TAGGTGGCGAGCGGGTCGAGCTCCCACGTGCCCCAGCGGTCGTTGTACTGCGTCACGACGCGCATCGAGAGCTCGCGCGTGAGCTGAAGCGAAAGGCGCGACCAGAAGATCGACTGCGAGAAGAGCCGCGCGTCGGTGTCGAGATCGTCGCTCTCGCTGTGGCTCCAGCTCGCGTCGATCACGAGGCGGTCGATCGGCTTGAACGTCGTCGACATGCCGTAATCGAGCTGCTTTCCCATGACGAGGGCGTGCCGGGCGATTCGGTGCCCGTAGTTGACGTTGCCGCCCAGCCTGAGCTTGCCGCTCGGGCGCGTGCTGAAGCAGGCGTGCGCGCCCCAGATCCCGTCGAACCGGGTCCCGCGGAAGAGCTCGTTGCTCGCCATGTAGTTCACGTGCATGCTCGTGAAGGCGACGCGGGATTGCAGCGTGAGGTTCGGTGTTATCCATT
>DHHN01000051.1:0-6265 GCA_002403295.1 bacterium UBP1_UBA4771 | reverse complement strand
GCCGGTGCGGTTGTTGTTCATCGGCTCGAATCCGTTGTCCGCGCGGAAGGTCGGGGAAAGCTCGGAGTAGTCCGCGATGAGCGTGTAGTTGCTCGTGCTGCGGGAGATGCCCGCGAAGAACGAGTGCCCCCAGTAGCTCTCGCCGTCGAGCCCCTTCGTGTAACCGTCGCCGAACGTGCCCGCGTTGAAGGACGTGTCCGGAATGAGCGCGAGGTTGTCGACCTCCTTGGTATGCGTCGCGAGCGCCTGGAACTTTATCGCGTCGCTCTTCGTGAGGCGGATCTGACCGTCGATCCCGCCGAGGGATCCCGATCCGCCGCCGTCGAAGCGCCTGTCGGTGCCGACGACCCCGAGGTATGACGAGTTGCCGAGATCCCGTTTGTAGCGCAGGACGTTCGAGTAGCTCTTGCCGTTCTCGACGAAGGCGCTCCCCTCCTCGAACGGCAAGATGATCACCGAGTGCTCGTCGCGGGCCGTAAGGAAAGCGAGGCTGTTGGAGCCGCTGCGCAACGTCGTCTTGCCCGCGAGGAACGGGTCGTTGATCGAGCGCGTGTAGACCGCGCTGAAGAACGCCGTGTTGAAGAGATCGCTCCCTTCTTGAAAGAACGGGCGCTTCTCGCTGTAGAAGAGGGCGAAGGTCGAGTTCACGTCTATTTGCGGAGCGTCCGCCTCGACCTGGCTGAAATCGGGATTCACCGTCGCCTCGGCGGCGAGCTCGGAGGAGATGTCGTAACTCGCGCCGAGGGAGAGATCGCCCTTAACCTTGCCGTTCTCGAAATCCCCGCCCTCGCCGAGAGAGCCCGCCTGATGCGCGACTGCCGCCGGCAGAAGCTCGAGGCCCTTTCCGGGCTCGATCCCCGTTATCCCCGTGACCGTCCCCCACTGGCAGGGCCAGCAATCGACGTCGCGGTCGTACGCCGCCCACGAGTACTGGTAATGCGACTCGCGCGGGCGGTTGCGCCAGAAATCGACGCGCCACGTCTGCTCCTCGCGCTTCGGAAAGCGCAGGCTCGAGAACGGTATCGCCATTTCGGCGATCCAGCCGTTCTCGACGATGCGGCCCGCCGTGTGGTAGATCATGTCGTACGTCCTGTCCTCGCCCGTCGTCGAGGAAAACAGCATGTCCAAGGGTATTCCGTACGGATTGACGGCGATTTCGTAGGCGTATGTCGCCTCGCCGTACGGATCGAGGCAGAAGAAGACGAGGTCGTCGCCGGATACTTTGTCCCGTTCGCAGAAGGTCGCGCGGATATCCTTCGGATCGTCGTAGCACATGAAGGCGACGTAGACGTATTCGTCGTCGTAGGCGATGTAGGCCTCGGTGTCGACCGCGGGTTTCGTCTGATCGCCGGGGTTGTGCTCGGCGAAGTTCGACGCCTTGGCGGCGCCGCGCCATCCCGGATCGTCGAGATTGCCGTCGACGCGGATCACTCCGGCGGCCCGCAGAACCGTAAGCCGCGGATGATAGACCGGCNNGGCGCGCCGTCGTCGTCGGAGGCCATCGCCTCCGCTGCGAATGCCGCAAATGTCGAAAATGCGATCGCCAAAGCGATCCTTGCGGCCGCCCGGCGCCAAACGAGATTTCTTTTTCCCATCGTACCCATACCCCGCGAATCAATGAGGTTACGCTAACCGCCCCGATTGAAATACTCCTTGCAAATGCAAGGAGTTATACGCGCGGGACGCCGGATTGGTTCCCGTCGATCCCCCGTCGGGAAGACGGCGTAATGGCCCGCCGGCGCGTTCGGATCGAAGGTGGCGCCGCGGCGCGACCGGAGCTGCGAGCTCGGGAGCCGGGCGGGCACGACCGGCGCAACCTCACGCCGCACCGGATCGTCAGCGAACATGGGCGAAACGCTCGTGACGCCCGCCCGGTGTGAGCCTCGGGAAGCTTGACAGGGGGTATGCACTCCCCTACCCTTGCCTCGTTCCCTGGAAGCGGAGCGAGGACCAATCTCTGGAAATGACTGTCCTTTTCGCCGCGCGGCGGAAGGAGCGCCGGATGCCCCATAAGGAGTGAGCGGCCGATGCGCGTTCGTTCGGAGATCGCCTTCTGCATCGTCATGCTTCTCTGCGCCGCCGCGGAGACGGGCTTCGCCCGCGAGCGCGGGCTCTACCGCCCTCTCGAGGTCCGGAGAGCCTACGAGCTGAAGACGCGGTCGGTGGACGGAAGGCCCGGGGCGCGGTACTGGCGGAATCGCGCAGAATACTCGATAGCGGCGCGGATCGATACGGCGGCGCGCGCCGTCGCCGGATTCGTGGATGCCGTCTATTACAATGACAGCCCCGACACCTTGAACCAGCTCATCGTGCGCCTCGCTCCGGAAGACCGCGGCGCCGGCGGCGCGACCGTCAGCCGCATCGCGATCGACGGCAGGGATCTGGCGAGCCCGCGCGATTTCACGAGGCGCGGAACCATTATCGCGGCGAAGCTCGATCATCCACTGAAGCCCGGCGCGAGCCTGAAGCTCTCCATCGCATGGCGCTTCGTTCCCCCGGACGGGTCGCCGGAGCTGCGCGGCTCGCCCGAGGGCGCGATGCTCTTCGCCTCGCAGTGGTATCCGCGGATCGCGGTATACGACGACATATACGGCTGGGACCGGCGCGAATTGCACGGCGCTTCCGCCCGCCTTGGAGATTTTTCTGATTTCGACGTCCGGATAGCGGCGCCGGGCGGCTTCGTCGTATGGGCCACGGGCGAGCTGCTGAATCCCCGGGAAACGCTCTCGGCGGGCACGTTCGCCAGATACACGAAGGCTCTCGCATCGGACAAGATCGTTTCGATCGTTTCGGCGAAGGACCGGGCATCGGGCGGCGTCACGGCGTCCGGCGATACGATTCGGTGGCACTTCGCGGCGCGGAGCGTCCCGGACTTCGCATTCGGCGCGAGCGACCGCTGCCTTTGGGACATGACGAGCTTCGCCGCCGGGGGGAAAACGGGCGGAAGGATCGCCAGCAGCTCGGTGTACCGCGGCGCTTCGAGGAGCTTCCGCCAGGCGGCCGCGATCTGCAGGGGCACGATCGAATCCCTGTCGAGCGAGCTGCCCGGAGCGCCCTTTCCGTTTCAATCCGTTACTGTCGTCGAGGGACCGGCCGACGCGGCGTTCCCGATGATGATCAGCGTGCAGGCGGCCGACGGATGGCTCTTCCATCAAACCCTGTCGCGCGAGATCGTTCGTTCCTTTTTCCCGCACCTCGTGGGCGTCGGCGACCGCGCCTGCGGCTCGCTGGAAGACGGCCTGGCGCGCATGATTCCCATGGTGTACCAGACGCGGGAGATCTCGCGGTTCGACAAGACGTACGACGCCGCGGCGAAGAACTGCGCCTCCTACGAACGGATCGCCGGCAGGGGAATGGAAGATCGGCCGCCGGCGCTGCCGCTCGCGGATGGAGAAGGCTCCGATTCGCATGCGGACCGCGGCAGCAGGCCGGCGGAGGCGCTCCGTTTCCTGGAAGAAGCGCTCGGGGAGGACGCGTTCAAAACCGCTCTCAGGGAATTCATGGATCGATGGCGGCACAGGCATCCCACGCTGTACGATTTCTGCAACACCTTCGAGAACGTCATCGGCGAGAATCTGAGCTGGTTCTGGAAGCCGTGGTTCTTCGAGCCCGGATACCCCGACTTGGCGTTAAAGGAAACGAGGATGAGCGGCGGCGAGCGGATCATCTACGTGGAAAAGCGCGGAAGCATACCGGTCCCCGTGAAGATCCTCGTGCGTTTCGTCGACGGCACGACGGCGAATTTCTACCAAACCGCGCGCGCGTGGGACAAGGGGAACGACATGTTCTCGATCTCCGTCGAAGGCACGACGGCCATCAGGAGCATCGAACTCGGCGACGCGGCGATACCCGACGTCGACAGGAGCAACAACGTGCTGAGACCGCGATGAGCGCCGCGGCGCGACCGAGGCTGCGAGCGCGGGAGCCGGGAGGGCGCAACCGCCGCGGCTCGAGGTCGGGCCGGGCTCGGACTCGCGCCGCCGGCTACGATGCTTTGAGCATCTGCGTCGCGACGCGGCCGAGGTCGCTCTCGGAGGCGGCGAGCAGCGCCTCGCGGTTCTCGGGGCGGTGCATGGCACCGGCGACGGCGCGCAGGATTTCGAGCTGCGAGGCGTCCTCGCTCGCGGGCGTGAGGATGAGGAAGGCGAGTTGAACGGGCGCGCCGTCGGGCGCGTTCCACTCGACGCCGGCGGGCACGCGGCCGAAAACGAGACGCGGGGTCGCAAGCTCCGCGAGCCTCGCGTGCGGGATCGCGACCCCCTCGCCGACCGCCGTCCCCATGATATTCTCCCGCTCGAGCGCGGCGCGCGCAACGGCTTCCCCGTCGAGCCCGCCGCCCGAGGCCGCGGCCTCGGCGAGCCGCCGGATGACATCGTCGCGGCTCTTCGCCGCGATCGCCGGGACGACCTGCCCCGGTCCGAGCGAGACGACTTGCTTCACGCGACGCCCGCGCTTCAGGGCGAGCTTCATCCACGGCCCGAGGATCACGGACGAAAGGACCGCGCTCAGAACGATCGCGACGAAGACGACCGGCGTTATGACCCCGTACTCGAGAGCGAGGATGCCGATAACGATCTGCATCTCTCCGCCCGGCGTGTGGCCCGCCGAGATGAGGTGGCGACTCGTGCGCGGGTAGCGTGTGAGGCTCACGCCGATCCACGCGCCGAGGAATCGCCCGCCGACACCGATCACGAGCATGAGCGCCGCGAGCCGTACGTCGAGCTCGCTCAGAAAATCGATCTTGAGGCCGATCGAGGCGAAAAAGAGCGGCACGAGGACGGCCCGCACCATCTGCGATATCGTCTGCCTCGTCTTCTCGGAGAGGTGCCGCGACTCGCCCGCCATGACGCCCACGATGAAGAAGCCGAAGAGCGCGTGCACGCCGATGAGTATCGTGATCGCGCCGCCGAGCATGCCGAGGACCCAGATGAGCGTGAGCGAGGTGCCCGCCTGCGGCAGCTTGAGCCGCTCGATGAGGCAGAGCGCGTGGTCGGTGAGCCTCTTTCCGAGCGTGAGGCTCGCCGCGACGAACGCCACCGTTCCCGCGAGGATGAGCGGAGCGCGGGCGACGCTCATCCCGTCGCCCGTCGCGAACCCGAGTATCACCGCGAATACGACCCACCCCGCGATGTCGTTTACCGTGAGCGCCGAGATCGTGAGAAGCCCCGCGTCGCTGCGGTAGATGTCGAGCTCCTGCAGGATGCGCGCCGTGACGGGAAGCGCGCTGATCGTCATGATCGTCCCGATGAAGAGGCTGAAGAAGATCCGGTTGCCGCTCCCCCCGACGTACCGCTCGGGAAGGAGCATGGCGAACGCGAACGCGAGGGCCATCGGGAGGATGAGATCCGAGAAGGCGATGACGAGCGCTTCCCGGCGCTGCCGCCACGCCGCCGCGAGATCCGTCTCGAGCCCCGTCTCGAGGAGGAAGAACATGATCCCGAGCCACGCGACGGTCTCGAGCATGTTCTGCTGGGTCATGTCCGCTGGAAAGATGGCGCCGTGGAGTCCCGGCAAGAACCTCCCGAAAATCGTCGGCCCGAGGAGGATGCCGACGAGGATCTCGCCCGTGATGGCGGGCTGGCCGACGCGCCGGAGCAGGAGCCCCGCGGTCCTCGCGAGCCCGAGGAGCAGGCTCACCTGCAAGAGAAAGACGAGGATGTGGCTTTCGTCCAGATAGTGCATTGACACGCTCCTGTCTGTTCGCAGTATACTTGCGGACCCCGAAGGCGACAAAAGGAAAACGGAGGCATAAAGGTCATGAAACTCGTCAATACCCTGGCAGCGCCCGCGCTCGCTGCGTGCATTCTCCTCTCGTCAAGCGCGCCGGCGGCGACCGGACATTCCCCGCGCTGGCACGAGAAATTCGATTTCATTCGCGATATCGCGCCGATCGTATTCCACTACGATCACGGCGTCCTCGCCGGGAGCTACCCGCCGGGGCGCGAGACGACCACGGTTGGCTTCGAGGACGTGAGCGCCTTTCTCGGGCACGTGTGCCTGTGTGGCGCGGGGGGATTCCGGATATCGCGCGCCGCGCTCGACGAGCTCGGCGCCGGAGAGACGCCGCTCGAGAAGGGGGACTTCATCCTCGTCACGAGCAAGGACAACACGGTGAGCGACGTCGTGGCCTTCGTGCTCGGCTGCGAGCGGCGGAACGACCCGGCCAAGAACGGCCACTTCATCGACGAGCGGATCGAGGCCCCGAAAAGGGAATATCACTACTATATCGCCTATAGGCCCCTCGAGCGCGCGGTTCACGTCGTGT
>DHHN01000034.1:36580-42263 GCA_002403295.1 bacterium UBP1_UBA4771 | reverse complement strand
GCCGTCTTGATCCTCGCGATGTCCTCGAGCCCGAGCTCCTTGATCGAGATCTCGCGCATCTTGAACTTCTGGATCTTGCCCGTCACGGTCATGGGAAACTCGGTGACGAACTTCACGTAGCGGGGGATCTTGTAGTGGGCGATCCGGCCTTTGCACCACTCCTTGATCTCCTCCTCGGTCGCCCGCTCGCCCTCCTTGAGCTGGATCCACACGCAGATCTCCTCGCCCATCTTCCGGTCGGGGACGCCGATCACCTGCGCGTCGCGGATCTTCGCATTGGAGTAGAGGAACTCCTCGATCTCGCGCGGATAGATGTTCTCTCCGCCGCGGATGATCATGTCCTTGATGCGGCCCGTGATCTTGAATGCGCCGTCGGGGCGCATGAGGCCGATGTCTCCCGTGTGGAGCCAGCCGGCTTCGTCGATGGCCTCGTTCGTCGCCTTTTCGTTGTTGTAGTAGCCGCGCATGATCTGGTAGCCGCGCGCGCAGATCTCCCCCTGCTCGCCGATCGGCACGGTCTTTCCCGTCGCCGGATCCACGACCTTGAGCTCGGTATGCGGGATGGGCGGCCCGACCGTCTCCGTGCGCCGCTCGAGCGTGTCGCGGGCGAGCGTCTGGGTGACGATCGGCGAGGCCTCCGTCTCGCCGTAGCCGATCGTGATCTCGGTGAGATGCATCTCGCCGTTCACCCGTTTCATGAGCTCGATCGGACAGGGCGCGCCGGCCATGACGCCCGTGCGCAGCGACGTCAGGTCGAAGCGCTTGAACTCGGGGTGCTCGAGCTCGGCGATGAACATCGTCGGCACGCCGTGAAGCGCCGTGCAGCGCTCCTTCTCGACGCCCTCGAGCACGAGGAGCGGATCGTAGTACTCGCACGGGAAGACCATCGTCGCGCCGTGCGTCACGCAGAGGAGCGTCGAGAGCACCATGCCGAAGCAGTGGTAGAGCGGCACGGGGATGCAGAGCCGGTCCGTGCCGGCAAGATGCATCGTCTCCGCCACGAAATGCGCGTTGTTGAGGATGTTGTGATGCGTGAGGCTCGCGCCCTTCGGCAACCCCGTCGTGCCCGACGTGTACTGCACGTTGATGACGTCGTCGAAATCGCATTCGTCGGTCCGCGCGTCGAGCTCCTCGTCCGTGACGTTCGCCCCCATCCTCATGAAATCGTCCCAGGCGAACATGCCGGGGAGCCGCTCGCCGCCGATGAGGATGACGTTCCGGAGCAGCGGCAGCGCCCGCGAAATGATCGCGCCCGGCTTCGAATCCTTGATCTCGGGCACGACCTGATTGATCATCTCGGCGTACTGCGAGCTCTTGAATCGCGGCACGAGGATGAGGGTCTGCGCCTCGGAATTCCTGAGCCCGTACTCGAGCTCGTGCGTCTTGTAGGCCGGGTTCACCGTGACGAGGATCGCCCCGACGAGCGAGGTCGAGAACTGGGCCACGACCCACTCGGGATGGTTCGTCGCCCAGACGGCGACCCGATCGCCTTTCCGAACGCCGAGCGCCATGAAGCTCTTCGCCGCGCGACGGCAGACGTCGTAGAACTCCCCGTACGTCCAGCGGACGCCGGTCGGGAGATACACGAGCGCCTCGTTGTCGGGGCAGGTCTTCGCGACGCGCTCGAACATGTGGCCGATCGTCTCGCCGATGAGCGGCCGGTCGGAGCCCATGTGGGCGTAGCTTCGCCCGCGCCCGATGACGAGAGCGGGATCGCGCGCTTCGCCCGCCGTTGCCGCCGAGGCGGCCTTCTTTCGTTGCATACGCTGCAGCGCCTTTCTTAGAAAACGTACCGGATGCCGATGCCGCCGTTGAGGTCCGCCTCCGTCTCCGGCGCGAAATCCACGATCGGCGCGATCTCGAAAAACACGCTCATCGGGTACGCGTCGGTGAGGTACTCGGCGCCGAGCACGAGCCGCAGGCCGATGCGGCTGTCGTCGTCGTCGAAACGGACCCGGCCGCCGATTCCGAAGTAGATCGGAAGCTTCCCCGGATCGACCTGGAAGAACTCGTAGTTGTGAAACAGGTAATCGCAGTGAAAATGGAACTGCCCGTTCCGCTGGAACGACCACGCCGCCCCGAAATCGAGCGCGTTCACCCGCGACGTCCAGTACTTGGCGCTGAGGCCCGTCGGCTCGCCGAGGATGACGCCGAGCTCCCAGACGCCTCCCGCGGGCTCGATCGCGGACGCCGGCGCGGACGAGACCGAGCAGACGGCGAGAATGAGACCCAGCACGATCGCATGCTTCTTCATGACGACCTCCTTCTGTCGAGGGAAATGACGAACCGGTGAACCGGAGCGACGAGAACGACGAGGGCGGCGGCGACATAGACCGCGTCCTCGATGAGCTTCTTCCACGCGTACGTCGCTCCGAAACCGCAGCCGCAATCGAAGTACACGTCGAGAAACGGCGTCCCCGCGCGGACGATGCCCGCCGCGCGGTACGAGATCACCGCGATGAAGACGGCGTTCATGACGAGCAGCGTGAGCGCGGAGCCGCGGAGCATGATGCCCGTCACGAGGGAGACGCCGCAGAAAAGCTCGATCCAGGGGAGCACGATCGCCATGATATAGACCGTCGCCCCGAACTCGAGAACGCCGTAGGCGCGGATCTCGTCGGCGAAGAGGAGCGGCTTGCCGATCTTCTGCGTCGCCGCGTATATGAAGATAGCGGCGAGGAAGAGGCGGAGGACGAGAAGCGCCGCCGGATGGAAGATCCACGGCCTCGAGCCGGGGGAGCCCCCCACGGAGGGCGTCCCGCGAAGGTGCGCTGCGTTCATTCGACGCGCTCCACGGGAAGACCCGCCGCCTGCCATTCGGCGAACCCGCCCTTATACAGCAAGAGCTTCCTGTACCCGAAGGAGTAGAGCTCCTTCGCGAGCAGCTCCGAGTCCTCGCAGGTGAGCTCGGAGCAGTAGATCATGATGAGCTCGTCGGGCGAAAGGAGCGGGAGCACCTTTTCGCAGTACGTGCCGAGCTGGTAGTAATCGAAGAGGATCGCGCCCGGGATGTGCCCGTCCTCGTAAATCTCCCTCACGCGGGCGTCGAGGACCCGGCCGCCGCTCTCGACGAAACGGCGCGCCTCCTCGAATTCGACGATGTGGATCGCCTCGGCGTGAAGCGAATCCACGACGCTGCCGTGGACCACCGGCACCCGCAGCGGCCGCTTCAGCGGGTTGATCCCGTTGCGGTTGTACGCGTTGTGCGCNNTTTTTCAACAACTTCATAATAGGCACAATATAGGGTCGAACCCGGGCAAATGCAATACAGTTGACCCGCTCGAATCCGGCGCCTACACTTTATACGCAATGAAACGGAAAAAAGCCGACGCGAAATCGGCGCGCGCCGTTCTCGGAACCCTCAAGAGGCTCTACCCGAACCCGCGCCATTACCTCGCGTTCGACGGCCCCTACGAGCTCCTCGTCGCGACCATCCTCTCGGCGCAGTGCACCGACGAGAAGGTGAACGAGGTGACGCGCGCCCTTTTCAGGGATTACCCGGGCCCGCGCGAGCTCGCCGCGGAGCGCATCGAGGCGATCGAGGCGGCGGTGCGGCCCACCGGCTTTTTCCGGAACAAGGCGAGGGCGATCCAGGGCGCCTCGCGGGCGATCGTCGAGCGCTTCGGCGGCCGCGTCCCTGATACGATGGAGGATCTCCTCACCCTCCCGGGGATCGCGCGCAAGTCGGCGAACGCGATCCTGCAGCACGGCTTCGGAACGGTCGTCGGCGTGGTCGTCGACACGCACGTGATACGCGTCGCGGGGCGCCTCGGCTGGACCTCGAACGCCGATCCGGAAAAGATCGAGCGGGATCTCATGGAGCTGTTCGACGGGAAGGAATGGCGCGCGCTTCCCTTCTATCTCAAGAGCCACGGCCGCGCGGTCTGCCGGGCCCCGGCGCCGAAGTGCGGCGCGTGCGCCGTCGCCGCACTCTGTCCCTCCGCCCTCTTCGAGCCGCCGATCGCCCCGCGCCGCCGCGCGGCCGGCGCGAACGGGCGTCCGCGATAGCCCGCGGATTTCATCTCCCCGCGCATTCTCAAGCGCTGCCTTTCCGGATCGCGAGCGAGAGGGACGGGGTGATCGCGGCGCCCGAGAGGCGCCGCCAGAGCTTCATCGCGAGCGCCGTCGCGCCGAGGAGCGCCGGCGGCAGTTCCGAAGTCGACACGGCTCGCCAGATGTCGATCCTGTCCCGCATCCCGGCGAGGGACGGCTCGAGCAGAACGGGGGCCCCGCCCGCCCGGCGCAGGATGCCGAGGATTTCGCCGGCGCTCCCGCCGCGGATTCCCTTGCGCAGGAGATCCTCCCATCGGTCCGTTTTCCGGATCCGGCGGGAGAATCGCCGGGCGTACCGGAAGGCGACGGGCGCGGGCAGGTAGTTGATGAAGGGAAGACGGGTGGAGTGGGACTCGACGGGAGAGAAACGGCACGGCGTCTGGTTCACGAAGAGAACGCCGCCGGGGCGCAACCGGCCCCACAGCTCCGGCAGCAGCGCGGCGCGTTCGGCCGGCAGCAGGTGCTCGTACACGGCGCTCAGCAGTATATGGTCGAAGTCGCCGGCCTCCCGGGGCACGGTCGTCGGATCGGACGACACGAGAAAGGCCGCGCGATCGAGACGGTAGTGCTCCGCCCGAAGTCGCGCGGCGCGAACGAGCCGCTCGTCGATGTCGACGCCGACGATCTCGGCGCCGGGGAGCAGCCGCGCGAGCACGGCGGCGGACGCTCCCGCGCCGCAGCCGAAATCGAGCAGGCGCTTTCCCGCGAATTCCCCGGGGCCGGCGTAGCTCAGCACCTCGAAGCGGATGTTCCGCTCGACATAGCGCGGATCCTCCTCGCGCAGGATTTCGTCGCAGAGGAAGGCCGGGGTCTTGACTTCGAGCATCGCTTCGATGAGAGGCACGGGGTAGGAAGTCTCGCAGCTTCCGACGGGTACGAAGACCGCGGGATCGGCGGGTCGCGCCGAGACGCGGCGCCGGCCGCCCCCCATCTCCTCGATCTCGACGGATCCGTCGCGATGCCGCAGCGTCGTGCGCGTCTTCATGCCGGCCTGCGTCTCCAGAAGGCGGCGATGACGGCCGCGACGGCCGCGAACACCCCGGCGATGAGCCAGCCGAGCAGCGCGTCCCTGTCGAGCGCCGGAGCCGCCTCCGAGAAGAGATAGCTCCAGGTGTTGATGCTCGCATGGAGGAGAAGCACCGAGAGAAGGCTCCTGCCGGAGCCGACGTACACCCATGTGAATATGACCGCGTTCGCGAGCACGAGGATCGCGAAGACCGGGATGGACGAGCCTTTCTGCGCCGCGCCCTCGATCCAGAAGAGGGGCACGTGCCAGATGAACCACATGACGGCGACCACGAGACTCGCTCCGAGCCGGCCGCGGCGTTCGAGAAGCCGTGGAAGCGCGAAACCCCTCCAGCCGATCTCCTCTCCGAGCGGGCCGCCGGCGAAAAAGATGATGACGTAGTAGAGCGGAAGCTGGGCGAGGCCGTTTCGCGCGACCTGCCGGTCGAAGGCGAGGTCCTTCCCGAGGAGGGCGTATACGACGAGGGCGACGGCGAAGAGGAGCACGCATCCGACGAGGACGAAGAAATACCAGCCGGGAGCGAACCGCGCGCGAAAGACCGGCCCGAGCAGGTCCCGGAGGCCTCGCTTCCCTCCCAGCACGGCGGCCGTGACGACCGCGCCG
>DHHN01000034.1:31573-36407 GCA_002403295.1 bacterium UBP1_UBA4771 | reverse complement strand
GCCGGGCGTTCGGTTCTGCCCCAGGCGTCGAGCTTTTTCCGAAAGATCGCCGAGAGCGAATCCGTCGGGGCGACCTCGATGTACTTCTCGTACATCTCGCCGGCGTTCCCGGGGAATCCCGCGCGTTCGTAGAGCTGCCCGAGATCCGCGAACACCCAGGGCATCTCGCGGCGCACGCGGCCCTCGTCGATATCGACGAGCCTCTGCAGCGCCGACACCTCTCCGGCGGAATCCCCCATTTCGCGATGCGCGCGGAACAGTATCGTGTAGAGACCGAAATCCTTCGATCGCGAGGAGGCGCTCCTCCAGAGGTACGTGGCCGCGTCGAACGGCCGTTTCGACGTGTAGAAAAAGACGCCCTTCTGGTACGCGAGCTCGGCGTCGCCGAGCAGGTTCTCGAGCTCGGGCGCCTCGAGGATCTCGAGACCCGTCGCGATCTTTCCCGCCGCGCCGAGCACGCGCGCAAGCTGGGAAAATCCGCGCAGGTACTCGTGATCGAGGTAGTACGCCTCGAGAAGCGCCGCGCGGCTCTCGATCCCCTTCTCGTGAAATCCGAGGGCGACGGCGAGCGCGAACTGCATGCCGGCGCTCTTCCCGCCCGCCTCGAGGATCGAGCGATAGAGCGCCGCGGCGGCTCCGTAGCGCCCGGCCCTCATCGAATCCTCCGCCTGGATCATCGTCTCGTATTTCCCGCTCGGAGGCGGTTCGAGGCTCTTCGGATTCGCGAGCGTCCCGGCGATCACCTCGGCGTAGTACCGCAGATCCATCGGAACGTCGTTTCCCTGCGTCGCGCAGTTCACGGTGACGAGGCGCGCTCGCACGCCGGCGGCGGCGAGTTTCCGGAGAAAGGCGAGGAGCGATCTCGTGCCGGTGCGGTAGTTCGGATCCTGGGCGGCGAGAAGCTGGAAGTAATTGAGGTCGATATCGACGACGGCCGTTTCCTTCGGTCCGAGCGACAGGTCCTCGAGGCGCGCGATCGCGAGCGGTATGCCCGCGATCGAGCCGGTGACGATCTTCCCCTCCGCCTTGAACTCGCCGACGGCGGCGGGCGGGAATTTCCTCCGCTCGATGAAAAACGTCCGGTACGTTTCGGGCGGCTCCTCGGCCGTCGGGTTCGCGGCGGGGATCACCCAGACGACGCGCTTGTACATCCCGGCCATGTAGCCGACCGTCGCGACCGAGCCCCGCTCGATCACCGACGATAGCGTTCCGAGCGCGGTCACGTCGCCGCGCTGCAGACGCCTCGCGACGCCCTCGACGCTGTCCATGAGGCTCTGCGGAAACACGCCGAGGTCGTCCGCGGAATCGATATGCACGAGCACGTCGGCTCTCGCCCTCGTGTCGCTCCACACGCGCAGCGCATCGACGTTGTTCTCGACGGCGTACACGCGCTTCACCGGCTGCGTGCCGATCGTCGGGGCGCCGCCGCCGCAACCGGCGATCGCCGCGCCGATCGCGAAAATGCCCGCCGTCGCCGCCGTGCGGGCGAGGCGCTTTCCGGCGCTCCGAGCCCGACCCCGCGCAATCGCAAATCGCATGGCTTCTCCTCGCTCTAACTGGTTTATCCGCAAATCCATATCGAATAATACGAAACGCGGCGTGCCCGTGTCAAATGCGACGACGAGTGAAATAGGGAGTGAAATGGACCGCGAGTGAAATCCGCTCTCCCGGCGCGGGAAATCCCGGTTCGTGCGCGGGAGGGGCGAGGCGGCGCATCGAACCCCGGGGCGAGCGGCCTTGACACGGGCCGGCGGTCGCCCGTACCCTTGGCCGCGGGCGGCGGGGCGCCGGTTCCGGCGCGGTCCGCCGCCGCGGATTCCCGCTTTTTCAAGGAGAGCGCAATGTTCCGTCACCTCGTGCGTCGCAACGACGCGAAGATCGTGTTTCTCGTCCTGGACGGGCTCGGGGACATCCGGGCTCCGGGCTTCCCGAAGACGGCGCTCGATGCGGCGCGAAAGCCCAACCTCGACCGCCTCGCCCGCGAGGGTCTCTGCGGGCGAAGCCTCCCGATATCCCCCGGCGTCACCCCGGGAAGCGGCCCCGCGCATTTCGCGCTCTTCGGATACGATCCGCTCGCTCCCGAGAACGACGTCGGCCGCGGCGTGCTCGAGGTGCTCGGCACGGGTTTCGAGCTCCGTCACGACGACGTCGCGATCCGCGGAAACTTCGCGACGGCCGGCGCGGACGGCGTGCTCACCGACCGGCGCGCCGGCAGGATTCCGCACGAGGAATGCGTCCGTCTCTGCCGGAAGCTCCAGAACGGGATCCGGGAGATCGACGGCGTCTCGATCCTCATCATGCCGGTGCGCGAGTACCGCTTCGGCGTCGTGCTCCGCGGCGAGGGTCTCTCCCCCGAGGTCGAGGAGACCGACCCGCAGCTCACCGGCCGCGCGCCGCTCGCTCCCGTCGCCCGCGTCCCCGAGGCGAAACGGACGGCGGAGATCATCGGCGCGCTCGTCGCGCGCTGCAACGCCGCGCTCGCCGGCGAGCCCAAGGCGAACACCGTGCTCATGCGCGGCATCTCGCGCATGCCGCGCATCGAGACGCTCCAGGAGCGCACGCAGCTCCTCCCGTGCGCGATCGCGGCCTATCCCCTCTACCGGGGGTTCGCGAAGCTCTGCGGCATGGACCTCGTCGACACCGGATTCTCGGTGAAGGAGGAGCTCGAGGCGGTCCGCGGCGCGTGGGGGAGCGGGTATGACTTCTTCTTCGTTCACGTCAAGAAGACCGATTCGTTCGGCGAGGACGGCAATCTCGAGGGAAAAACGAAGATCATCGAGGAGGTCGACTCGCATCTGCCGATCCTCCTCGATCTCGCGCCCGGCGTGATCGTCGTGACGGGAGACCATTCGACGCCGTGCGCGCTCAAGGGCCACTCGTGGCACCCGGTGCCGTTCCTCATTCATTCGCCATGGTGCGGGACGGACGGCGCGCGGGCCTTCACCGAGAGCGAGTGCGACCGCGGCGGGCTCGGCGTCTTTCCCGCCCGGAACATCATGGAGCTCGCGCTCGCGAACGCGGGCAAGCTCAAGAAGCACGGCGCCTAGCGGAGAGGCGCGGGGGCTATTTCTGCAGCCGGAACGTTTCGGCGATCCGCTCGAGCTCGGCGACGTTCCGCTTTTCCTTCGCGTCGTCGCCGGCCGCGTCGGTCGCGCATTGGACCACGTAGAGCTTGCCGCCCCGCAGGAGCATGATCCACGACCAGCGGCCCTTGCCGGGATCGCTCCTCATATCCATGGACTTCCAGGTGCCCATCGCGCCGACCGCCGGGCCGCCCGGCAGATCGAACCGCCGCGTCCGCTCGATCGTCATGAGGCGGCGGCCCTGCTGCTCGTACCGGGCGACCGCCTCGGCGATATCCTGCACGATGAGCTCGGCGTTCGCGGACAACTTCCACTGCGCCTCGATCTCGAGGTATCCCTTCTCCTTCGACTGCGATCCCCATCGGATGTATCCCAGCTTCGGATTGCCGCCGCCGTCGAGGATGAGAAACTCGTCGGGAAGATCGAGCGCGAAATCGGGGTTCACGATCCGGGGGATCTCGTGCCGGTACACGGCCTGCACGTTGAAGGGGAGAATGTTCGGCTGGAGCCAGCCTTCCGTGCCCGGTACCTGGATCGTCCGCACGACTTCCTCGAGCGGGAATCGTTTCCCGATGGCGTCGGCGCCGATCCCGCGGACGGCCTTGATATAGCGCTTGAGCCCGTCGATCGCGTCCCGGCCGCACACGAGGCCCTGTCCCGGAACGAACCGGCGGACGCTCATTCCGCGCAGGCGGTCGAGCGTCTTGAGCCAGTTGTCGAAATCGGCTCCGGGATCCCCGAGATTCGGGTGGTAGCCGTTGCTCAGGAGGCCGCCGGTGAAGGCGACCCGGTCCTTCGGCACGACGACCACGGCGTCCCCCGCCGTGTGGCCGCGCCCGAAGTGTCGCAGCTCGACCGAAACGCCGCCCAGATCGAACGTCGCCCCGTCGGAAAAAAGCGTGTCGGGGGCGACGAAGCGAACGTCCTTGAGGAGCGCGAAGGCCTCCGCCCCCCGCTCGCGGTAGAAATCGAGATAGATCGGCGAGTACTTCAGGAACGCGTCGCGCGTCTCGGCGTGCGCCACGATGACGGCGCCCTGCTCTTTGAAGACCGAATTGCCCCACGTGTGGTCCTGGTGGTAGTGCGTGTTGACGACCCAGAGGATCGGGGCGTTCGTCACCGCGCGGATCTTGTCGAGAAGCTCGCGGGCGAGGACGGGCGTGTACCTCGCGTCGACGACGAGAACGCCGTCCGTTCCGACGACGAAGCCGCTGTTCGCGCCGAGCCCCTCGACGGAGCTCGGGCCGCTCGCGATCATCGCCCAGGTGTGCTTCCCGACGTTGACGAGGCCCGTTCTTCCGAGATCCTTCCGCTCGCAGCCCGCGCCGGCGGCGACGGCCGCGAGCGCGAGAAAGACGATCGAACGCTTCATCCGACGCTCCTTGTCTCAAGAACACGCCCGGCACCGGCGGCGGCGCGCCTTGCGCTCGATCTTCGCCGCGAGGGCCGGATCAGCGGGCTTCGTCGGGGCGGGGCTGCCGCGCGCCGAACAGCACGAGGTCGCCCGCGCCGAAGTAGACGCGTATCTCCATCCGGAAATCGCCGCGATCGGCGAGCGACTCCACGTCTTTGACCGACGAGAGAAACAGCTTCGCCGGATCGGCGCGAAGCGCCTCGGCGAGCGCGGCGGGCTCCCCGATCGGTTCGTCGAGAGAGCGGCCGCCGTAGAAGAGCATCCGCGCGCGCTCACCGCGCGCCGAAGGCCCGAAACCGCCGATCCGCGCGCCCTCCGGCGTTATGCGGCCCGCCGT
>DHHN01000034.1:30286-31474 GCA_002403295.1 bacterium UBP1_UBA4771 | reverse complement strand
CTCCCGCGCGGCGAGGATCGCCGTGAAGGGCGCGACCGCGAGAAAGGCGCTCACCGGCTCGGCGCCCGCGACGGCGAACGGCACGAACAGCGCCGCCGCGAAGAGAAGGAGCGCCGAGTCGATCTCGCCCACGGCGGCCGCCCGCCGGCGGCCGCCCGTGAAGAAGAGGATGCGCGCGGCGGCGACGGTCGCCGGTACGGACCACGGAACGGACCGCAGCCACACGTTCACGGCCGAATCGAGGAGCGCGGCGCCGGCGCGCGGGCCCGGGCGAACGAGCGCCGCGAGGGGCGCCCAGAGCGGGCTCGCTAGGAACCCCCCCCCGCGCGCGGCCGCCGGAACGAGCCACCATCCGCCGATCGCGAGCCCCGCCGCCGTCGCGGCGATGAAAGACGGCGTTCTCCAGATCCGCCGCCTGCTCCGCTCGACGGCGCTCACGACGGCCGCGCCGATGACGGGCAGGAGACCTCCCGCGCCGACGCTCAGGATGCCGCCCGCGATCGCGACACCCCAGAGGATCGCGCCGCCGCGACGCTCCGGCAGGTACAGCCATCCGAGCAACGCGAGGGAAACGAAAAACGCGAAGGGAAGCCCCGTCGTCACGTGGGGCGCGAAGCGGCCGAAGAGCGGCGTCGCGGCGAGGATGATCGCCGCGAGCACCCCGGTCGCCGCCGGGAGCGTGGCCCAACGCGTCGCGCGCTCCGATTCCCGCGCTTCGGCGGCGGCCGCCTCGTGCGCCGCGAGATCGCGGGAGGCCTCCCGCCCGGCGACGAGCAGCACCCAGGAGGCGGCCACGGAGAGAAGAACGAAGGCGAACCGGGCGGCGAACTCGTTCACGCCGAAGACGAGAAAGAAAAAAGACATGAGCCACGGGGCGAGCGGAGGCGTGTCGTGCGCGGGCGCGCCGTCGAACCGCATCGGAAGCGGCTCGCCGGTCGCGACGATCTCGCGGGCGGTCTCGGCGAGCGACGCCTCGGAGCCGGCCGGGAGCGCCCCGTCCCAGGTGCCCCAAACGGTGATGACGAAGGCGGAAACGAAGAAGAGGAGGACGAGTATGTGCCCCCGGCCCTCCTCTCCCGCGAAAAACGGAAGCTCTGTCACGCCATGCCTCCCTGCGCCGGGCTACGGCGCGGAGTATACGGCAATCAGGATTCTCCTTCCAGATATTGTTGCAGCTCGCGCATCGTC
>DHHN01000034.1:29772-30201 GCA_002403295.1 bacterium UBP1_UBA4771 | reverse complement strand
TTTTTCATGCGATGCTCCTTCCCGTCGGCGCCGGCCGAGGCGCTCCACGAGGACCCGGCCGCCGCGAATCGCGCTCCGCTACTTCGCGAGCGCCTTCGCGAGAAATTCGGCGAGCATGTCCTTCGGCGCCGCGCCGGACATGGAATCGACCTCCGCGCCGCCCTTGAACACCTTGAGCGTCGGGATCCCCATGATGCCGTACTTGATCGCGACGTTCTGGCTCTCGTCCGTGTTGATCTTCGCGAACTTCACCTTTCCGGCGTACTCGCCCGCGAGCTCCTCGAAGATCGGCCCGAGGAACTTGCACGGCCCGCACCACGGGGCCCAGAAATCCACGATCACCGGAATCTGCGAATCGAGCACCTCCGCCTGCCAGCTCGCCTCGTTCACCTGAACCACGTTCGCTCCCATCGCTCCTCCTTCGCCGGC
>DHHN01000034.1:27876-29767 GCA_002403295.1 bacterium UBP1_UBA4771 | reverse complement strand
CGGCTCAGGCAATCGAGCATGCGAATGACGTTCCGCTCCGCGAGGCGGTAATAGATGTGCGAATCCTCCCGGCGGCTGCGAACGATGTTGCTGAACCGCAGTATCTTGAGCTGCTGCGACACGAGGGACTGCTTGAGCCCCGAGAGGCCGCAGAGATCGGACACGGTGCGTTCTCCGCCCGCGAGGATGTTCACGAGTCGTAGACGCGCCGGGCTCGCGAGGGCCTTCAGCACCTCGGCGAACCGCTCGATGTCTCCCCCGCCGAGGGGATCGTTCGCGCGCCGCATCGCCGTTCGTTCCATCGCACGTCCTTTCATTTGAATATTAATATATTATAATATTGCAATGAGGCAAGAGAAATATTCCTCCGCGGCGCCGCCCTCTCTTTTTCCCGGGGACACCGGCGGCGGCGCCTGCTATGATCCGCCCATGAGCATTCAACTCCCTCCGCACGTCGCCCTCGCCAACCTTCCGACGCCCGTCGAGCGGCTGCGTATCCCCCCCGGGTTTCCCGATCTCCCGAACGTGTTCGTCAAGCGCGACGACCTCACCGGCGCCGCCCTCTCGGGGAACAAGGTTCGAAAGCTCGAGTTCTGCATGGCCGAGGCGGCCTCCATGGGCGCCGATACGGTGATCACCTGCGGCGGCGTCCAGTCGAACCACGCCCGCGCGACGGCGGTCGCCGCGGCGCGTCTCGGAATGAAATCGATCCTCGTGCTGCGCGGCCCCGAGCCCGCCGAAAGCGACGGGAACGTTCTCGTCGAGCGGCTCGCGGGGGCGCAGACGCGCTTCATCGATCCGGCGGAATGGCCGTCCGTCGGCCGGATCATGGCGGAGATCGAGGCGGAGCTCGCCGCCGCGGGCCGCAGGGGCTACGCGATCCCCGAGGGCGCCTCATACCCGCCGGGAGTGTTCGGGTACATCAAGGCCGCGGGGGAGATCGCGGAGGCCGAGCGCGCGCTCGGCCTCTCGTTCGACGCGATCGTCTTCGCCGTCGGGAGCGGCGGCACGTACGCGGGGCTCGCGTACGGGGCGCGCGTCTTCGGGCTGCGCTCGCGCGTCGTCGGCGTCAACGTGCTCGACACGCCGGAGCAGTTCGCCGACCGCATCGCGGGTATCTCGGAGGATTTCGTGCGGACGTACGAGGGGCGCTATCGCGGCGAGCCGTGGTTCGCGCCGATTCCGGCGGACGCGGTCGAGATCGCCGGCGGTTACGACGGCCCGGCCTACGCCGTGCCGACGGCCGAAGGGCTCGAGCTCATCCGGACCTTCGCCCGCTCCACGGGGCTCTTCCTCGATCCGGCCTACACCGGCAAAGCGATGCTCGGGCTGGCGGGCGAGGCGGCGAAGGGCCGCTGGAAGAGATCCGACAACGTTCTCTTCATCCACACGGGCGGCATCTTCTCGCTCTTTCCGATGCGAAACGATCTCGTCCCGCGCAGGAACAATTCCCCGTAATGCCGGGCGCCGCGCCGCGAGAGGCGCCGCGGGCCCAATCCGCTTGACACCTCCCGAATCCGGGCATACTGTTCCAAGGAGCTTGCGGGCGCGCGATCGCGCTGGCCGCAAGCCGGCGGCCGGCTCCGCAACATGACCGCCGCATACAACGCACACGACGTTCATTCCCGCGGCGGACCGCGGGAGAAGGAGGACGGGAGACCATGAAGATGAAAGGGCTGTACGTCGCGCTCGTCACGCCCTTCGACGAGAAAACCGGCGCCCTGAACGAGGCGAAGCTCCGCGAGTTCGTGAAGTTCCACATCGACGCGGGCACCGACGGCATCGTTCCATGCGCGACGACGAGCGAGAACCCCACCTACACGTGGGACGAGCACTTCCGGATCATCGACATCGCCGTCAAGGCGGCGGCCGGCAAGATCAAGGTCGTCCC
>DHHN01000034.1:27471-27815 GCA_002403295.1 bacterium UBP1_UBA4771 | reverse complement strand
TACGCGCACTTCATGAAGCTCGCCGACGAGGGCGACCTGCCGCTCATGCTCTACAACGTGCCGGGACGCACGGGGCTCAACCTGCTCCCGAAGACGGTGCAGCGCCTCTCGAAGCACGAGCGCATCGTCGCGATCAAGGAAGCGAGCGGCTCGCTCGAGCAGATGTGCGAGATCGTGCAGCTCTGCGGCGACGGGATCGCGCTCCTCTCGGGCGACGACGGCATCACGCTCCCGATCCTCTCGATCGGCGGCACGGGCGTCGTGAGCGTCGTCGGCAACATCGTGCCGAAGGACATGCTCGCCATGATCGCCGCGTTCGAGAAGGGCGACCTCGCGAAGGCGCG
>DHHN01000034.1:26033-27354 GCA_002403295.1 bacterium UBP1_UBA4771 | reverse complement strand
TCGTACGGGCTCAAGCCCGTGAAGTGAGGCGGACGATCATGATCAACGTCGTCGTATGCGGCGCCCTCGGCAAGATGGGGCGCATTATGGTCGACGAGATCGCCGGCGACGCGGAGCTCTCGCTCGCGGGCGCCGTCGAGGCGCCGGGGCATCCCGGTCTCGGCTCGAAGATCGGCGGAGTCGCCGTGACGGCGGACCTCGCCGCGGCGGCGAAGCTCGCCGACGTCGTCGTCGATTTCACGAATCCGGCGGCCGCGCTCGCGGCCGTCGAGGCCGCGGCGGCCGCGGGGAAGGCCGCGATCGTCGGCGCGACGGGGTTCACCGCCGAGCAGCTCTCCTCCGCCAAAAAGGCCGGCGCCGCGATCCCGCTCATCATCAGCCCCAACATGTCGGCCGGCGTGAACCTTCTCTTCAAGGTCGTCGCCGACGTGGCGCGCGCCCTCCCCGATTTCGACGTCGAGATCGTGGAGATGCACCACAACAAGAAAAAGGACAGCCCGAGCGGCACGGCGGCGAAGCTCGCCGGCGTCGTCGCCGAGGCGCGTCCCGGATCGAGCGTCATCCACGGCCGCGAGGGGATCCTCGGGCCGCGACCGCCTGCGGAGATCGCCGTTCACGCTCTCCGCGGCGGGGACGTCGTCGGAGAGCACACGATCGTCTTCGCCGGCGAGGGGGAGCGTTTCGAGCTCGGCCACCGCGCGCACTCCCGGCGCACCTTCGCGCGGGGAGCGCTTCGCGCGATCCGTTTCATTCACGGGAAAAAGCCCGGATTCTACACGATGGCGGACGTGCTCGGGTTGAAGTGATCAGGCGGCGACGGCGGCTTCGCGCCGGCCGTCCGATTCACGGGAATAGAAAAAGGCCCGCTCGTCCGGAGCGGGCCTTTGTTTCATGCGCACGCGGGCGCGCGTCAGAAGAGGTTGAAGCAGACGACGCGCGGCTCGGTCATCTCCTGCAGGGCGAACTTGATCCCCTCCCGTCCGAGGCCGCTGCGCTTGACGCCCCCGAACGGCATCATGTCGATGCGGTAGTCGGAGGAGTCGTTCACGATGACGCCGCCGACCTCGAGCTCGCGGATCGCCTTGAACGCTTTGTTGAGATCCTTCGTGAAGACGCCTGCGTGGAGGCCGAAGTCGACCGCGTTCGCGCGCGAAATCGCCTCGTCGAGATCCTTCACGGGGTAGAGGTTCACGGTCGGCGCGAACACCTCGTCGACGTCGACGCGGGCGCCCGCCGGCACGTCGACGAGCACCGTCGGCTCGTAGATCGCGCCGCGGCGCGCGCCGCCGGTGAGCGTCTTCGCCCCCGCCTTCACGGCCTC
>DHHN01000034.1:0-25963 GCA_002403295.1 bacterium UBP1_UBA4771 | reverse complement strand
TTGTAGATCGACTGCTCGACGTAGATGCGCTGGACGCCGATGCAGTTCTGCCCGGCCGCCCAGAAGGCGCCCGAGACGCAGTCGTCCACGGCGCGCTTGAGGTCGCAGTCCTCGAGCACGATGACGGGGGTGTTCGAGCCGAGCTCCATGCCGATCTTCTTGAGCCCCGCCTTCTTCACGATCGCCTCCCCGGCCTCGGCGCCTCCCGTGAAGCTCACCATGCGGACGCGCGGGTCGGTGACGAGCGCGTCGCCGGTTTTCGCCGCGTGGCCCGTCACGACGTTGAGAACGCCGGGCGGGAGCCCCGCCTCGTCGAAAGCCTTCGCGAGCATGAGGGCCGAAAGCGGCGTCACGGTCGCGGGCTTCACGACGACCGCGTTCCCCGCGGCGACGGCCGGGCCGACCTTGTGGGCGACGAGGTTCAGCGGATCGTTGAAGGGCGTGATCGCCGCGACGACGCCGATCGGGAAGCGGAAGTAGTATCCGACGCGGTTCTCGGAGCCGGGCCGCGAATCGAACGGGATCGTCTCCCCCGAGATGCGCCGCGCCTCCTCGGCCGAGATGCGGATCGTGTCGACGCAGCGGGAGGCCTCCTTGCGCGCCTCGCGGATCGTCTTCGACCCCTCGCGGGCGATGACCCGCGCGTACTCCTCCTGCCGCGATTCGACGTAGGAAGCGGCCGCGTTGAGGATCCGGATGCGCTCGTGCACGGGCAGGTTGCGGTTCGTTTCGTAGCCTTTCACGGCCGCGTCGATCGCCGCCTTCACGTCCTCCGCCGCGCCGCTCGGCACGGTGTCGACGAGGGAATCGTCGTACGGGTCCCGCACCTCGATCGTCTCTTTTTTATCGATCCACTTTCCGCCGATGAACATCTTCATACGGGATCCTGCCTTTGTTCGCGGTTCATGCCCGGCGCTAGCGCCTGCGGGCCGGTTTCTTCATTCGTTTCGCCGTTTTCGGGGCTCGCCGTGCGGCCCTTTTCGCGGCTTTCTTCGGAGCCTTCTTCGTGGCCTTCCGAGCGGCCTTCTTCGGCGCCTTCTTCGGCGCAGCCTTCGCCGCGGCGCGCTTCGCCGGCTTCTTCGGAGCGCCCGGCTTCTTCGCCGCAGCAGCGGCCCGCTTCCCGCCGGCGAACCGGTGGATGAGGAGCAGGTCGGCGAGCACGGAGTATCCGGTCTCGATCTTTCCCGCGCCCGCGCCGACGATCGTCACGTTGCCCATGAGATCCGTGCGGAAGGTCGCCGCGTTCGTCGCGCCCATGACCCCGGCGAGCGGATCGGCGAGCGGGAGCTTCTCGGGCCGGACCGAGGCGCGCACGGAGGCGCCGTCTCGCGCCACGCGGCCGATGAGCTTCCAGCGCTTGCCCTCGGCCTTCGCGGCGGCGACGTCCTCGACCGTGATCTTCGTGATCCCCGTGCGGTCGACGTCGGCGACGGCGAGATCGGCGCCCATGACCGCCTTGGCGAGGATGACGACCTTCGCCATCGCGTCGTACCCTTCGACGTCGGCGTCGGGCACGGCCTCCGCGAACCCGAGATCCTGCGCTTCCTTGAGCGCCTCGGCGTAGCTCTTCCCCGTCTCCATGTTGGAAAGGATGAAGTTCGTCGTGCCGTTGAGTATCCCGCGGATCTCCTTCACCTCGTTGCCGGCGAGGCAGTACTCGACGAGGTTCAGGACCGGCGTCCCGCTCATGACGCTCCCCTCGTAGCGGAAATGAACGCCCTTCGACCGGGCGAGCGCGACGAGCTCCTTCATGAAGAGCGCCGTCGGGCCCTTGTTCGTCGTGACGAGGTGCTTGCCTGATTCGAGCGCCGCCTTGAAGTGCGAGTACGCGGGCTCGCCCGTTTTGATGTTCGTGTAGGAGGCCTCGACGACGACGTCGGCGTTCGACTTCCTGATCGTGTCGATCGCGTTCCAGCCGGTCGCCGCGCCGGGATAGCTCGATATTCTGTTGTCCTTCGCGAGCGAGAGGAGCCGCGCGAGATCGAGCCCCTTCGGATCGTACGCGGAGCCTTTGTTGACGTCGCTCACGGCGACGACCGAAAACTCGAAGCCGTGCGCCCTCACGAGGCGCTCCCGGTGCTTGAGCAGAATCTCCGCGAGCCCCTGCCCGACGACTCCGAATCCGATGAGTGCCAGCCTGTACATCGCATCCTCCCTGTGCGGCCCGCCGGTTCCGCGGGGACGCCGGGTTCGCGTCCCGGCCGCGGCGGCGGGCGCCGGTTCGAACCGCCTTATGCCTTCTTCAAGGCGCCGTCCAGATCCTCGATGAGATCCTGCGCGTCCTCGATGCCCGCCGAGTAGCGGATCAGGTTGTCGGGCACGCCCGCCTTCGCCCGCTCCTCGGGGCCGAGCTGCCAGTGCGTCGTCGCGGCGGGCTGGATGGCCACGGTCTGCGACGAGCCGAGGTGCGTCGTGTGGACGGCGATCTTGAGGTTGTCGATCACGCGGCGCGTCGCCTCGAGACCGCCCTTTACCCGGATCCCCATGAGCGAGCTGAAACCGCTCATGTTGCGTTTGGCGACCTCGTGCTGCGGATGGCTCGGAAGTCCGGGGTAGAGCACCGACTCGACCTTCGGATGCTTCTCGAGGAACTTCGCGATCGCCATCGCGTTGTCCGAGTGCTTCTTCATGCGGAGCGAGAGGCTCTCGAGCCCGAGGAGGCAGAGCCAGCTATTGAAGGGGGCGGCCGTCGGCCCGATGTTGCGGAACCCCACGTGCCGGACGTGATCCACGAACTCCTTCTTGCCGACGATGACGCCGTTGAGGCTCGTGCCGTTGCCGCTGATGTATTTCGTCGCCGAGTGGATGACGATGTCGGCGCCCATCTCGATCGGCCGCATGAGCGCGGGGCTGCAGATCGTGTTGTCGACCATGAGTGGGATGCCGTGCTTCTTGGCGAGCTTCGCGAGCGGCGGGATGTCGGCGACGAAGAGGTTCGGATTGCTCGGGCTTTCGACGTGGAGGAGCTTTGTCTTCGGCGTGATGAGCTTCTCCCATTCCTCGATCTTGTCGGGCTGCTCGACCCATTTCACCGTGATGCCCATGCGCGGGCACGACACGGCGAAGAGCTGCTGCGTGCCGCCGTAGACGCGGATCGAGGAGACGATCTCTTGGCCGGACTCGACGAGGTGATGCAGCACCATGAATATCGCGGCCATCCCCGACGAGGTCGCGAGCCCCGCCTCGCCGCCCTCGAGCATCGCCATGCGCTTCTCGAAGATGTCGTTCGTGGGGTTGTTGATGCGGCCGTACGCGAACCCCTCGATCTTGTAGCTGTAGAGATCGGCGGCCCACTGCGCCGACTCGTAGGGAAAAACGGCCGCCTGAATGATCGGCGGGGCCATCGTATGGTAGCGGAGCTGCTCCTCCCACGGAAAGCCGCCCTTCACCGCCACCGTATCGAACCGCTGCTTCTTCTCCATCTCCGGGTCCTCCTTCCGCGACCGGTTACGTGTGCGCTGATTTCGTTATTTCGCGGCGCGCGGGCGGCGCTTCCGCGTTCGCGCCGCGGTCCGGGCCGCGCGCGGACGTATCCCCGCGCATTTCGACGCCGTATCGAGATTCCCTCCGTTCGAGCCCTTCGCCTTCCCGTTCACCGGCACCGCGTCGAGCGGTATCGCCGTCTCGCGCTTGAGCGTCGAGAGGACGAACATCGTCTTGACCTTGTCGATCCCCTTCGTGCGCGTGAGGCTCGTGAGCAGGAAGCGCTCGTAGTCCTCGACGTCGCGCGTGTACACCTTGAGCAGGTAGTCCTCGCCGCCGGCGACGTGGAAGCACTCGAGTACCTTTCCGTTCGCCTGGACGAACGCGTGGAAGTTCTCGATCGAATCCCGATGATGCAGGTTGAGGGAGACCGCGACGAACGCGATCGTCCCGAGACCGAGTTTGCGGTTGTCGAGGATGGTCACGTAGCGCTCGATGATCCCTCGCTCCTCGAGTTTTCGCACGCGCTCGAGAACGGCGGAGGGGCTCAGCCCCACCTCGGCCGCGAGCTGCACGTTCGAGATGCGCCCCTGCGTCTGCAGGATTTCGAGGATCCTCGTGTCGACGGGATGAAGCGACCCGTTTTCCGCGGCCATCGACGCCTCCGCCAGAATATTATTAGACCGATTGTTTGCAGGCCCGAATATTGTCCAGCAATTTGCGGCTTATGTCAACAAAGATTTCGGCCGGAGGCGCTATCGCATCAGGATCATCTTCCGCGAGAGCGTTTCCTTGTCCGCGGTGAGCCGGCAGATATAGATACCGGCCGCGACCGGCCGCCCCGCGTCGTCGGCGCCGTTCCAGGAGGCGCTGTGTCTCCCCCGCGCCTCCCGGCCGTTTGCGAGCAGAGCGATCCGGCGACCCGCGACATCGAAGACCTCGAGCCGCACATTCGCGTCGTCCGGCAGGTAGTACGCGACCGTCGTCGCCGGGTTGAAGGGGTTCGGCCAGTTCTGATGGAGGGTGAGCGGCAGGGCCGGCACGCCGATCGGTTCCGTCTCGAAGAGGACGCGGGCGCCTTCGCCGTCGATGAAATCGACGCGGTACCGGTAGACGCCCCCCGGTTCGACTCCCTCGTCGCGGTAGGAGAACGAAAGGCCGCTTTCATGGACCTCTCCGGCGAGCGGAGCGTAATCCTCCTCCATGCCCGCGGCCCGCGAGACCGCGAACCGCGCATCGCCGTCGAGCCGGCTCAGCCTCCACTCGACGTCGATCGAACCGTCCCGGCACACGGCCGAAAATCCCGCAAGCAGCGTCGCGATGATCATGTGATTGCATCGTATGTCGGACACGACGTTCGGTTTCTCCGGCGGGTTTCCCTCCGCGCAGGTGACGAGCCTGAGAAGGCCCGTTTCCGAACCGAGCGCGAGCACGCTCATAAAGGGATCCATGAGGTAACACGTCTCCCTGCATATCCAGACCCAGTCCGAGACGCACTGCGAGAAGGTCGCGGACATTCCTGAAAACGGGTCCCCGGTCGTCGAGACGATGAAGGGGGTGTTCACGGTAACGGGCCCCGGGAGAACGTTCGACGTCCAGTTCACGACGAATTCGGCGCCCGAAGCGCCGTACTCCCCCGGCGCGCACCAGACGTACATCCTGAACTCCGTCGGCCCGTAGGAGTAGTTCACGTCGCTCATGCTGTGGTTCTTGTCGAGGTAGAGCCCGAGACCGCCTCCCGCCGGATAGGGCGAGCTCACGAACCGCTTTCCGTCCCCCGGCGAAATCACGTTGCCGGCGAGGTCCTCGACGCCGCTCGTCACGAGCTCGTAGATGCGGCCCGGCGCGAAGGGCGGAGCGAATGCGAGCCTCACGAGCCTGCTGGCGATGCAGTCCGCACTCGACGGCGCGGCCGTATCGGACGGCTGCGCGACGCCCACGAGCGCGTAGTTCGACGGATCGCCCGCGGTCGCGGCCGTGACCGCCTCGCTGAACCACACGTAGACGACCTCGAAGCTCTCCTGACGCACCCATTCCACGCTCGGCGCGAGTGTATCATGAATGGAGAAGAGGGCCGCGCCGCCCGCGGCAACGGGATTCCCCGCGCGGTCCGCAACGCCGGCCGCCTCGAGGGCGTACACGATTCCCGCGGTGAGCGCTCCGGCGAGAGAAAGCTCGACGCTCGACGAATCTCCGGCGAGGACGGCGCTCGACACCGGTACGGCGCGGCTCGGGTCGTCCTGCACGAAGATGCGATAGTTCGACGGCGTCTCGGCCGTCGTGTCGTCGAGAGGCTCGCTGAAGTTCGCGACGACGGTCGTGTCATCCGTCGCGTGCGCGCCGAGAAGCGCCGGCGGGATCGTGTCGTAAAACGTGAACGTGCGCGTCGTGCCGGGGGCGATCACCATCCCCTTCCAGTCGGCGACGCCGCTCACCGTTAGCGTGTAGCTCCGCCCGTGAAGAAGGGCTTCGCCGAGAGAGATGAGCACCCGCGATCCGTCCCCCGCGAGCGCGGCCGAGAGGATCGGCAGGATGACGCCGGGATCGCTCGATTCGCAGAGAAGATAGTTCGCCTCTTCCCCCGCGGAGACCGCGTCGAGGAAATTGCTGAAAAGAATCTCGAACGCCGAGTCGCCGACAAGCTCGACGCCGACGATCGCCGGAGGAAGCGTGTCGGGATACGACGTCGTTATCGAGGCGCTCGCGATCGCGTGCCCCGCGAGATCCTCGACTCCGGCGATATGCACCGTGTAGTCGATGTTCGGCACGAGCCACCCGGCGAGACCGAGCTGCACCGCATCCCCGCTCTCCTCGAGGGTCGCGCCCGAGACGGGGATCGCCGCAGCAGCGTTCGCCGTCTCGAATACCGTGTAATAGAGAGCGGTCTCCGCGGAGGTCTCCTCGAGCTGTTTGTTGAAGACGATCCTGATGAGCGTATGCGAGAGCGCGGCCGCGGAGAGCGGGACCGGCGGGAAGAAATCTGATTTCTTGAATTCGATCGTGCCGGGAGGGGCGATGACGTTTCCGAAGAGGTCGGCGACATTGCGCGCGCGCAGCACGTACGGCGTCTCGAACTCGAGGGGAGCCCCGAGGGAGAGGCGCGCCGTCTTCTCGTCTTCGAGCAACTCCGCCCCGGTCACGGGAACGAACGAAAGCGTGTCGTCCCGTTCGTAGATCGCGTAGTTGCCCGCGTCGCTCGCCGTCGAAGAGACGACCCGCTCGCTGAAATTGACGTCGAGGAGATCCGCGCCCGGCATGCCGAGCGACACGATCCACGGCGGGTACGGATCGGGAACGACGAACTCGGCGACGTTGTGGCTCGCCGAGATGACGTTGCCCGCGAGATCGGTCACGTTTCGCACCCTGAGCAGAAGCGTGCGCCCTATCGGCATCGCGGGCACCTCGAACGAGAGAACGACCGTGTCCGCCGACACGAGGGTCGCTTCGTGCGGAAAACAATTGCAGGGGATGTCGTTCGCCGGGACAACGGGGTCGATGTAGAAATAGAGGCGGTAGTTGGCCGGATTCTCGGCGGTGGAGGGCGTCATCGCCTCGTTGAAGGCGACGGTGAGCGCCTGGTCGCTTTCGGCATGAGCGCCGATCAGTCTCGGCGGCGTTTGGTCGATCACGGTGAACGTGCGCTCGCTCGACGGCGGCACGGCGTTTCCCCACGGATCGAGGACGTCGTGCACGCGGACGACGTACGACCGGCCCCCGACGAACTGCGCCGACGCGTAGATCCGCGCCGTTCGCCCGTCGGCGAGCAGTCTCGCCTCGGCGACGGGCATGGCGATCGCGGGATCGTTCAGATCGGCGATCTCGTAGTTCGAGGGGTTCTCGGCGGTTTGCTTGAGAAGCTCCTCGCTGAACGCGAGCTCGACGCCGTTCGCCGAGATGTTCGCGGCCCCGAGGAGCCGCGGAGAGGCCGTATCGGGAGGACAGGGGGAGTTGAGGCAAACGACCGACGAGACGAGAAGCGCCTCGAGCGGATTTCCGAGCTCGCATGTGGCGGCCTGCAGTGCGCCGGCCAGCGGGTGCTTATCGATCTCGATGCGCGCCGCATCGCCGCTCGTAACGAAAAGCTGCTGGTGATGCGTCCACACCCACTCGCCCTGACAATCGAAAAAGGCCGCGCTCATGCCGCCGTCGAGAGTTCCGAGAGCGACCGAGAGAAGGGGGCTCGCCGTAACGGGACCCTGGATGACGTTCGCGGGGTACCGGAGGACGAACTCCACGGCCTGCAAGCCTTCGGCGCCCGGCCTGCAGAAAACGTACATCGTGAACTCCGTGAACGTCCCCGAGTAGGAGGCCGTGTTCGACTCGCGATTCTCGTCGACGTAGAGACCGATGGAACCGTACGGGAGGGGTTGGGCCGCCGCTGGCGCGCACGCCGCCGAGACGGCCGCGGCGGCGAGCGCGGCCCTCAACGCGGAGCGAATCCCTGACATCGTTATCACTTCCCTCGTCACACCGCAACTCGAGGGCAAGCTCGGGGGCCTGTCGTCGGGTCTTGTGCGGAGATTGAAGCGGAGTTCTCGTATATATTTTACCACGAAAAAGCCGGATGTGCAACCGGCGCGGTCCCGTCGACGCCCTTTCTATTGACAGGCGGCCGCGGCGATGCGAAACTCGCCCTGACGCGCATCGAAAATACTCGAATTCAATTCTTACGACATTCGTTCGTTCGGAAAGGGGGCTGTATGAGAAGCGGAATCTCGTTGCTCCTTCCGCTCGCTGTCCTCGTCATCCTCTCGACCTCCGCCCTCGCCCAGTACCAGGTGCTTCACGGGCACTTCGGGAACGGCGGCGGGGTGCGGTCGGGCGGAGGCTACGGCGTCTACGACACGGCGGGGCAGCCCGCGATCGGCGTTGCGGCCGGCGCCTCGAACTGGGTCAAGGGCGGCTTCTGGTACTGCGCCGGCATCAGCTCGACCGTCGACGTCGCCTTCGCCTCGTTTCTCTCCGAGCTTCGAGACGACGTTGTTCTTCTCGTCTGGGAGGCGGGCGGCTCGACCTCGTTCGAAGGATTCCACGTCTACCGCTCGGAGACGACCGAGGAAGCCCTCTCGCGCATCACCGAGGTCCCGCTTTCAGCGGCGGGCGGCATGGAATACCGGGACGAGACCGCTCTCGCGGGACGGACCTATCTCTATCGCATCGGCGCTCTCTCGCGGGAGGGCGAATGGTTCTCGCCGACGCTCTCGGTCTCTCTCCCTCCGAAACCGACGACCCTCTACCAGAACTACCCGAATCCGTTCAATCCGACGACCCGGATCGCCTTCTATCTCGCCTCGGTCTCTCCCGTGAACCTCTCGATCTTCGACGTTCGGGGCGCCCGCGTGCGCACGCTCGTCGAGCGGGAACTCTCTGCCGGGCGGCACGTCGAGACGTGGGACGGCAGGAACGACGCCGGGGCGCGGGCCGGCTCGGGGGTCTACTACTACCGGCTCCGCGCGGGCAAGGATCTCATCACGAGAAAGCTCGTCATCGTACGATAGAGTCGGAACCGGGAAAGGACATTTTGAAATGAAGCGTTTTTGTGCCGTCGCTTTCGCTCTTCTCGCCATCCTCTTCAACGCGGCCTCGGCGGACATCCCCGAGGTTCTGAGCTATCAGGGGGTGCTCATCGACGCCTCGGGCGTCGTCGTGCCCGACGGCCCCTACAACGTCGCCTTCCGTCTCTACACCGTCGAATCGGGCGGAACGCCGGTCTGGACGGAGGCCCATCTCCTGACGGTGTCGAAGGGGATCTTCAACGCCCGGCTCGGTTGGACGCAGCCGCTCGGGCCGCTCGATTGGAACGTCCCGTACTACCTCGGCATATCGGTCGAGGGCGGCGCTGAGCTCGAGCCGCGCACCTTGCTCACCGCATCCCCCTACTCGATGAACGCGCGGATGGTAAAGGGCTCGGAGGCGGCGGGGAACAAATTTCCCGCTCTCGGCTACGCAGGCGTCGGAACGACGAGCCCGGATCACACCCTCACGGTACGGGGCGACGAGCAGACCCCGCTGTACGTGAATGGCAACGACGCCGGATGGGCGAGCATCTACGTCAACGCGCTCCAGCCGGGCGCCCGGCCGGGATACGGCTATGTTCGGGGAAGCCTCAAGGCCCATACGTACGTCGATCCTTCCGATAGATGGCAGCTTTCAATGGGAGGCGTGGAGCGCGTGTGCGTCACTCAAAGCGGATACGTCGGCATCGGCGTCAATCCGCCGCTCGAGATGCTCCACGTGGGCGGCGGGCTCAGAATCGGCAACTCGGTCACGGACGGCGCGGGCACGATGCGCTGGACGGGAACGGATTTCGAGGGGTACGACGGCTCGACGTGGAAATCCCTCACGGCGACGGGCGGAGGAAGCCTCCCCCCGGGAACGACGGGACAAACGCTCTGGTACAACGGCTCTTCGTGGGCCGCGACGAGCAGCCTCTACAACAACAACGCCCAGATCGGCATCGGCACCGTGGATCCCGAAGCGAGGCTCGATATCGTCGGGACCGACGAGCAGAATATCAAGGTCGAGACCTCCTCGGCGACGGGCCGGGCGAGCGTCACTCTGCAATCGACGGGCGGAGATCTCGATTACCTGTATCTGACGAAGCATGCGCCGTCGGCCGGCGGCACGACCGCCGGATCGATACCGCTCGCGAACCTCTCGCGCGTGACGACGGGCACCTCCGCCGGCCCGCTCATGCTGCAGGTCGTCTCGGCCAACCCGATGCATTTCGTAACGGGCAACCTCGAGCGGATGCGGCTTACGGCGAGCGGCAACCTCGGGATCAACACTACATCCCCGGGCGCGAAGCTCCACGTGGACGGCAACCAGTGGGATCTCACGAGCACTGAGGGGGACTTCAAGATCGGCGACGCGACGCACCGTCTCAAGTTCGGCGTCGCGACCGGCGGCGCGGGCGCGGGCACCGCGGGCATTCGCGTCGCGGGCGGGGCGCAGAAGCTCATCCTCGGCGGCGGCACGGCCGAGGTGCTCTCGATCGACGGCGCCGGAAATACCTCGATCGGCGGCCCCAGTTCAAATGCGAAGCTTCGCCTATTCCGCAGCGGCGTCGACAGCGCATTAGTGCACGCATATACCCTGAGTACCGGCGGCGCTTTGGATTTCTACGACGAAGCGCACGTTCGGACGGCCTTCATTCAGCCTGACGCCAACGGCGAGGGCGGCTACCTGTGGGTGGGGCGCAATGTCGAAGGCAACTCGGCCTTCTACGTGGACGGCAATTATAGCGGAACGGGCAGCGCTCGGGTATACGTGGGAGGCGCCTCGACGAGCGTGCAGTTTCGGCTGGATCAGACGGATAACGGCGTCGTGAGCTTTCCGACGAACGCGATAGCCGCTTCGGAGGTCTTGGACGAGCCGGGAGCGGCGAGCTACGCTTCGAGTACGCTTATTTCTCTTCCCGGCGGCAGCTACAGCACTCTCGCGTCGCGCACGATCGTCGCGCCGGCGGCCGGATACGTTCTGGCCGTCGCATCCTGTCAGGCGAATATAGGCCATACGTCCGGCGACGGGGATCAATTCGTCAACTTTGGCATATCGACAAGCTCGTCGAGCTTGCCGGCGAACCAGGATGTGCTCTGGCGTATACCGAGCTTCGCGGCGACCGGTTCTTATGATATTCCCGTGACCGTGCACGGCCTGTTTCAGGTCGCTTCAGGGGGGTCCTATACATACTATTTCCTCGCCTCGCCGAACACCTCTGGAAATTTCTACGGCAGCGAGTTTCAGCTGACGCTGCTCTACATCCCGACCTCGTACGGGACGGTGCAGCCCACGCTCGCCGGCGCCGGGCAGAAAGACGAGGACGCCGTCGGCCGGCCGCTCGACGAAGCCGCCGTCGCCGCCGAGCGTGCGGAGTCCGAGGCGGCGAACGCGGCGCGCATCGAGCGCGAGCTCGCCGAGATGCGGGCGGAGAACGAAGCGATGAAGCAGGCCATCGACGATCTCCAGCGGCGAATGAACGGCAGGTAGTCGAAACAAAAAGGGGGCGGGATCGTCTCCCGCCCCCCGGCCTCCCGAAGGGTGCGCCGCTCCGCTCTCGAGCGCTAGTCCTTCCGGATCGTGATGTTGCCGTTCACCGTCTTTATCCTGACGAGGTTGTCTCCGCCGGCGACCGTCCCCGTGCCGTAGATGTGCCGGCGCTTGTTTCCCCAGCGTCCCTCCCACTCCGTCGTTTCCTTCTTCTCCATGGGGAAATCGCTCTCGACGCGGTAGCGGCCTTCCTTGCCCTTGGTGTACTGGAGGTCGATGTCGAACGCCATCGAGAGCCCCGCGGGGACGGTGAGCACGATGTCGCCGCCCATCGACTCGATCTCGACGTCGCGCTTCCCCTGCTTCGGATCCCCCGTCATCGCGACCTCGACGTCGCCCCCCATCGTCGATACGTCGACCCATCCGTCGACCGACTTGACGTCGATGTCGCCGCCCATGGTGTTCGCCTTGACGAACTTCCCGGCTGAGAGGACCGTGATGTCTCCGCCCATCGTCGAGATCGTCGCGCCGCCCGGCGCGTCGTCGACGTTCACGTCTCCGCCCATCGTCGAGACGTTCACCTCTTCGCCGCCGGCCACGTCGATGTCGCCGCCGAACGTCTTGGCCCTCACCTTTCGGTCGACCTTGTCGATGACGATGTCGCCGCCCATCGTCGAGACGTTCATCTCGTCGTCGGAGCATTCGGAAGAGCGGCCGGTGACGTTGCGATAGACGACCTTTCCGCCCATCGTGGAGCCCTTGAGGTTCCCCTTCACGTCCTCTATGAGAATGCTTCCGCCCATCGTGCTCACTTCCCCGTCCGCCTCGCATTCCCGCGCCGTCACCGAGCCGCCCATCGTCTCGAGATCCACGCGCCCCTTGACGCGCACGAGATCGATTTCGCCGCCCATCGTCTTGCCGCCGATCTTCCCCTCGACGCCCTCGATCTCGACCGCGCCGCCCTTGGAATCGACGTCGACGTCGAAGCGCTCGGGCACGCTGATCGTGAACCGCATGCGCGTGCTGCAGCCGCGCCGTTTCTCGCAGTACGAATGTATCTCGACTCTGTTGGCGACGTGGTCGAATTCGACCTTCACCGCTTCGGCGTCGCGGCCGCCGATCTCGACGGAGACCGCGACCTCGTCTTTCGCCCAGCCCGAGATCTCGAGCTCGCCGCCCGTGTCGAGATCGAGCACGAGACGGCCGCCCGCCTTTACGGGGAACGATTTTTGGACCGTCTCCGGGGCGGAGAGGATTTCGCGCGGGGCGAAACACGCCGCCGCGACGACGAATAGGATAATTGATAGAGCGGCAACCGGTTGCTTCATGGCCGGACTCCCTTCCGGAGAACAAGGACCGTCGTGGAACGAGCGATTCCGCATACGTTTTATTATACGCATCGCCGGGCGGAAGGTTTCAGTGGCCGGGCGGGGGCGGCGGAGAGCCGGCGCGTTTCGAGCTTCTCGCTCCCCGGCACCCATGCTAGAATGGGCCTCATGAAGGTGCGCATCGCGCTCGCTCAGGTGAACCCCACCGTCGGCGACCTCGCCGGCAACGCCGCGCTCGCGCGGCGCCTCATCGCGGAGGCGAAGCGGCGCGGGTGTGGTCTCGTCGCCTTCCCCGAGATGATGCTCTGCGGCTACCCGCCGGAAGACCTCCTTCTCAAACCGCGGTTTCTCGAGGATTGCGAGCGGACGCTCAGACGCCTCGCGCGCGAGGTCCGCGGCGTCGCCGTGCTCATCGGCGCTCCCGCGGCGGCGGAGGCCCGCGGCGGCCGCCCCTACAACGCGTGCCGCGTTCTCGTCGACGGCCGGATCGCCGCGACCTACCGCAAGATCAACCTGCCGAACTACGGCGTCTTCGACGAGAAACGTTACTTCGAGCAGGGATGGCTCGCCCTCGTGGCCCGGTTCGGCCGCGTCCCTGTCGCCGTCAACATCTGCGAGGACATCTGGGTCGACGACGGTCCCGCGGCGGCGCAGACCTCGCTCGGCGGGGCGCGCGTCGTCGTGAACATATCGGCCTCGCCGT
This sequence comes from bacterium UBP1_UBA4771, assembly GCA_002403295.1. GTDB lineage: Bacteria > Krumholzibacteriota > Krumholzibacteriia > Krumholzibacteriales > Krumholzibacteriaceae > SSS58A. The sequence goes on along the minus strand of DHHN01000034.1, from coordinate 12,520 downwards.
ACCATCGCGGCAAGGGCCGGGAGCGCGAACGGCTCATGCAGCGGCGCGCGCGGGAAAACGGCTGCTGGCTCTGCTACCTCAACCTCGTCGGCGGCCAGGACGAGCTCGTTTTCGACGGATGCAGCGTCGTCGCGGACCCCTCGGGACGCACGATCGCGCGCGGCAAGGCGTTCGAGGAGGATCTCCTCGTCGTCGACATCGATCCGGGCGCCGCGGCGCCGCTTTCCCCGCGGAGATCCACCCGCGCCGCCCCGCGGCACGTCGTCGAGATCGTCGATCTGCCGCCGCTCCGCGCCGTCAGAGGCGCGAAGGCGCGAAGACGCACGGCGCCCCACCTCCCGCCGGTCGAGGAGGTCTACCGGGCGCTCGTGCTCGGCACGCGCGACTACGTCGAGAAGAACGGATTCTCGAAGGTCGTTCTCGGCATGAGCGGAGGAGTCGATTCGGCGCTCGTCGGCGCGATCGCGGTCGACGCCCTCGGGGCCGATCGCGTCGCGGCCGTCACGATGCCGTCTCCTTTCACGTCGAACGAGACGCTCCGCGACGCGCGCGCCGTGTGCCGGAACCTCCGCATCGGAATGATCGAGGCGCCGATCGGACGCATCTACGAATCGTACCTCGAGACGATGCGGCCGGCCTTCGCCCGCACCCGCACGGGAGTCGCCGAGGAGAACATACAGGCCCGCATCCGGGGCAACGTTCTCATGGCGCTCTCGAACAAGTTCGGCTGGCTCGTCCTCGCGACGGGGAACAAGAGCGAGCTCGCCGCGGGCTACTGCACCCTCTACGGCGACATGGCGGGCGGATTCTCCGTCATCAAGGACGTTCCGAAGACGCTCGTCTATCCGCTCTGCCGCTACCGGAACGCGAAGAGCCGCGCTCCCGTCATCCCGGCCTCGATACTTCGGCGCCGGCCGACGGCGGAGCTTCGCCCGGGCCAGTGCGACGAGGACACCCTTCCGCCCTATCCGGTCCTCGACCGCATCATCGAGCTCTACGTCGAGCGGGACCAGGGGTTCGACGAGATCGTCGCCGCCGGGATCGACCGCGCGACGGCGCGGCGCGCGATCCGCATGATCGACGGGAGCGAGTACAAGCGGCGGCAGGGCGCGCCGGGGATCAAGATCACGCCGAAGGCCTTCGGACGCGACCGGAGGCTCCCCATCACGAACCGCTACCGCGGTGCCGGCCATGACTGAGCTCTCGATCCGCCCCTACCGGCCCGAGGACAAGCCGGGAATCGTCGCCATCATCGACTCCGTGTACCGCGACTACAACTACTCGATGGACTTCGAGCATTTCGACTCGGACCTCGCGGACGTCGAGACGACCTACGAGGACGCGGGCGGCGCGTTCTGGGTCGCGGACGACGGAGGCGTCGTCGCGGGCTGCGTCGGCGTCGTCCCGCACGGCGTGGACACGTGCGAGCTCAAACGCCTCTACGTCAACGCGTCGTACCGGCGCCGCGGGCTCGCGACGAGGCTCCTCGCGACGGCGCGGGGCTGGGCGATGTCGAGGGGATACCGGCGGATGATCCTCTGGTCGGACGTGCTGCTCGCGGCGGCGCACACCCTTTACCTCAAGAGCGGCTTCCGGGCGGCGAACGAGACGCGCGCGATCGACCCCGTCAACCCGACGAGCGTCGAGCGGCGCTTCGAGCTCGATCTTTAGACCTCCGTCCCGTTTTCTATCGACGCGCCCTTCGGCACGACGATGATGCCGCTGCGGATATAGAACCGCTCCGCAGGGTCGTCGTAGTCCTCGAGCTTCCGGCGGTTCTCGAGAGCGACGCCGTCGCCGATCCGTGCGTTCTTGTCGATGATCGCGCGGCGTATCCGGCAGTTCTCCCCGATCCCGAGCGGCAGCTTCCCCTCCGCTTCCCACGGAAGCTCGTAGACGTCGGAGCCCATCACGACCGAGTCCGTGATTCGGGTGCCCGCGCCCACGCGCGTCCGCACGCCGACGATCGAGCGGCGGATGACGGCGTCCTCGACGATGGCGCCGCTCCCTATGATCGAGCGTTCGATCGTGCCGCGGTTCACCTTGGGCCCCGGGAGCGAGCGGCAGTGCGTGTAGAGCGGATAGTGCTCGTCAAAGAGGTTGTACGGCGGAAGCGGCTCGAGGAGATCCATGTGCGCGTCGTAGAACGTGCGGATCGTCCCGATGTCCTCCCAGTAGCCGTCGAAGAGGTAGGCGTGCACGTTGAGCGTCGGGAGCGCGTGCGGAATGATCTCCTTCGCGAAATCGATGAGACGCTGCTCGTGCTCGAGCACGTCGCGCAGAACCTCGAACTTGAAGAGGTAGACGCCCATCGAGCCGAGGTACGGCCGCCGCTTCGCCTCGGCGACGGAGAGCCCGAGGGTCCGCGTGTTCGTGCGCATGCCGGTGAGGAGCTTCCCGCGGGGCTTCTCGCGGAACTCGGTGATCCGCCCCTTTCCGTCCGCGCGCAGCACGCCGAGCTCGTGCGCGCGGGAGGCGGGGACGGGCTTCACGGCGATCGTGATGTCCGATCCGAGAAAACGGTGCCGCGCGAGAAAATCGACGTAGTCCATCCGGTAGAGGTGGTCCCCCGAGAGGATGAGGACGTCCCGCGGGCCGTGGGTGGCGACGTGCGGCAGCACCTTTCGCACGGCGTCGGCCGTCCCCTGAAACCAGTCTATCGAGGAGGGGGTCTGCTCGGCGGCGAATATCTCGACGAAGCCGCCGCTGAAGACGTCGAAGCGGTACGTCCGCGAGATGTGCTGGTTGAGGGACGCCGAGTTGTACTGCGTAAGCACGTAGATGCGGTCGATGCGGGAGTTGATGCAGTTCGAGACCGTGACGTCGACGAGCCTATAGCTTCCCGCGAGCGGCACGGCCGGCTTCGAGCGCATCCGCGTGAGCGGGAAGAGCCGGGTGCCCCTCCCGCCGCCGAGTATGATGGCGATCACGTCGCGCATGGGATCTCCGACGGGGGACCGCGGCGCCGCTGGACGCCGCGGTCCCCCTCCGTTTCACTGTTTTTCGAGCTTGATCTCGTTCACCGCGCCCCAGTCGGCGAGCGGCCGGTCAAAGAGCTGAGCGTTCCCCACGAAGAGCATCGTGAGCTTGTCGGGAGCGAGATACTTCCCGGCCGCGGCTTTGACGTCGGCCGCCGTGAGTTTGGCGTAGACCTCCATGTCGCGCTCGGGCGTGTCGAGCGGCCGGCCCTCGTAGCGAAGGTTCACGAGACGCATCATGACCTGAGCCTTCGACTCGAAGTCGAACACCTGGCCGTTGACGTAGAAATCGACCGCTTTCTTGACCTCTTCGGCGGTGGGGCCCGCGTCGCGCATGCGCTCGATCTGGTCGATGATGAGCCGTGTCGCGCGGCTGCACGCGTCCCCCTTGGTCTGCGCGAAGGCGGTGAAAAGCCCTTTCGCGAAGGGATCGGCCGAGTACCGCGAGCCGGCCGAGTAGGCGAGTCCCTCGTCGCTGCGCACCTTCTCGGTGATCCACGAGGTGAAGCTCCCGCCGCCGAGGATGAAGTTCATGATGTTGACGGCGCATCGGTCGGGGTTGTTGGCGTTGATCCCGAGGTGTCCGAGGGTGACGTACGCCTGATTGATGTCCATGTAGGCGTAGTTGACGCTCGGCGCGGACGGGGCGGGCAGGTCGGGCACCTTCGGGATGGCGACCTCCGCCTTCTTCCAGCCGGCGAACGCCTTCTCGAGCGCCGCGACGATCTCGTCGCGCGTCACGTCGCCGCTCACGCCGACGACGGCGTTGCCCGGACGGAAATAGGTCGCGTGGAGCTTCGCGAGATCCGCGCGCGTGATCGCGTTCACCGTCTCGCCGGACGGCTCCCAGCCGTAGGGATGGTCCCCGTATGCGAGCTTCGCGAACTCGCGACGCGAGACGGTGTTCGGCTCGTCGTTCTTCCGCCGGATATCCTCGAGCATCGTCTTGCGCTTCATCTCGATCTTGTCGTCGGGGAACGCCGGATTCATGACGAGATCGGCGAAGATTTCGAGGACGCGCGGGAGATCCTTCTTCAGGCAGTTGAGCGAAACGAGCGTATTGAGATCCCCGCCGCGCACCTCGATGTACGCCGCGAGGAACTCGAGCTCGTCGTTGAGCCGGTCGGGCGGCCACGCGGCCGTGCCGCCGTTCCGCATGACCCACTGCGCCATCTCGCTCAGACCGTAGCGGCCGCGGTCGGGAAAGTAGGTCTTCACGAGCAGCACGACGTTCACGACGGGGATCTCGTGGTCCTCGACGAAGAACCCCGCGAGCCCGTTCGAGAGCTCGATCTCGACCGTCTCGGGCGTTGTGATCGTGAGCGGCTCGTACGAGAGCTTCCTTGGGTGGGGACGTTTGGCCGCCGGCGCGGGCGAGGCGAACGAGACCGCGAGCGCCGCGGCGACGACGAGAATCAGGGCTTTGTTCCGCATTGCACCTCTCCTTTACTTCGCGCCCTTGGCGGCCTTGGCCCGTTCCCAGAGCTCCTTGCCGAACGCCATGCGTTCGGCGTCGGTCTTGAGGCTCTGGAACTTTTGGAATATCGCCGCCTGCTCTTCCTGCGGCAGCGTCGCGATGAACTGCATGAGCGCCTGCCGGTCGATCTGCTCTTCGCCCCCGGCGCCTTCCTCGGCCGCGACCTGAACGCGCCAGGCGACCGTGCGGTTCGAGGGGGTGAGGTACTCGTTCGCGACGCGCATGACGTCCTCGGCCGTCACCTGCTTGATCCGCTCCATGATGCGGAAGTTCGCGCGGTAGTCGCCGTAGAAGAGGCGCCCGAAGCCGACGGTGAACGCGATGCCGAGGTTCGATCCGAGTTGGCGGATCTGCGACGCGTCGATCTGGTTCTTGACCCGCTCGAGCTCGCGGGACGTGACCGGCTCCTTCTTCAGCTTCTCGATCTCGTCGAGGATCGCCGACTCGACCTCCTCGAGGGTATGAGGGTTGCGCGGCAGGGCCTCGATCACGAGGAGGTTGTTATAGCGGTTCCCCGGCGCGTCGCCCGCGTTCGGCTCGTCCGCGACGAGCTGCTTCTCCTCGTAGACCGTCTTGTAAAGGCGCGACGTGCGGCCCCCGGCGAGAACGCTCGAGATCACGTCGAACACGGCGGCGTCGGGATCGGGATAGACCGGCTTGTGGAAACCCATCATGAGCTTCGGATTGGCCGTGTGCTCGAGCACGACCCGCCGCTCGCCCTTCTGCTCGGGCTCGATCGTCTCGACGCGCGGCGGCTCGGGGCCGCGGGGGATCGGGCCGAAGTACCTCTCGGCCAGCTTCTTCACCCGATCGACCGTGACGTCGCCGACGACGATGCCGATGGCGTTGTTCGGTATATAGAACGTGTCATGATACCGGATGAGCTCGTCGCGGTCGATCGTGCGGAGATCGCTCATCCAGCCGACGACCGGCCACCGGTAGGGATGCGCGGTGAAGGCGGCGGAGTAGAACGCCTCGCCGAGCTGGTCGTCGGGGTCGTTTTCGCCGAGCCGCCGCTCCTCCATGACCACGTCGCGCTCGGACCAGAACTCCCGGAACACCGCCGACTCCATCCGGTCGGACTCGAGGTTCATGAAGAGCTCGAGCCGGTTCGCGGGGAGGTATTCGAGGTAGACCGTCATGTCGTTCCCCGTGAAGGCGTTGAGAAAGCGCGAGCCGTTGTTCATGAAGAGCCCCCACAGCTCGTCTTTCACCATGTACTGCCGCTGCTCGTCGAGGAGCTTCGATATCTCGCCCCACGCCGTTTCGTACTCGAGGTACTTCTCGAGATAGTCGACTCCCTGATCCTCGACGAGAAACGGCGCCGAGGCGAGCTCGTCGGGGAGCGGCTTCATCGCGCGGATCTTCGCGACGAGGAGCTTCTGCTGCTCGTACTTGTCGGTGCCGACCGCCTTCTTCTCGTCCTCGGTGAAGGCGTTCAGGACCCCCTTCGCGAACTCGTGGAACCGCTCGAAGCGCCACTCGCCCATTTCCTTGCGCAGCGCGATCGTCCGTTCGCCGAGCGCGTCCGTTCGCTGCAGATACGGCAGCTCTTTCTTGTAGTTCTTCGTCCCCATCATCTCCGTGCCCTTGAACATCATGTGCTCGAGGAGATGGGAGATGCCGGTGACGTTCGGCCACTCGTTCGCCGCGCCGACGTCGTAGGCGACGGCGCAGAAGACGACGGGGGCCTCGTGGCGCTCGACGACGATGAACGTCATTCCGTTCTTGAGCGTGAACTCCTTGACCTTCTCCTCGAGCGTCTGGGCCGCGAGCGGCCCGGCCGCGGCCGCGATTGCGACGACCGCGACGAGCGCGGCGAGGAGAAGCAACGATCCCTTCCGCACCTGCATGGGTCCTCCTCTCGACATCGACCCCGGAACCGACGCCCGCGGCGCCGCATCCGAAACCCGGCCGCGGGAAAACCGAGCCATGATACTACAAACCGAGCATGACCGTCCAGCGATCGACGTGGCCGGCCTCGTCCGCCTGATTCTTCGCGACGATCCGCCGCGTGTCCTCGTCCCAGTCGATCGTCTCGAGGAGCTCGGCGTAATGGCGCACGGCCTTCGTCTCGACCCAGATCCCCATGCGGAGGATCCCCCGATCGCCTCGCATCCGCGACCACGCGCCGAAGACGAATCCGACGATCCAGTACGCCCAGCGGAAGGGGCTCGGCCGCACGCCGTACTCGGAGAGCTTCACCTGAAAGTCCTGAGCGTGGGTCATCTCGTTGCACATGGCGGCGACGAGCGCGCGGTTGAGCGCCGAATCCCGCTTCGTGATCTGGCATCGGTATATGTTGGCCGCCATGATCTCGAGCGTGTGGAGCGTCCGGAGCCCCCGGGCGATGCGCGCGCGGCGCTCGCCCGATACGGCGCCGACGCGCATGCGAACGTCCACGTCGCGCATCTCGGGCCGGATGACGCCGATGTCGGTGCCCATTTCACGCCTCCCGCCACCATGTATACACCAACCGGCCAGTTGATTAAAGCCCCATCGTATGGTACCCTTCCGGCGCCGATCACCCGCCCGCCGTGGAACGGCGAGCGTCCTTTACCATGGAGACGAGGTGGCCATGAGGTTGCGCCGAATGAAAACCGTCGCCGGCACGACGCCGGCGATTTCGATCGCCCTGCTGCTGTGGATTCTCCCCGTTTGCGCGCAGGAGACGGGGGAGCCGGATGAGCCCTACTGGCAGCAGGAGGCGAATTACGAGATCAAGGCATCGCTCGATACGAAGGAGCGCGTCCTCACGGGCGCCGAGACGATCCGTTATACGAACAACTCTCCCGACACCCTGAACGAGTTCTACCTCCACCTCTACGCGAACGCCTTCCGCGAGAAGACCTCGCCGCTCATCCGCGACTACTTTCAGGGGACGCTCCACTTCTTCGTGGGGCTGCCCGCGTCGATGCGCGGCTGGATCGACGTCTCGGAGCTCGCCGTGAACGGCGCGGCCGTCGAGTTCTCGGTCGACGGGACGATCCTCGCGAGCGCTTTCCCGAAACCGCTGCTCCCCGGCGAATCCGCCGCGATCACGCTCTCCTTCCGCCTCGCGATCATGAGGCGCCTCGGCCGCATGGGCTGGTCGGGCGATCAATTCGACATGGCGCAGTGGTATCCGAAGATCGTCGTCTACGATCGGGACGGCTGGCATCCCGATCAGTACCGCATGGGAGAGTTCTACGGCGAGTTCGGAACCTTCGACGTTCACATCACGCTCCCCGAATCGTACGTCGTCGCGGCGACGGGGCTCCCGGTCTCGGGCGATCCGGGCTGGACGAAAAATCCGCTCCGCCGCGGTCCGGCAGCGAAGGGGGGCGGCGGGCATCCGGGCGGCCGCCCGCCGTCGAAGAGCGCGGCCTCCGGCGCCGCCGAGACGCCGAAGACCCTGCATTTCCGCGCCGAGAACGTCCACGATTTCGCGTGGTGCGCGAACCCTTCCTTCATCGTGCAGGATACGGTCCACAACGGCGTGCGGGTCATGAGCTTCTTTCGCCCGTGGAACCGCGCGTGGGCCGACACGACGCTCGCGCACGCGCTCCGCTCGGTCCAATGGCTCGAGACCGTCGCGGGCCCCTTCCCGTATCCGCAGGTGAGCATCGTCGATTGCTCGACGCGCGGCGGGATGGAGTATCCGATGCTCGTCATGAACGGCTCGGTGGACGAGGGGCTCGTGCTCCACGAGGTCGCTCACAACTACTTCTACGGCGCCCTCGGCAACGACGAGCGCGCCGAGGCCTGGCTCGACGAGGGCTTCGTCCAATACCTCGTCTTCCGGAACGCCGAGGAACGGCACGGCCCGTACGGCGAACCGTCGAAGCGCCGCTGGCCGTTCTCGCTCTTCGGCGAGCGGCGGATGTGGGACGGCATCGAGGCGCCCGTCGTGCGGCTCCATCGCACGGACTTCGCCGAGCGGATCGCGACGCCCGCGCACGAGTTCGAGAACGGCTTCAGCACGATGCCCTACATCGGCGCGCCGCTCTTCCTGCGGGCGCTGCGCTACACGGTCGGCGACGAGAGCTTCCGCGCGATCATGACGACCTACGTCGAGCGCTGGAAATACAAGCACGTCGACGAGGAGGCGTTCCGCGCCGTGTGCGAAGAGATCTCCGGGATGGACCTCAAGGAAACGTTCCGCCAGTGGCTCCACACGACGAAGGACTGCGATTACCGGCTCGCGCGCTTCAAGACGGCGAAGACGAAGGACGGATGGAGCGCCGATCTGCGCATCGATCGCAAGGGCGAGCTCATGATGCCGGTCACGCTGGCCGTGCGTCTCGCGAACGGGGAGATCGCCTCGGAGCGGTTCGACGGCGTTTCCCGCACGATCACCGACACGCTGCGCTTCGACGCGCGGCCGGTGTGGGCCGCGATCAATCCCGAGAACGAGATCCTCGACGTGTACCGCCTCGACAACGTGCTCCCGCGGCAGCGGCACTACACCCTCGACGTGCCGGGGAACGCGTACTATCCGCCCGACGCCTACTCGCTGCGGTTTCTTCCCTTCGGCATGTACAACGACGTCGACGGGGGAAAAGCCGGGCTCCGGATCCGCGGGAGCTTCGACGACACCTACCGGAGGCTCACGCTTCTCGGCGCCTACGGCTTCGAGAGCGGCGCCGTCGACGTGTACGGATCGTACCGGCACCCGGCCGGGTACTTCGGCCGGGACGCCTCGCTCTTCGCGTCGGGATTCATCCGCGAGGGCCGGCAGGGCGCCTCGCTCGAGATCAGCAAGATCCGCCGGAAATCCCTCTACGATCCGCTCGCGCACGTGATCAGGCTCGGTCTCGTCTATCACGAGCTCACGGACGATACGTACGTCCTCCCCTTCACGTACGAAAAGGGGCTCAACTTCAAGGGCCGCGTCGGCGTCTCGATCGCCCCGAAGACGGACATTTTCGAGTCGAAGCTCGATCTTTCCCTCGAGCGCACGATGTGGGGAAGCGACTTCGACACGGAGAAGCTCGGCGTCTCGCTCGCGCTCTCTCCCGCGATCCGGGCCGATGTTCTGCCGGTGAAGCCGTACCTGCGCTTCTTCCTCGGACGCGCGATGGTCGACGCGCCGGTGCAGGAGCGCTTCCAACTCGCCGGCGCGGGCACGCTGGCGAAGGAGAACTACTTCTGGCTCCGGAGCGTCGGCGCGTGGCCGAAGGACTACTACGGCAATTTCCACGTGCCGGGCGACGCGAACCTGCGCGGTTACTACGACGGCACGTTCGCCTTCAAGCAGGTCTTCGCTTCGAACGTGGAGCTCGAGCTCCCGTTCCCGCTCCCGGTGGGCCGGAAGCTCGCCCGCGCGCTCGACCGGCGGCTCTACCTCTTCTTCGACTGGGGCAAGGTGATGGACGCGCGGCCGCTCGAGGGTCTCGCGCCGTGGATGCGCGGATCGTTCGACGAGAACTATTTCGACGAGATGCTGCTCGACACGGGCGTCGGCGTGAGCCTCTGGAAGCTCACCGCGGAGTTCCCGCTCTACGTGAGCCACCCCGCCCTCGTCGGTCAGGACGAGAAATGGGACTTCCGCTGGACGATCGGCGTCACGCGACTCTTCTGAGAGCGCGGGTCCGGCGGCTGAAACGGAACGGGGCGTCTTCCGGAGAAGCCGCCCCGTGTGTCTTCTTCCGACGCGCCGATATCGACGCGGCTACTTGATCGTTCCCGCGATCGCGGGATCGAGGTCGGTGAACCGCGCGAGCCACGCGACGCGCTCGGCGCGAAGGGTTTCGCGCAGCGCCGCGAGCTCCCCGTCCGTGTAGAAGCGCCGTTCGTCGTAGCGCGCGAGATCGAGCCCCGGGATCGATTCCGGCACTTCGTACCCCCAATACCCGTCGCGTTTCCACACGACGCCCGATCGTGCGATCTCGCGTATCACCGCGGCCGAGTCCTGAATGCTGATCTTCTGCCCCGCGAGCACCGCGACCTCGACGAGCGCCATGCCGGCGCCGCTCTCCGTCCCCGCGTCGAGCGCGGTGAGGAGATCCTTGAGGTCGTTCCTCGCTCGGAGCCGCGCGACGCCCTTCGCGACCTCGTAGCGCACGGACGAAACCTTGAACTTCATCGTCTCGCCGGACGGGAGCGCGTGGTCGATCTTCGATCCCGTGTCGGGATGCTTCCCGCCGTCGACGAAGCGACGGAGCTTCTCGCGGGCCACCGGCGCGTCGAGCGGCTCGGAGCTCCGCTCGACGGCCCTTCCGCCGAAGCCGCCCGTGTTGAGGAGAAAGCACTGGACCTTCGGGTTCTTCCGTATGATCCGGTAGAAAATGTTCCCCTCCTCGCCCTCGGAGCCGACGATGAACGGGTTCGTGCCGACCTCGCGGACCGACTGCCCCGCCTTCGTTGGGTCGGCCGCGGAGGTGATGATCGATTCGCCGAGCATGAAGAACGCGGCCGCCTGCTCGGGATCGAGGCGCGCGGCGGGCGGCACGATCGTCTCGCGCCGCGTGATGAAGAAGATGAGATCGACGCGGGGAAGGTCGATCTCGGCGTCGGTGAAATCGAGCTCGCGTCGCACGACGACGCCGCGGCCGTTCAGGCAGCGGCCGCCGGGCGCGAAGGGATGGTCGTAGCGGAAGAAGTCGACGTCGAGCGTCTTCGGATCGACGTACACGTTCTCGAGGACGGCCGAGGGGCTCACCGCGCCCGCGTAGAGGAGCGGCTGTCCCTCCGGCTCGAGCCCTTCCGTCTTGATGTAGGCGTTGTCCTCGGTGCCGTGGGCGGCCCCGCCCTCCGTCATGACGAAGAAATCGTCCTGCCGTATGACGACGCTCTCCCCCTTCGCGGGATCGAGCCAGAAATGGTGCACGGAGAGGGTCGTCTTTCCCGTGCCGCTCAATCCGAAAAAGATCGCTCCCTTGTTTTCGACCTTTTTCGTTTTCGCGTCGAGGGCGCGGATGACCTTGCCTCCCGCGTGCACGCCGAGCCCCCCGCCCGCGCCGGCGAGGAGACGCGTCTTCTCCGCGTACATCGCCATCCGCAGGTGCCCCTTCTTCACCTCGCCGAAGTAATCGGTCCCGAGAACGTACGTCACGCGGCCCGCCGCGTCGCAGAATATGGCGCGCGGATCGAGGCCGAGCCGCTTCGCGACGTCCTCCCACTCGGGGATCATGACGAGCACCTGATCCGGCTCCTCCTCTTCGCGCCCCGCGGGGAGATCGAAGATGAGCTTGTCCCACATCACGAGGAGTCGGGCGAACGGCTTCGTGATGATCGTTCGGCAGTGGTGGCTGTGCTCGGGATGGAGGCCCATCTGCTTGTCCATCACGAGGAGCTCGACTCCGGAGCCCGCGAGGTACGCCGCGGCTGCCTCGATCAGCGTTCTCTGGCGCTCGTTCGGCTCGCCGAAGAATATCTCGGTGAACGCCGCGGAGCGGCTCGTCACGCGGGAAACGAACGCGGGGTTGCGGTACTTCGTCAGCACGTCGGCGGTGCCGCGCGTCGAGACGGTGGTCTCGTCCCGAAGCGCGAGTTCGCCGATGGCCTCGCGCGAGCGGACGAGCCGTCCGCCCTCGCGCGCGTTCTTCGCGATCTTCGCCGCGAGCTCTCTCGCCGGCGTGGAGACAAAAGCGCCCGGTCCCTGTGCGTTGCCCATACGACGGATCCCGCTCCCTTCCTGTTCAGCGCCGAACCGCGAGTTGCCGAACCGTGTCGATGATCGTGCCGTCGCGGAACTCGATGAGGGCCACGACGCGATCCTCGAACTCCGGCGCGCGCGGCGCGCCGGTCATGCCGATCGCAAGATCGTGAAGCTCCTCGATCGTCCGCAGCGGCAGCCTCGAGCCCTCGAGCGCGTCGAGGAGGTCGCGCCGCTTCGGATTCACCGCGATACCGCGCTCGGTGACGACGACGTCGATCATCTCGCCGGGGGCCGTCACCGTCGTCACCTTCTCGACGACGATCGGGAGCCGACCCCGCACGAGCGGCGCCGTGATCATCGTGATCCCGGCGTCGCAGGCGTCGGTGAAGCCGCCGATGCCGTGCAGCAGCCAGCCGTCCGAGTGCGTGTTGACGTTGACGTTGAAATCGAGATCGACTTCGGTCGCGCCGAGGATCGACACGC
>DHHN01000003.1:10278-10825 GCA_002403295.1 bacterium UBP1_UBA4771 | reverse complement strand
GGAGGGTCGATGTCGGACAAGCCCGTCGCTCAGAAGCTTCAGATCAAGCCGAACCGCACGGTGCTCTTCGTGAACGCGCCGATGGGGTACGAGGCGAAGATCGCGCCTCTCCCCGAGGGGGTGTTCGTCGTGAAGAAGCCGGCCGGTCACGTCGATTGCATCCAGCTCTTCGTCGAATCGCGGGCCGATCTCGAGCGGTGGGTGCCCGAGCTCAAGAAACACGTCGGATCCGCGGGGATGTTCTGGGTGACCTTCCGCAAGGGCTCCTCCGGCGCGAAGGCCGGCGTGAACCGCGACATCATCCACGAGTACGCGCATGCGATCGGCATGCAGGCGGTCGCGCAGGTGGCGATCGACGACGACTGGTCCGCGCTGCGGCTCAAAATCGTCTGATGCGGAGGGTCCGTGGGAACACTGCAACCGCCCGCCGCGAATTCGGGCCGGCGCCGGCAGCGGCGGCGCGCGCCGGGGCGTGAGAAGGGCGGCTGTCGATGAACGGCATCTTCAATGTCCGGTCCGCCATCGCGCGCGTCGCGGCGAACGCGGG
>DHHN01000003.1:9452-10131 GCA_002403295.1 bacterium UBP1_UBA4771 | reverse complement strand
CGAGCTTCGCCCTGCGGGTCGCGGGGGGCGCCGTGAGCATGGCGGCGACGATCGCTCTCGTGGCGCTCCTCCGCCCGGGCGATTCGCTCTCGATGCTGCTCGTCGCGATCATCTCCTTCGGATGGATCTTTCAGGCGTCCGACGCGATCGACGTGTTTTTTCAGGCCGAGGAGCGGCTCAGGTACCCCGTGTACGCGAAAAGCGCCGGACTCGTCCTCTCGAATCTGCTCAAGATATATTTCATTCTCACGAACGCGCCGCTTCCCGCGTTCGCCGCCGCCGCCGCGCTCGAGATCGTCGTCGCCGCCGCCGGGCTCGCCGTCGCGTACCGCGCGCGGGGGTTTCGCATCGGCGCATGGACGGTGCGCCGGGACGAGATGAGGCGCCTCTTCGGTCTGGGCTGGCCCATGATGCTCTCGAGCGCGTTCGCCATCGTGTACCTCAAGATCGATCTCGTCATGCTCGGCCAGATGATCGATCAGGCCGAGGTCGGCATCTACTCCACGGCCGCCCGCATTTCGGAGATGTGGTACTTCGTGCCGGTGGCGATCTCGACCGCGATCTTCCCGTCGCTCATCCAGAGCAGGATCAATCTCGGACGGGAGGTCTATCGCGTCCGGACGCAGAGGCTCTACGATTTCTTCGTCTGCGTGTCGCTCGCGATCGCCGTCGGCGTCGC
>DHHN01000003.1:8895-9375 GCA_002403295.1 bacterium UBP1_UBA4771 | reverse complement strand
CTCTCGTTCGCCTTCATCAGCAACGGGCTCGGCGCGCTCGTGAACGTGATCCTGAATCTCCTCCTCATCCCGCGCTACGCGGCGACCGGCGCCGCGGTGGCCACGGTCATCTCCTACGCGTCGGCCGGCTACTTCGCGTGCTTCGTCCATCCGAGGACGCGCGAGGCGGCGTGGATGATGTCGCGCGCGCTCGCCGTTCCGGTCCGCGCGCTCATCCATCTCTCGCGCGCGCTCGGCCGGGCGGCCGGACGGGGCCGGTGAGACGGCATGCCCGGGCTCGACGTCGTCGTCGTCAACTGGAACACGGGGGAGCAGCTTCGCGCCTGTCTCGGCTCGATCGCCGGAGCGGACCGGCGGGGCTTCGAGCTCCGGCGGGTCGTCGTCGTCGACAACGCCTCCGACGACGGCTCGGCCGGGAGGCTCGAGCGCGAGGGGCTTCCGCTCGCGCTCGTCCCGAACGAGCGCAACCGCGGGTTCGCC
>DHHN01000003.1:6688-8751 GCA_002403295.1 bacterium UBP1_UBA4771 | reverse complement strand
CGCTTCTCTCGAAGAGCCTCGGGCTCCATCGCCTCTCGGCGCGGCTTTTTCCCACCTACGCGTTGCCGCTCCGCGAGCATGAAAGGGATCGCGACGTCGATTGCGTCATGGGGGCGTTCTTCCTCGTCCGGCGGACGGCGTTCGAGGCGCTCGGCGGCTTCGACGAGCGTTTCTTCGTCTATTTCGAGGAGACCGATTTCGCGAGGCGCATGCGCTCGCGCGGCTGGACGTGCCGCTACCTCGCCGGCGCGAGCGTCTATCACCGGGGAGGCGGCGCCTCGGAGCAGGCCGGCGCGGAGCGCCTCTTCTACGCCGCCGCGAGCCGCATTCTCTACGCGCGCAAGCATTTCGGGCCGCTCGCGGCGGGCGCGTTTCTCGCCTCGGCGTTGACGCTCGAGCCGGCGTTCCGTATCATCGCCTCCGTGCTGCCGCGCGCGGGCGGATCGCCGCGCGATACGGCGCGCGCATATAGCATGCTGTACCGGGCGCTCCCGCGCGTCTTGAGGGGGATGAGCGTCGATGGCCGCGCAGCATAGATCCAGGCCGCGCATTCGCCGCGCCGTCGTCTTCGCGGCGATCGTCGCGGCGGCCGTGGCGGTGCGCGTCGTCTTTCTCGTCCAGATAGAGCGCTCGGAGCTCGGCACCGTTCCCTCCGTGGACGCGCGTTTCTACGACGAGCTCGCCCGATCGCTCGCCTCGGGAGCGAACCTTCCGCCGGGCGCCCTGACCTTCAATCCGCTCTATCCCTTTTTTCTCGCGGCGGTGTACCGCCTCTTCGGCGCGGGGGATCTCGCGCCGCGCGCCGCCCAGGCTCTCCTCGGAGCGCTCACGATCGCGCTCGTGTACCTCGGCGCCCTGCGGCTCGTCGAGGGCCCGCGGGCGGGGAGACCGCCGGGCGCGGCGACGGCGGCGATCGCCGCCGGCATGGCGCTCCTCTATGCGCCTCTCGTCCTCTACGAGGGGATGCTCCTCGGGACGACGATCGAGGTGTTCCTTTTCGCCGCGGCCCTGCTCCTGTCGCTCGTCCTCGACCAGACGCTCCGCGGCGAGCGGGGCGTCGTCTTCGGAACGCGCGCCGTGCCCGCGAGGATCCTCGCTCTGATCCTCGGCGCATGCTGCGGCGCCGGAGCGCTCGCGCGACCGAACCTCTTCCTCCTGCTGTCCGCCGCGCTCCCCGTCTGGTTTCTCGCGCGGCCGCGCCGCCGGCGCCGGGGGTTCGAGACGTCGCTCGTCTTCGCCGCCGGAGCGGCGCTCTTTCTCCTGCCCGCCGTCGCGTTCAACGCGCGCGAGACCGGGCGTTTCGTGCCGGTCTCGGCGCACGGCGGCATCAACTTCTACATCGGGAACCGCCCCGGCACGGCGGGCGTGTACGAGCCCCCGGACGGCATGCGCGGCGACATGCGGGGCCTCATCGAGGACGCGCGCATCATGGCCGAGACGGAGACGGGGGGCGGACTCACCGACGCGCAGGTCTCCGACTTCTACATGCGCCGCGCCCTCGAGGCGATCGGGCGGGACCCGATCCGGTGGCTCGGCCTGCTCGCGCGCAAGCTCGCGCTCTTCTGGAACAAGGCCGAGATTCCCGACGTTCCGAGCGCCTTTCTCGTCGCGCGGTCGGCCGGAGTGCTGCGGCTCCTCTTTCTCCCGTACGCCGCGATCGCTCCGCTCGCCGCGGCGGGGCTCGTCGCTCTCTGGCGGAGCGGGCGGAACCGCGGGATCGCCGCGATCTTTCTCGCCGGCGCCGTCCTCTCGGTGATCCTCTTCTTCGTGAACGCCCGGTATCGGCTGCCGGCCGTGCCGCTGCTCGCCGCGCTCGCCGCCTTCTTCCTGGTCTGGAGCGCCCGCGAGCTCTCGCGCGGCCGCGTCCGGGCGGTCGCGTTCGCCGCGGCGGTCGGCACCGCCGTCTTCTTCCTCGCGACGGCGAGGACCATCGTGCGCATGAACGACGGCGCCGCCTACACGATCCTCGGAAACCATTACGTCGAGACGGGGGACGAGGCGAAGGCCTTCGCGGCATTCGCCGAGGCCTACCGCCTCGATCCGGGGCGGATCGAGACGGCGAT
>DHHN01000003.1:2528-6662 GCA_002403295.1 bacterium UBP1_UBA4771 | reverse complement strand
CGCGTGCCCCGCCTCGCGATCGAATACGGCTCCGCGCTCGAAAGGACCGGCCGGCGGGAGGAGGCGAAGCGCCTCTACGAGGAGGGGGCCGCCGCGGGCGGCGCGCGGGAACGGGTGCTCGCCTGCCGGCTCCTCGCGCAGGCCGCGCTCGCCGAGGGGGACCGCGACGGAGCCGCCGCCTGGGTGCGGCGCGCGCTCGAGGTCGCGCCGGGCGATGAGGAGCTCGCCGGGATGCTCCGCTGGATCGAGGAAGGCCGCTAGCGGCGGACATTGCGCTTGTCCCGGCGCCGCGGCGATGATACAGTTTTTCCGCTCCCGGCGCGCCGGGGCGGCGGGCCGGTCGGGCGGAGGGCGGGAGCGATCGTGCAGTCCCTGCTTGCAATCGTGCTGAGGCACAAACGGGCGGTGATCGCCGTCACGGCGGCGGGGTTCGTCATATCCGCGATCGTGAGCCTCCTCCTGCCGCCGCGCTACGTTTCCTCCTCGGCGTTCATGACGCTCGGCGTCGCGCAGGACGTGACGGCGCTCCGCGGGTACTTCGCCTCCTTCGGATCGTACGGCGAATCGTTCGCGAAGAACCTGCGCGGGCAAAAAAATCTCGTCATCGAATCGATGCTTCGCAGCGATCGCGTGACGGATATCATCGTCCGTCGATTCGATCTCGTGAGCGTGTACGGGGCCGCGGATGCGCGGGAGGCGCGCCGGAGGCTGAAGCGGAACACGAGGGTGACGATCAAGGACGAGGGGACCTTTCTCTTCGACATCGAGGATCGGAGCCCCGAGCGGGCGTGCGAGATGGCGAAGGCGCACCTCGCCGTTCTCGACAGCCTGCTGCTCGATCTCACCCTGCAGGATTCCCGGGAGGGCATCACGTTCTTCGAAGCGGAGATCGCCCGCGTCGAGCATGAGATAACGGTGTCGGACTCGCTCCTCGTCGGGTATCTCCATACGCACGGCATGTACGACGTCGACGAGCAAATGCGGGCGATGCTCGACGTCGTGACCGCCGTGAGCACCCGCCTCAGCCTCGTCGATTTCGAGAAGCGGATCCTCGAAACGGTCATGAAGCCCGGCACCCCCTCGTACGACCGGACGAAACTCGAATGGGAAAAGCTCCGCGAGCAGCTCCTCATGCTCCGCGACACGGGCGCGGAGCCGGCTCTGTTTCCCGCATTCAAGAGCATTCCCGGCATCACGGCCGGCTACGTGCATCTCATGAGCAAGCGCCGCGCGCAGGAGTTCGTGCTCGCGTTCCTGCGAATCAGGCTCGCGGAGACGCGAATCGCCTCCGAGAGCCGCATCAGCACGATCCGGCTCATCGACCCGCCGGTCGTTCCGGAGAGGCGCTCGTGGCCGGCGCGCAAGCAGATCGTGTTCTTTTCGACCGCCGCTTCTTTCCTCTGGGCGGCGCTCGGGCTTCTCCTGCGCGAGCGACTGCGGGACGGAACGCTCGTCCTGCTCCCCTACGACGGGACCGGTGACCGATGAGGATCGCGCTTCCGGAGGAGCCGTTCGCGCGACGCCGCCTCTTTCTCCTCGCCGCGGCGGCCGCCGCGATCTGCCTCGCCGCCGCCGCGGCCTTTCTTCCCGCGGGGATCGTGCGGCTCGCGGCGTTCGCGCTGCTCGGGCTGCCCGTTCTCTTCGTCTTTTTCGACCGCCCCGTGCTTTTTTTCTACGCCCTCGTCCTCATCCTGTTTTCGAACATCGATCTATTCACGACCTTCCGGCTCTATCGCGTGATCCTCGCCCTCGCCGTGTTCGCCCTCGCGCTCGCCGTTCTCGACGGACGGCGGCTCGTCTGGCACCATCCGGTCCTGTTCCTGCTCGTCGCCGCGTTCTCCCTGATCGTATTCCAGTCGATCTCGATCGCGCGAAATTACGATGCCGCCCTCGAGTTCGGGGGAAGATACTTCAAGAATCTCTTGGCGCTCGCGATCGTGCTGCAATTCGTGGGCACGCGCCGGGAATTCCGGGTCTACATCATCGTCCTCGCGGCTTCGATTCTTCTGAACGATATCGCGCCGCTCTTTCTCTCGGTGCCGGCGCACCTCGAAAGCGTCTCGCTTCTCTGGGAGCAAGGGGTGTTCCGGTACGAAGGGTTCGTCCTCGAGCCGAACGCGTTCGCATTGATGCAGCTCATGCTCATTCCGATGCTCATCTATCTCATCTCCCTCCGGCGTCGCTCGAAGCCGCTCGTCATTCTCCTTGTTCTTTCGATACTCGTGAGCGCCGCCGCGCTCATCCTGAGCTTCTCGCGCGGCGGCTTCCTCGGGTTCGCGGTGCTCCTGCTCCTCCTGCTCGTACTCGAACGGAGAAACAAGGCGGTGGTGGCGGTCGGCGCGGCTCTCGCCGTCACGGTTGTCGCCCTCTCCCCCGGGGAATACTGGCAGCGCGTGCAATCGATGCTCGCCTTCGCGCAGGGCGGCCGCTTCGATTTCTCGATTTACACGCGCCTCGAATCGATGAAGGAGGCCATCCGCATCGGCGCCTCGAATCCGCTGCTCGGCATCGGCATCGGCAATTTCATGTTCGCGTCGGGAAACATGCTTCCCTTCCGGATCGTCGTGCACAACGCGTTCCTGCAGGTGCTCGCGGAGGTCGGGGTCATCGGCTTCGTCCTGTTCATCGCCGTCATCGCGTACGATTTTCTTCTCATCCGCTCTCTCATGCGCCGGCCCGATCCCGAGGCCGCGCAGGTCGGACGGATGCTGTTGCTCCAGCTCGCCTCGGTCCTCCCGAGCGCGTTCTTCATTCCGGTTGCGTTCGAATATTTCTTCTGTTTTCTGCTCGCGCTGCCCCCGATGGCCAACTACTGCTTCCGCGGGACGGCGCACGGCGGGGAGGCTACTGCGGCGGCTCGAGCGGCAGGAAGTAGTCCCGGAGCTTGAAGCAGGAGAGATAGAAGCCGCCGCCGAGGGGAATGTTGACGAACTGGTAGAGCTCGTCGAATGAGGGCTGCCTGACGATCTCGCGTTCCTGAACCTTGATTCGGATCTCGCCCCGCTCCTTTCGTCCCCGCTGAATCTGGACGTTTCCGAGCAACAGCAGATCGGGCCTCTTCTCCACGACGTAGGCGCCGTCCGTCTTGAGGTGGCCCGGCTGCGTGGCGACGACGGCGCCGTGACGCGCGATCCAGCGGTCGGTGAGCCCGAGGATGTCGAGGACCGGCATGCCGGTGTAGTAGCCGATTGCCCCCGTCGATCCGCAGCCGATCGTCGTGCCGGGCGGCAGTATCTCCGCGAGGCGCGCGCCGAGCCGCGTGTAGGCGGTCACCGTGACGCGCTCGGCGAGGAAGAGGTCGCGGCCGAAGGCGCCCGACAGCATCGTCAGACAGACGAGAATCGCGGCGGCGGGCGCGAGGCGCGGGCCCCGGGCGGCCGCCGCGGCGCCGCGCGAGGCGAGGAGGACGACGATCGGGAGCGTCGGGAGGAGCATACGGAAGTGGGGCATCCAATCGCCGCCGAGGGCGAGGACGGCGAGCCACGAAGCCGAGACGAAGACCGCCGGAACCGCAAGCTCCCGCCACGGGCGTCCCGCGGACCGAAGCAGCAGAAGGCCGGCGGGGAAGAGATATCCGTGCGCGACGAGGAATCGCGCGAGGTAGCCGGCGCCGTTCGCCAGCATGAGTGCCGGCGGCCCCGTTTTCGCGTAGAAGGTGTTCGGCAGGAGCGCGTGGTAGTAACGCCACTTCCAGACGGCGTGCGGCGCGAGGAAGATCGCGGCGACGAGCGCGCCGGCGAGCAGAACGGCGCGCCTGTTCGAATGCCGCGCGAGGAGCGCCGCGAAGGCGATCGCGTAGAAGAGCGTTCCCTCGGGTCTCGTCAGGGCGGCCAGCGCGAGGACGACGAACACGGCGGCGGGGCGTCCGCCGCGCTCGAAGAGGAGGCAGCCGGCGAGAAGCAAGAAGGCGAAGAGCGGCATCTCGGTGCCGCTCATGCTGTAGACGAGAAACGGGGGTGCGGCGGCGAGCAGCAGCGGCGCGAGAACGATCGCGAGCGAATCGCGCCAGACGTTTTCGCCGGAGGCGCGATCGCGCGCGCGCGCGGCGGCGGAAGCGCCGGCCACGACGAGCGTCGCGAGCGAGAAGAGGAGGCTCAGGGCGCGGGCGGCGCCGGGCATCGGCGCGCCGAGCTT
>DHHN01000003.1:948-2445 GCA_002403295.1 bacterium UBP1_UBA4771 | reverse complement strand
AGGAGCCCCGCGGCGAACAGAGCGAGGACGGCGAGGGAGAGAACCACGAGGCTTCTCGCGCGCGACACGAATACTCCTTTGGCGCCGGCGAACGGACGGGGCGCGCCGGCCGTGGACCATCGGCGGGGCGGGAGAACGCTAGTTCTCCAGGAAGATCACGTTGCAGGTGATCGTGTTCACGACGCCCGGGATCGTCTGGATCTTCTCGATGACGAGCGTGCCGATGTCGTTGAAGGTGGGGCCGTCCACCACGGCGATCATGTCGTAGGGGCCCGTGACGGCGTGCACCTGCTGCACGAACTCGAGCTTCGCGATCCGCGAGTAAACGTCGCGCGCCACACCCGCGCCCAGATTGATGAGCACGAACGCCTTCGCCCGCATCGGAAGCCTCCTTTCACAACCGCTTGAGCGGGACGCCGTAGTATGGCAGAATAGCCCGGTGCGGGCAATACGTTTCGGGACGAACGGCGGGACGAACGGGGCGAAGGGCGCGATGCGCATGAACGGCAGAAATCGAGTCCTTTTCGTCGCCGCCCTCGCGGCGCTCTTCTGCCTCGCGAACGCGACGCGCGGGGCGTTTCGAGAGCGCATCCGGGGGCCGCGGTTCGAGGCCGAGAGCGCGGCCCATTTCCGCTACACCGCGATGGTCGCGCGGGGCGAGAACCTGCCGGCCCTCGACGTCCGGGCGCAGTGGCCCGAGGGGCTCCGCGTCTTTCGGGAGACCTCGCCCGCGATGGAGTATCTCTACGGCTGGACCTACCGCGTCCTGCCGGGGCGACCGGGCGATCTCGCCTCCTTCGTCCGGTTCTTCACGGCGTTTCTCTTCTCGCTCGCGATCGTTCCCCTCGCGCTTCTTTCCGCGAGGTTGTGGCGAAGCGGCGCGGCCGGGATCTTCACGGGCCTCGTCTTCGCGGTCGCGGCGCCGCTCGTGGCGCGATCGAGCGGCTTCGAGTACATCCGCGAGAACCTCGCACTGCCGCTCATCGTGCTCCACGCCGCCTGCTTCGTCTCGGCGCGCGGGGGAGGCGGCCGCGCGCCGGCCGCGGGGTCGGCGCTCGCGATCTTCGCGGCGCTCCTCTCGTGGCACGGAACGCAGTTCTACCTCGCGCCCTTTCTCCTCTTCATGCTCGCCCGCGCGATCGTCGCCGAGATCCCCGCGGACGAACGGCGCGCGATGAGATGGATCGTCGCCGCGATCGCCGCGGCGGGCGTCGCGGTGCCCTACCTTCGGGAGGGCAGGTTTCTCCTCTCGATCCCGGCCGCGCTCGCCGCGGCCTGGCTCGGCGTCGATCTGGTCCGGGCGCGCGCGGCGCGCCGACGGCCTCCGGCGGGGAGGCGCGCCGGCGCCGCGGCCCGCTTCCCGTCCCGCCGGACGCGCGCCCTCGTCGCGGCCGCCGTGATCGCGGCCGTTCTCGTTCCCGCGGCGCTGTCGGCGTCGCATTTCGCCTCGTACTCGCATTTTTTCGAGCTCGTCGCGTACAAACTGCGGTACCTCAG
>DHHN01000003.1:0-913 GCA_002403295.1 bacterium UBP1_UBA4771 | reverse complement strand
GCCCTGCCGCTGCTCATGCTCCTGCCGGGCCCGCTCTCGATTCTCGCGAAGCGCGCGGGGGAGCGCGATTTCGAGGCGCTCTTCGCGCTCGTCTCTCTCGCCGTGTCATTCGCGCTGTTTCTTCTCATGCAGCGTCTCTCGCCGCTCTTCGGAGTGTTCGCCGCGCTCGCGGCGGGAGGGATCGCCGCCGAGCTCCGGCACCTGCGGGGCGCCGCGGCGCTGCGAAGGCCCACGCTCTATCTCGCGCTCCTCGCGGTCGTCGTGTCGCTGTTTCAGGCCTTCGCCTGGGAGGGGCGGCGCGATTTCTGGCGCTCCCTCGCGCGCCGCCTGCGCGTGCCCTCGCGCGAGACGTTCGTGCTGTATCCGTACGCGAGGGACGTCGGCGGGGATCTTCTCGCGTGGATGCGCGGCAATCTCGAGCGGGACGCGGTCGTGCTGGCGCCTCACTATTTGTCGCCGGCCGTGCTCACCTACGCGGAGCGCGCGACGAACCTCAACGATTTTTTCGAGTCGCCCGCGCTGCGGCGCAAGGCGCATCGTCTGCTCGGATCGCTCTACGCCTCGGAGGACGATCTCCACCGCTTCGCGAGGGAGCAGGGGAGCACGCATCTCCTCGTGAGCTGCGCCATCGGAGCCGATCCGACGAAGGATTCGCCGCTCTACCAGGCGGGGCTCGTCAACATGCCGCCGGGGTGCGCGGCGTACCTGCTGATGTTCGAGCCCGAACGCCTCGCCCGCTTCGATCTCGTGTACGAGAACGAGATGTACCGGCTCTTCAGGGTCGGGCGTTCCCCGGCGGCGCGCGATTGGCCGCGATCGCCGCTCTTCTACGACCGGGAGCTCCTCTGGAGCGTCGGGGGAAACATCGGGGATTTCTACGGAGCGGCGATGCGCATCTACGCGCTCACCGCCC
>DHHN01000014.1:5616-10043 GCA_002403295.1 bacterium UBP1_UBA4771 | reverse complement strand
CGCGCGGGCGCGATCCGCGGAGGCCTCCGTGCACGTATCCCTCCGGTACGGAACCGGTTCGTTCAACCTCGCGCTGTCGGGACGCACGGCCGTGAGAATCGCCGGCGGTGCATCCGCGCCCCCGCTTCCCGACGAGCGCGCTTCGCTGGCCGCCGCGCTCGAGCGGCCCGTCGCGTCGCTTCCCATCGACAGGATCCTCCCGCGAACGGGGACCGTCGCCGTCCTGATATCCGATATCACGCGCGGGGCCGCCGCGGCGAGGCTGCTCGGTCCGTTGCTCGAGGAGCTCGAACGGAACGGCGCCGGTCCGGAACGCGTCGTCGTCGTTCTCGCCCTCGGCCTGCACCGCGGGAGCGGGGGAGCCGGCCTCGAATCGCACGTCGGCGCCCGCGTTCTCGCCCGCTGGACCGTCATGGAGCACGACGCGCGCGACGGCGGCTCGCTCGTCGACGTGGGCACGACGGCGCGGGGAACGCCGTGTATCCTGAACCGCGCGGCGGTCGACGCGTCGTTCGTTATCGCGCTCGGCTCGGTGGCGTTTCATTACTTCGCCGGGTACGGCGGCGCCCGCAAACTCATTCTCCCCGGCATCGCCGCCGAGCGCACGATACTCGCGAATCACCGGCTTTCGCTCCGCGCCGACGCCGGATCGGGGCTCGCCGCCGGATGCCGGCCGGGCGTCCTCGACGGCAATCCCGTTCACGAGGACATGCTCGAGGGGGCACGGCTCGTCGGGACGCGCATGCTCGCCGTGAACGTGGTGGCCGGCGGCGGCGGCGAAGCGCTCTTTATCAACGCCGGAGAACTCGACGCCTCGCACCGCGCCGCGTGCGCGTTTCTCTCGTCGCACATGCGCGTTCCCGTGGCGAGGCGCTATCCCGCCGTCATTCTTTCGGCGGGGGGATTTCCGAAGGACATGAATCTCCTGCAGAGCCACAAGGCGATCCGCCACGCTTCGTACGCCCTCGAGGAAGGCGGCCTCATGCTCGCCGCCGCCGAGTGCCGCGAGGGCGTGGGCTCCGATTCGTACGCCGACGCCTTCGCGGAGGGCCGTCTCGCCGTGCCCGGCCGGGTGCGCGGGCGGTACACGCCGAACGCCCAGGCGGCCATGTCGACGTACGAGCTCGCGGCGCGCTTCTCGATCTATCTCAAATCGGCGATGGACGACGCGCTCGCGGGCAAATTCGGTTTCGGCCCGTGGAAGGACGGGTACGAGAGATATCTGCTCGCCGGCCTCGCCGACGACGAGATCCTCGTTCTCGAGAACGCGTCGCTGTTCCTTCCGGAGACGGAAGCCGGCGCCGATCGGGGCGCGGCGCCCCTCTAGCGGCGCGCGATTCTCGCCGGCGCCGCGGAACGGCGCCGCAGAATCGAGCTGTCGTCCCGGGCGTTCGGTAGTATAATGGCGATCGCCTCGGCCGGAGCGGCTGTGCGGCGGCGATCGGGACGCCGGTCGGGCGCGGAGGGAAAGGACCCATGAAGGTACTCATCATCGGCGGCGGCGGCCGGGAGCACGCCATCGCGTGGAAGATCTCGCAGTCGCCGCTCGTCTCGAAGCTCTACGCCGCTCCGGGCAACGCGGGGATCGCCCGCGTCGCGGAATGCGTCG
This sequence comes from bacterium UBP1_UBA4771, assembly GCA_002403295.1. Lineage (GTDB taxonomy): Bacteria > Krumholzibacteriota > Krumholzibacteriia > Krumholzibacteriales > Krumholzibacteriaceae > SSS58A. The sequence goes on along the minus strand of DHHN01000014.1, from coordinate 8,434 downwards.
GCCTGAGCGCCGACGACGCCGTGGGGCTTCTCGCGTTCGCCGAGGAGAGGGGCATCGATCTCACCGTCGTCGGACCCGAGACGCCGCTCGTGGCCGGGATCGTCGATCTCTTCTCGGCGCGCGGCCTCGGGATCTTCGGCTTCGGCCGCGCGGGGGCGAGGCTCGAGGGGAGCAAGGTCTGGGCGAAGGAGTTCATGCGCCGCCATGGAATTCCGACGGCCGGCTTCACCGTGTACGACGACGCGGGCGCCGCGCTCGCGTCGATCGAGCGGGCCGCGCCGCCCTTCGTCATGAAGGCCGACGGGCTCGCCGCCGGCAAGGGCGTCATCATCGCGAAGACGCACGAGGAAGCGCGGGAAGCGGTCTCCCTCGTGATGCTGAAAAAGGAGTTCGGGGCGGCGGGGAACCGTCTCGTCGTCGAAGAGTTCCTCGAGGGGCCCGAGGTGTCGATCCTCTCCGTATTCGACGGCTCGACGTATCGTCTCTTCGCGCCGTCGCAGGATCACAAACGCGCGCTGGACGGCGATCGCGGCCCCAACACGGGCGGCATGGGCGCGTACGCGCCGGTGCCGGCGCTCTCGCCGGATATGCTCGAGCGCATCCGCGGCGCGATCATCGAGCCGACGTTCGCGGGCATGCGGTCGGACGGCATCGCCGGCGCCGGCGTTCTCTACTTCGGTCTCATGCTCGCCGCGGACGGGCCGAAGGTGCTCGAATATAACTGCCGGTTCGGCGACCCGGAAACGCAGGCGGTGCTGCCGCTCTTCGACGGCGATCTTTGCGAAACGATCCGGGCCGCGACGCGCGGCGAGCTGGATCGCGCCGCCTTCGCGACGAGCTCCCTCGCCGCGGCGTGCGTCGTCGTCGCCTCGGGCGGATATCCGGGGCCGTACCGCGCGGGGCTCGAGATCGCGGGGCTCGACGAGGCGGAGCGCCGCGGGTGCGTCGTTTTTCACGCCGGCACGGCGTTCCGGGACGGAGCGATCGTCACGTCGGGCGGCCGCGTGCTCGGGGTGACCGCCGTCGCGCCGGATCTCGGCGCGGCGATCGGGCAGGCCTATCGGGGCGTCGAGGCGATCACGTTCGAGGGCGCGTTCTCGAGAGGCGATATCGGCGCGCGGGCGCTCGCCGGGAACGGGAGAAAGGAGAAAGCTTGAAAGAGAATATTCAGGTCGCCGTGATCATGGGGAGCGAATCCGACCGCGAGACGATGCAGGCGTGCGTCGACGAGCTCGAGCGGCTCGGCGTCGCGTGCGAGCTGCGGGTCTCGTCGGCGCACCGGCGGCCCAAGGCGACGGTCGAGTACGTCGAGGACGCGCTTCGGCGCGGTGCGAAGGTCTTTATCGCCGGCGCGGGCATGGCCGCCGCGCTGCCGGGATACGTCGCCTCCCTCACGATGCGCCCCGTCATCGGGGTGCCGCTCGCGAGCGGTCTCCCCGGCGGCATCGACGCCCTGTTCGCCATCGTGCAGATGCCTCCCGGCGTTCCTGTCGCAACGGTGGCCGTCGGCATGGCCGGGGCGCGGAACGCGGCCGTCCTCGCCGCGGAGATCCTCGCGCTCTCGGACGAACGGATCGCGGGCGCGTTGCAGGACATGCGCGAACAATGGCACCGAAGCTGAAAGGCCTTTTTACGCGCTCCCTCTCGGCGCGCGTCGCCGCCGCCCTCGCGGCCGGCGGCACCGCCGTTCTTCCGACCGACACGATGTACGGCCTCCACTGCGCCGCCTTCCGCGCCGGCGCCGTGAAACGGATCCGGGCGCTCAAGAGGCGCGCGAGCGCGAGCGGTTTCATACTGCTCGCCTCCGACGCCGCGATGGCCGATCGGCTCGTTTCCCGGTGGCCCGGCGGGGCGAAGGAGGTCCTCTCGCGCGTCTGGCCGGCGCCGCTCACGGCGCTCCTTCCCGCCCGGAAGAATCTCCCCGCCGCTCTCGCGCCGCGCGGCGTCGTCGCCGTGCGCGTGCCGCGGCATGCGGCGCTTCGCGCGCTCATCGCCGCGGTCGGCGAGCCGCTCGTTTCGACGAGCGCCAACCTGGCGGGCCGACGACCGCTGTCGCGGATCGCGGATATCGAGCGCGCCTTTCCGGGCCTCGACGCATACGTCTCGAAGCGGGGCCGGACGCCGGCGCGTCCTTCGACGATCGTCGATTTCACGTCCGGACGGCCGACGCTCGTCCGGCCGGGCAGCATCCCGTGGCCCGCCGGCTCGACCGGAGGGGGACGTGTTTCCGTGCGGGGGAAAGGCTCGAACGTTCAGTCGGGGAATCCCTCGAAGCGGCGGTCCCGATAGGCGTCGCAGCGGGAGCAGAGGGAGATTTTTTCCCGCTCCCCGCGCGAGAGATACGCCTCGTACTCGCGGCGCGCGGCGCCGTTCCAGATGTCGAGAACGCTCTCCTTCGTGACGTCGCCGATCACGGCGCGCCCGGCGATGTCCCAGCAGCACAGCACCGCGCGGCCGTCCGTGTAGAAGAACATCTCCTCGCGCATCTTGAGGCACGGCTTTCGCACCATCTCGACGCCCTCGTCCCACGGCCAGTTGTAGAGCGGCACGATGAGCGCCCGGTCCGCGCGAGCCCCCCAGTACTCGACGAAGGCGTCCTGCTCGCCGCGATTGAGATCCATGTCGATCATCCGGACCTCCGTCGCGGCGCGCCCGCCGTGAGCGCGCGCGAGCGCGATGAAGCGGTCGACGTTGTCGACGACCCTCCCGTAATCGAGGCCGACGCGGCATTGCGCGTATGTCTCGGGCGAGAACGCGTCGATGCTGAAGCGCACGAGATCGATCCCCGCTTCGATGAGCTCCCGGCCCCGGCGTTCAT
>DHHN01000014.1:1467-5447 GCA_002403295.1 bacterium UBP1_UBA4771 | reverse complement strand
TCGATCTGGATGAATCGGGGCTGGGGCGGAATCCTGTGCTGCTGTTCCACGTGTCACCTATTTCCGGCGAGGAGCGTTTCCAGCAAATCTACGCAACGGGGAGCCGCTCCGCAATGATTTCGTATGAAGCGCGAGCCGGCGGCGCCCGCGCGCTCGAGTCGATCCGGATCCTCGAGCAGCGCATCCGCCTCGCGGGCGAAATCGATGCCCGTCCGCACGATCTTCGCGGCGCCGAGCTCGACGAGGCGCCGCGCCTCGTACGAGTTGTCGATGCGGGGCCCGAAAAACACGGGGAGGGAGAGAACCGCGGGCTCCATCACGTTGTGGACGCCGGTGGTGAAGCTGCCGCCGACGTAGGCGATGCGCCCGGCGCGGTAGAGCTCCGCGAGGTAGCCGACGCCGTCGGCGACGACGACGTCTTCCTCCTCCGGGGCCTCGTCGCCGAGGCTCGAGAGCAGCCGGCAGGGAAGTCCGGCGGAGGCGAGCGCGCGGCGGATCGCGGCGAGCCGTGCGGCGGAAGGCTCGTGCGGAACGAGTATGAGCCCGACGTCGCGGCGTGTTTTCCGGAGCGCGCGGTATCCCGAAACGACGAGCGCCTCGTCCTTCGGCCACGTGCTCCCCGCGACGATCCACGTCCTTCCGGCGGCGGCGACGCCGCCCGGCAGCGTCACCGTCGACGCGTCGATCCGCCGGCAGACCTGATCGAATCGCGTGTCCCCGGCGACGACGATCTCGACGGCGCCGCGGGCGTCGCGGCGGAAGCGGTCCGCGTCCTCCTCCGAAATCGCCGCGATCGCTCCGAGCCGGGAGTAGAGGTCGCCGTAGAAACCCCGCGCGATCCGCGAGAGCCGCATCGAGCCCGGGGAGAGCGTGCCGGCGACGAGCGCTTGCGGAACGCCGCGTTTCGACGCCTCGACGACGAGATTCGGCCAGATGTCGAACTTCACGTACACGAGGATGTCGGGCCGCAGGGTGTCGAGGCAGAACCGCGCGTTGTCCGGAGTATCGAAGGGCAGATAATCGAAGAACCCGACCGCGTCGATTCGCTTCGACCGGTCGAAGCGCCGGTAGTAGCTCATGCCCGACGGCGAGTAGAAGGTGAGCGCGATCTCGATGCCGCCGGGACGCTCGGCGAGCAGGCTCATGACCGGCTTCGCCTGCTCGAACTCGCCGACGGAAGAGACGTGAAACCACGCGAGGGGGCTCGTCCGCCGGAGCTTCGCCGCGCCGGCGACCCAGCGCTCCCGCAGGCCGCGGCGGCCGGCGAGCCCCTCCGCGATCTTTCCGTTCCAGAGGGAGGCGGCGCGCGCGGCGAGCGCCGCGGCGGGAAGCAGGGCGTTATAGACGGCGTGCCCGATTCTCACGCGCTGACCTCCGGTTCCCCGAGGAGCCCCGCGAGGGCGTCCATCGCCCGCTGCGGCGATATCGCCGCGAGACATTCCTTCGTGCCGTAGGGACACCGGCGGGCGCCGTTTCGGGAGCAGGGCCTGCAGCGCAGATGCACCTCGAGCGCGACGCTCCGCGCCAATCGCGGGAAATAGCCGAAGTCGCGCACGGTCGGACCGAAGAAGGCGACGACCGGCGTGCCGACAGCCTCGGCGAGGTGAAGCGGCGCCGAGTCGTTCGTCACGAGCGCGGCGCTTCGTTTCAGCACCGCCGCCGATTCGAGGATCGAGAGCCTGCCCGTCAGATCGAGAGGCGCCGGGGAGACGCTCTTCGCGATACCGGCGTTCGCCTCCGCGTCCGCCGGGCCGCCGATGAGAAGCGTCGCATATCCCCGGGCCGCGGCGAGCCGCATGAGATCGGCGTAATGCCGCCGCGGCCACGTCTTCGTTTCCCATCGCGCGCCGGGGGCGAAGGCGACGAGGCGCGCGGCGCCCGGCGCGGCGCGGGACAGGGCGGCGTCCGCCCCGGCGACCGCGCGCGGGGGCACCGGCAGCTCCACGTCTTCGCCTCCCGCATCGAGCCCGAGCGCTTCGAAGAGCCGCGCGTACCGTCGCGACTGCGTGACGACGCCGCGGTACAGATTCGTCTTGCCCGCGATGAGGGCGAATTTCGCGATCCCGTTCTTGCGGATCCGGACCTTTTTCGGCGCGTGGAGGGAATGAAAGAGGATGCCGCTCCGCAGGACGCCGTGAGCGTCGACGAGGACGTCGTAGCGTTCCCGCGCGAGACGGCGGCGAACCCGCGCGAGCTCGCCGAGTCCGCCACGGCCGAGCGTCAGGACCTCGTCGAGATAGGTGTTTCCATCGAAGAGCCCCGCGTAGCGTTCCCTCGTGAGAAGGTGAATGACCGCGGCCGGCGCGGCGTTTCTGAGCCGCAAGAGCTCGGGGGCGAGCAGAATGATATCGCCGAGGGAGCTGAGCCTGATGACGAGAATTTTTCCGGCTGTGAGAGGCATTTCGACAAACTCCGAACCTTGCGGTCGAATATACGGGAAGCAGCGCATCAAGTCCAGATAAATGAAAGAGATAAGAAAAACACGCCGAATCCGCCCGCCCCCATGAGGTGGTTCCTAATTCATTTAATGGAATCGAATTGCATTAATCAGCAATAATTGCAGAATGATAAAATTCAATCTTGAAAATAATTGCTCATTATCTTAATATGTAGCTCGACATGCATTTTATGGTCTTTTTATCCCATAGGGCAACGGCGGGGGGCTGCAATGGACGACAAAGACGAAATCGGTTCGAGAATCAAGCAATTCAGGCTGTCGAAAGGGCTTACGCTGAAGGATATCGAGATCAAGGCCAGGGTTTCAGCGACCCACGTCTCCGAGATCGAGCGCGGCATGACCTCGCCGACGGTTGGTGCGCTCGCCAAGATAGCGGAAGCGATGGGCACGGATGTCGCCTATTTCGTCGAAAAACAGAACGTCGCGAAGGTGTCCGTCATCAACAAGACGAAACGGAAGAAGATGCAGTTCAAGGATTGGGGCGCGACGTACTACAGCCTCGCCAAGGATATCCCGACCCCGCGCTTCTCGTTTCTCGAGGTCGAGCTCGAGCCGGGAATCAAACGCCCGGAGGAAACGAGCACGCACGGCGGCGAGGAGTTCGCCATCGTGACGAAGGGCGTCATGGAGATCATCATCGGCGACCAGAAATACATTCTCAAGGAAGGGGACAGCATCCATTACAAGGCGGCGAAGCCCCACGCGATGCGGAACATCGGCGACGCGAAATGCCGCGCGATCTGGATCACCCTGCCGCCGTACAGCCTGTGAGAGGCGCCGGCGCGACGAGGAGGAGCATGAAGCAATGATATCGAAGGAAGAGATCGGCAAACGGATCAAGAAGGTGCGCGAAGCGCAGCATCTCACGCTCAAGAACGTGGAGGCGAAGGCCGGGATTTCGGCGACGCACATCTCCGAGATCGAGCGCGGCAAGACCTCCCCGACGATCGGCGCCCTCGTTCGCATCGCCGACGCCCTCGGACGCGATCCCGCGTACTTCATCGAGGACGAGGAGCTCGAAGACGTTTCGTGCGTTTCGTTCGAGGACCGCAGGCCCTGCGCGCTCGAGCGCTGCATCGGCACGCGGGAGATGCTCACGAAATCCATTCCGAGCGGCAAGATCAACGCCCAGCTCATCACGCTCGCGCCCGCGAAAGGCGCTGACGTCGGACTCCACGCGCACGAGGGCGACGAGGCCGCGCTCGTCCTTCAGGGAGCCGTGCGCTTTTCGGTCGACGGCGAGCTGCACGATCTCGTGGAGGGGGACAGCATCTATTTCGTCGCGAGCCAGAAGCACGGTTACGCGAACGTCTCCGGCGCCGATCAGGCCAGGATTATCTGGTTCGCCTCCGAGCGGAGGGCGGATTGAACCCGCCGCCCGCCATCGCGCCGGCATCGAAGCCGCCCGCCGCCCGCGGGCGGCTTTTTTTCGCCCTGTTTTCTGTTGACGGGGGGAGGGCGGCGTTTCTATAGTCGGGGGCGAACCGCGAGGAGGGACCATCCATGACATCCGAAAACGGCG
>DHHN01000014.1:0-1347 GCA_002403295.1 bacterium UBP1_UBA4771 | reverse complement strand
GGAGCGGCGGCATCTCGACACGGTCCTGACGGAGCTGCGGATGAACTTCGTGGACGAATCGGCCCGCGGCGACGCCGAACCGGAAACGACGGGGAAGGACGGGAGTTCCGGGGCCGGCGGATCGGATACTGGCACGAAACATGATACAAACCTGGGATGATCCGGACGGCGGCACGGGGAACCAGACAGGAGGCAGCGGAATGAAACGAACGGTGTGCGCGCTCGCCCTCGTCGCGGTGCTCGCGGCGTCGAGCGCCGCATGGTGCCAGGACGGATGGAAGGGCACGTCCGGTTTGCTCCATGTGGAGCGCGCCGGCACGGTCGGGAGAGGCATGCTGCTTTTCTCTCTCGGCACGTCGTACTACAAGACGGGCGCGACGCTCACGAAGGGCCCGCGAAGCATGCTCAATCCGACCGATTTCGACGAAGCGGACGTCGATTACCATTTCTTCGGCTCCCGCGCCGCGCTCACCTTCGGATTGAGCGATTACGTCGAATTCTCGGCGGCGCTCAACGTGCGCAACTGGATCATGCAGGTGCCGAGCGAGTACGAGGTCGACGAGGTCTTCGAGACCCGCACGAGAGGCGGCCTCGGAGACACGGATCTCCTCCTCAAGCTCTGTCCTCCCGTTCCGACGAAATACGTCGCCGTGGGCGTTCTCGGCCACGCGAGTTTTCCGACGGGGCGCAAGGAGGCCGGGTTCACGACCGGCGCGACCGAATTCGGCGTGAAGGGGCTTCTCTCGCTGAGCGTTCCCGAGAGCAGGAAATTCGTTCCGATGATGCTGCATCTCAACGCCGGATACCGTTTCAACAAGAACGAGGACGACGGGTACGGGATCCTCTACGCGAACAATCCCGACTCGACCGGCTTTTTCCCTCCCGGCTATCCGAAATCCCCGGACGGCGAGAGCGACGGGTTCAACGACGTCTTCCAGTTCGGCGCGGGAATCGAGTTCCTCGCGAAGGGATCGAGCCTCTTCGCCGAGTTCACGTGGGATAAATTCCTGAACGCCGACTTCAAGGAAGGGGACGCGTATTACCTGCCGGGAAACACGAACGTCTACACGATCACGCCCGGCGTCAAGCTGCTCTCCGAGAAGGGCGGCGGCGTCACCTTCGCTGCCGACATCAACCTCAATCCCGAGAGCAACAGGGCCTTTACCGGGGTTCCCGATTGGACGATCTACTTCATGCTCTCGTTCGGCGGGAGCGTGCTGCCGCAGGATCGCGACGGCGACGGGATCGAGGACAAGGTCGACAAATGTCCGGACGACCCCGAGGACTTCGACGGCTTCGAGGATACGGACGGCTGCCCCGATCTCGACAACGACGGGGACGGGATCC
>DHHN01000035.1 GCA_002403295.1 bacterium UBP1_UBA4771 | reverse complement strand
CATGGATGTCGACTCTGTGGGAATCTCCCGGGACCCCGCGCGGCATCAGGCCGAAAGCTCTTCCAGGATCGTTTGCAGCTTGCGCTTGAGCGCCGGATCGGCTTCGGCCGCCGCTCTGACCTTTGCGCACGCGTGCAGCACGGTGCTGTGATCCCGATTGCCGAAGAACGAACCGATGCCGACGAGCGACGCGTCGGTGAGCTCGCGCGCGAGGTACATCGCGACCTGGCGGGCGAGAACGACCCGTGCGATACGGGTCTTCGCCTTGAGCGTCTCGAGCGGGATGTCGAAGTGCTGCGCCACCGCCTTCTTGATGACGGGGACGGAGGGTTTGCGCGAGGCGGAGGGTTTCATGAAGTCGCGGAGAACCTCCCGCGCGAGATCGAGGGTGGCCTCGCGGCACGTCAGGCTCGAGTAGGCGAGGATGCGGACGAGAGATCCCTCGAGCTCGCGTATGTTGCTCTTGACGTTCTCGGCGATGAACTGGATCACGTCGTCCGGGATCAGTATCTTTTCCTTCTCCACCTTCTTGCGCAGGATGGCGATCCTCGTCTCGACGTCCGGCGGCTGGATATCGGCGACGAGACCCCATTCGAAGCGCGAGACGAGGCGCTCCTCGAGCCCCGGGATCTCTTTCGGAGGCCGGTCGCTCGTGACGACGATCTGCTTGTTCGCGTTGTGGAGGGCGTTGAAGGTGAAGAAGAACTCCTCCTGCGTGCTCTCCTTGCCGGCGAGAAACTGCACGTCGTCGATGAGAAGGATGTCGATCGACCGGTAGCGCTCCTTGAAAGCGTGCGTCGTCCCGGAGCGGATGGCCTGTATGAGCTCGTTCGTGAACCCTTCGGACGTTGCGTACGAAACGCGCAAGCGCGGATGGTTCGCGATGACGTGATGGCCGATCGCCTGAACGATGTGCGTCTTGCCGAGCCCGGCGCCGCCGTAGATGAAGAGCGGGTTGTACACCTGGGCCGGCTGGTCGGCGACCGCGCGGGCGGCGGCGTTCGCCATCCGGTTCGAGCTGCCGACGATGAACTCGTCGAAGACGTAGCGGGCGTTGAGGTGGCATCCGCTCGGGATCGCGACGGGGTCGTTCACGACGATCGCGCGCGTGGCGTGCGCCTCCGGCGCGGCGGCGCGCTCGGGGACGGCGGCGGCGACGAACTCCAGCGTCGGCTCCTCGCCGAGGATCTCCCGCGCCGCGTACTCGATCTTGTCGCGATGATGCTCGGCGAGCCAATCGACGAAAAACGGGTTCGGTCCCTCGATGACGAGCCGGCCGCCCTCGCACGCCACGAGACGCGTCGGCTTGAACCACGTCTGGTAGCTCTGGGCGTTGACGAGCGTGGCGAGACGTTCGAGAATGGTGTCCCAAAGGCGTGCGAGTTCTTCCTTCATCGCGGATACGAGAGATTATAAGCCCCGAGCGCTTCCCCGATGGAGAAGCAAAACCCCTCTAGGAGATTCCGAAAAACCCCTTTGAATTAAAGCGGCTTTCCACAATTGTGGAAAACAGCGCAACTCTAATTATCACAATAAAATCGGCGGGAAATTACAAAACAGTTCGGAGCGTTATCCACAACACAAGATAGGAGCGCGAAAAAGATGTAAGCCAGTGTGTTATATATCGCTCATGGGGGGCGAGCCCCCCTGTCCCGCGGGCGGTAATCTACCACAAGGCTCGGAGGGTGGCAAGAGAAATATGGCGAGCGGGGGAAATATTTCCTAACACGTTGCCCGGCAAAGAATTGTGCGATAGACCGCGCGGATTCGCACGGAAGGGCCGCAAAATGCGCGTGCGGCCGATCCCGGCGCGCGACAAAACCCCAGCAGCGGCAAGGAGATAGAAAATCGCGCTATTATGAGCTTGACAACGAAACAGGGCTTTCCTATTCTATTCTGCTTTTGTATAATAGGGCCTGACGGATGCGAGGCATTTCCACCAGCAGCGAAGGAAGCAGATATGAAAAGAACGTTTCAGCCGCATAACACGAGAAGGAAGACGACGCACGGATTCCGAAAGCGCATGGCTACCAAGAACGGCCGCAAGGTCCTGCAAAGGAGGAGAACAAAGGGAAGAAAACGCCTCACGGTCTGACAGCGAAGGATGTGATGCCTCATGGCATCACGGACATTGCAGAGCAATCGCCAATTTCGTTTTGTTTATAGCGAAGGTGCAAGGGAAGCCGGGAACAGGGTCGTCATCTACTTCTTGAAGCGCGAAGATGGCGGCGTCGTCCCCGGGTTCGTAGCAAGCAAGAAAATAGGCAAGGCCTGTCAGCGGAATCGGGCGAAGAGGCACATGAGGGAGATATTCAAGCGGCTCGAGAGACGTATCGCCGAGCGCAACCTCTGGATCGTATTCATCGCCTCGTTCAACCCGAAGGAAACCGAGTTTCACGAGATCTACACGGATGTGGAACGCTCGCTCGAGAGGGCCGGACTCCTGATATCGAACGGATGATGACGAGAATCGCCACATACATCGCTCTCGCGCTGCTGCGCATATACAGAGCAACCATCTCTCCATATCATCCGCCGGCGTGCCGGTTCATACCGTCGTGTTCCCAGTACGCGGAGGAGGCGGTCCGCCGCCACGGCCCCGGCCGCGGCGCGGCGCTCGCCGCCAAGCGTCTTCTCAGGTGCCATCCGTTCGCGCGGGGCGGATACGACCCCGTGCGTTGATTTCGATAGGACCGCCCGACGGCCCGCCCGATCGCTTTGCCCGCGAGCCCCGCTTCCCGGGAAAAAGAGGAGTTCATGGATCGAAGATCGTTGCTCGCGATCGTCATCACGTTTGCCATTCTCATCGGATGGGAAGCGCTCTACATGGCGCCGAGACGGAACGAGCTCGCCCGCCAGCAAGCGGCGGC